>NZ_CP099490.1:3457032-3771308 GCF_023923205.1 Ornithinimicrobium cryptoxanthini | reverse complement strand
GATCAGTTCCCCTGGCCTCCGTGGCCAGCGTGACGATTCGACGGGCTAGTTTGACCAGACTGGCTGGTCTCCCGTAGCGTAGAGCCTGGCCAGTTGTCTCGGCCGTTTTCGCCTGCCCACGAGTAGTGGCCCAGTGGGTCAACACGGCGTGGGCTTTCGATTGCGGCCGGTCCGCCAGCCGACCCACCCAGACCAAGGTCAGGCAGCACAAGCCGTGCTGCGGTAATGGAGTACCACGTGAGCAAGCGCACCTTCCAGCCCAACAACCGTCGTCGGTCCCGCGTGCACGGCTTCCGCCTGCGCATGCGCACCCGTGCGGGTCGCGCCATCCTGTCCTCGCGACGGGCCAAGGGCCGCAGCAAGCTGTCTGCCTGATTCTCGAGTCTGATCGCGCTGTGCTGCCGCGTCACCACCGCCTGACCCGACCGCAGGAGTTCACTGCGGTGCTGCGGGGCGACGGGAGTGTGACCGGGCGGCGTCGTGCCGGCACCTCGCTTCTCGTGGTGCACTGCGCCGAGAGAACCGATTTGAGCCCCTCGGCCCGAGTCGGTTTCGTCGTCTCCAAAGCGGTCGGCAACTCGGTCGTGCGGCATCGGGTGGCGCGCCGGTTGAGAGCGCTGGTTGCTGCCCGGTTGAGCAGGGTCCCGGCATCGACGGACCTGGTGATCCGGGCCAACCCGGCTGCGGCGACTGCCTCGTCGCGTGCTCTGGGTGAGGCGCTCGACACGGCGCTGTCTCGGGCCTGTCCGGTGGCAGCATGACCACGCAGACGACACAGACGCGCACCATCGGCGGCTACCTCGCCCTACCCCTCATCTGGCTGGTGCGCGCCTACCAGCTCTTGGTCTCGCCACTGCTCGGACCATCGTGCAAGTACTACCCGTCGTGCTCGGCATACGCGGTCACCGCCCTCGGTCGTTATGGACCACTGAAGGGAACCTGGTTGGCGGCCCGGCGGTTGTTCAGGTGTCACCCCTGGAGCCACGGCGGCGTCGACCACGTTCCCGAGCGAGACCCGCGGCCCCAACCGCCGCAGCTGACCCCCTGACTGTTGACCCCGCGGGCCTGATCGACGATGCCCGCCTGACACCGAGGACCATATGGGCTTCCTAGACACCCTGCTCTGGCCGTTCACCTGGCTCGTCTCATCGATCATGGCCGGATTCCACTGGCTGCTGACCCGGATCGGGATGCAGGACACGAACGGGCTGACCTGGATCCTGGTCATCGTCGGCCTGGTCATCGTCCTCCGGCTGCTGCTGATGCCGCTGTTCGTGCGGCAGATCCACTCGCAGCGACGGATGCAGCTGATCCAGCCCGAACTGATGAAGATCCAGAAGAAGTACAAGGGCAAGAAGGACGAGGCGTCCCGCAAGGCCATGCAGGAGGAGAGCTTCGGGCTCTACAAGAAGCACGGCACCAACCCGTTCTCCTCCTGCCTGCCAATCCTCGCGCAGATGCCCTTCTTCTTTGCGCTCTTCCGGATCCTGAACTCGGTGCCCAAGATTGCTGACGGCTCCCACTCGGTGCCTGGCTTCTTCACGCCCGCGCTGGCTCAGGCCATGAACGAGTCCACCGTCCTGGGCGCCAAGCTCTCCTCAAGCTTCCTGCACAGTGACGACACCTCGGCCAAGTTCCTCGCGGTGGTGCTGATCATCGCGATGTCGGTGACGACCTTCACCACGCAGCACCAGTTGATGCGCAAGAACATGCCGGCGTCGGCGCTGGACAACCCCATGGCACGCCAGCAGAAGGTGCTGCTCTATGCGCTGCCCCTGGTCTTTGCGGTCACGGGTGTCAACTTCCCGCTCGGTGTCCTCGTCTACTGGACCGCATCCAACCTGTGGACCATGTGCCAGCAGTTCTATGTCATCCGGGCCATGCCTGCCCCGGGTTCGCCGGCGGAGAAGGCGCTCGAGGAGCGCCGGCTGGCCAAGGGCAAGCCGGTGAAGAAGCTGCAGCTGGCCACGCAGGAGGCCGAGGGTGAGGTCGTCGAGGCCGGCACCGGAGCCAATGTCACGGTGCCGCGTTCTGGCCAGCGCGTCCAGCCGCAGAGCAAGAAGCGCAAGAAGAGCAAGAACAACCGGCCCAAGGGTCGCTAGTCCCCCCTGCGCGCCACACCCTGGAGCACGAGGTGCTCCGGGTGGCCACGTCCCACAGACCCAATGATCCGCACAAACCCAGGAGTTTTGGTGAGCACCGAACCGATGACACACAACCCATCCGAGCAGAGCGACGGGACGGCACAGGATCTGGCGCCCGGGGCTGAGGCGGCGGCCCAGGAACCTGCGGGCGAGCTGGTGACTGAGGCAGCTCAGCAGGCCGAGCCGAGCACGGAGGTCGACGAGCCGAGCACGGAGGCCGACGAGGCGGACGCGGATGCCACGCCCGTGGTGAAGCGGACGAGCGGTCGACGCGCCGAGCTGGAGCACGAGGGGGACATCGCCGCAGACTTCCTGGAGACCCTGCTGGACATTGCGGACCTCGACGGCGATCTGGAGGTCAACGTGGAGGGGGATCGTGCGGCCGTGGCCATCGTCGACTCAGAGGACGGGGCGGCACCGAAGGCCCTGGTGGGTCACGGTGGGGACGTCCTTGAGGCGCTCCAGGAGCTGACCCGGCTCGCCGTGCAGGCCGAGACCGGCGAGCGGAGCCGCCTGATGCTTGATGTGGCTGGTCACCGCGCCGGGCGACGCGCTGAACTCGTCGAGCTGGCCCGCGCCACGAGCGCCCGGGTCAAGGAGTCTGGCGAGCGGGCAGAGCTGGAGCCGATGTCGGCCTTCGAGCGCAAGGTGGTCCATGACGAGGTGCTCGCGGCCGGACTGGTGTCTGAGTCGGAGGGCACAGAGCCGACCCGGCATGTCGTGATCCTGCCGCAGACCTGAGCTCGGTCCCGCGGCGCTCCCCTGGCCGGGGCGCGCGGGCCAAGATCCCGCGCCGGCCCACTCCCACAGTGTCGGGGGTGGGCCGTCGCTGTCTGTCGGAGATGGCACACTGGGCCGCGATGCCACCGGGAGCGATGCGCACACCAGTGCGAACGAAGCTCGGGCATCGACATCTGACCAAATACACAGAGGTGACGAGGAACGTTTCACGTGAAACACGACCAGACTGAGCAGCCCGGCCTCCCGGAGCGGCCACCGCCCGTGGCCTCGGAAGTGTTTGGCAACCAGCTTCCCGTCGTCGAGCACTTCGCCCACCTCCTAGCCGACACCGGCGTGAGTCATGGGCTCATCGGGCCTCGCGAGACGCCGCGCTTGTGGGAACGACACCTGCTCAACTGTGGAGTGGTGGAGTCGGTCCTGCCCCACCGGACCCGCCTGATCGACGTGGGGTCCGGGGCGGGACTGCCGGGACTGGTGCTCGCCATCGCCCGCCCGGACCTGGACGTGGTCCTCGTCGAACCGATGCTTCGGCGCACGACCTGGCTCGAGTCGACGGTCCAGGAGCTGAGCCTCAGCAACGTCCAGGTGCTGCGCGGCCGGGCCCAGGACTTCTGGGGCAAGCTGCGCGCGCCGGTCGTGACGGCCCGCGCCGTGGCTCGCATCGGTGAGCTCTCCCGATGGTGTCTCCCACTGCTCGACGCCGAGGGGCGCCTCATCGCCCTGAAGGGTGCGACCGCCGGGCGGGAACTGGCCGAGGACGAGGCGGAGCTCCGCCGGGCTGGTGCCGTCTCGGGACACCTGACCCTCCTGGGCGAGGAGCTGATGTCCGAACCCACCCGTCTCATCGAAATCCAGATCGGTGACCGTCCCGTGCGCCCGACAGAGGCTGCCGTCAAGGCAGCCGCGGCCTCCCGCAAGCCCGGCTCTTCCCGCAGGGCCGCCCCCACGTCCGGCAGGTCTGGGTCGACGGCACGCAGCGCGGGGTCCTCGACACGGCGCGGGTCCCGGGATTCGGCGCGTGACGGGAGAGGATGAGCACGATGAAGACGTTGACGCGCAGGGCCCCGGCGGCCAGGACGGCTGTTCACGCGGCCTACGGCGCCCGGCTCGGATGGCCCCAGTCGGAGGAACCCGACGGCCGCTTGTCCACTCCGACGCCGGTCGGGTGGCCGTGTGACCGCGATGTTTCACGTGAAACCCCCCAGGCTTACGAGGCGGATACGACCCCCGCGGCGAGGGCCGGCGTGCCCGACGTTTCACGTGAAACAGCGCTCCATCCTGAGGCAGAAGCGGCCCTCATCAACAGCCCAGAAGTGGACGTTTCACGTGAAACCACGGCCCCGGCACCGCAGACCATGGGCAAGTCGGTGGAAGTGCCCGACACGGACACCGCAGCGGTGGAGCCAGCTGGCAACCGACTCAGCGAGCTGCCTCGTCCGCGGCAGACGCGGGTGCTCACTGTCGCCAACCAGAAGGGCGGGGTCGGGAAGACCACCACAGCGGTGAACATGGCCGCAGCGCTGAGCCAGTCGGGCCTGAAGGTCCTCGTGGTCGATATGGACCCTCAGGGCAACGCGAGCACCGCACTCGGCATCCCGCACACGGGCGACGTGGCCGGCGTCTATGACGTGTTGATCGACGGCACGGCACTCGCAGACGTCGTCCAGGAGAGCCCATCGCTCCCCGGGCTCTGGTGCGCTCCCGCCACGGTCGACCTGGCGGGCGCCGAGATCGAGCTCGTCCCGATGGTGGCCCGAGAGGGCCGTCTGCGCAAGGCTGTCCGGGTCTTCCTCGATGAGCGGGCCGCCACGGGCGACCCCATCGACTACGTCTTCATCGACTGTCCGCCGAGCCTGGGCCTGCTGACCATCAACTCGTTCGTGGCTGGCTCCGAAGTGCTCATCCCGATCCAGTGCGAGTACTACGCACTCGAGGGGCTGAGTCAGCTGCTCACCAATATCGAGCTCATCAAGGAGCACCTCAACCCGTCCCTGCAGGTGTCGCACATCTTGCTCACCATGTTTGACGGACGCACCCGCCTGTCGGCCCAGGTGGCCGACGAGGTGCGAGCGCACTTCACCGACACGGTGCTGCGCACCTCCATCCCACGGTCGGTGCGGATCAGCGAGGCGCCCAGTCATGGGGAGACCGTCATCACCTATGACCCGATCAGCAGTGGCGCCCTCTGCTATCTCGAGGCGGCCAAGGAGATTGCTCGTGCGGCACGGGCCCAAGAGGAAGGTGGCACAGATGAGTGAGCGGCGACGAGGACTGGGGCGCGGTCTAGGAGCCCTGATCCCGACGGCTCCGGCCACCGCTGACCGGCCCAGCGACGTGTTCTTCCCACGGCCCACGGTTCCCATTTCCGCAGGTCAGGACGGTGTGACCACTGCTCCAGCTGGCTCGGAGACAAGTATCGACGACCTACTCCGGACGCGCACCGACGACGCGGGGACGGCACGCATCGACGCCGATGACATCGGGACGGCACCCAGCGCCACCGACGACGCCGGGACGGCACCCACCGAGACCGATGACATCGGGACGGACGCAATGGCGGCGTCGGACCAGGACGAAGCACGGCCGCAGGACGGCGCACCGGCGGACGCTGGTCAGGCAGAGCTCACGCCGGTCCCCGGCGCGCACTTCGCGGATCTGCCGATCGAGCGGATCGTGCCGAACTCACGCCAACCGCGCCAGGTCTTCGACGAGGACGACCTGGCGGAGCTCGAGCACAGCATCCGTGAGATCGGGGTGCTCCAACCGGTGGTGGTGCGGCCTACTGCGACCGGCTACGAGCTCATCATGGGCGAGCGGCGGCTGCGTGCCTCGCAGAACATCGGGAACGCGACGATCCCGGCGATCGTGCGGGTCACAGGCGACGACGACATGCTGCGGGACGCGTTGCTCGAGAACCTGCACCGCGCGCAGCTCAACCCGCTGGAGGAAGCTGCCGCCTATCAGCAGCTGCTCGACGACTTTGGCTGCACCCACGATGAGCTCGCCGGACGGATCAAGCGCTCGCGTCCGCAGATCAGCAACACTCTGCGCCTGCTCAAGCTGCCGCCCCTGGTGCAGCGGCGCGTGGCAGCCGGCGTGCTCAGCGCCGGGCACGCCCGGGCCCTCCTGGGCCTGCCGGACGGGGCCGCGATGGAGCGCCTGGCGCAGCGGATCGCGGCTGAAGGCCTGTCGGTGCGCTCGGTCGAGGAGATCGTGGTGCTGGGCGAGGGTGGCGAGCCGACCCGGCGGCGGGGGGCGGCGCCGCGCGAGCCGCAGCCAGAGCTCGAGGAGCGGGCCGCCCGCCTTGCTGATCGGCTCGACACCCGTGTCGGGATCGCGATGGGCCGTCGCAAGGGCAAGGTCACCGTCGAGTTCGCCTCGATCGACGACCTTGAGCGGATCCTGGACCTCCTCGGCGCGGGATCGAGCCACTAGCCGTGAGGTCCCCGGCACGGCGTGTCGCCCATGCCGGACAGTTCAGACGCAAGAACGCCCCAGACCCGAGAGGTCTGGGGCGTTGTGGCCTGCGTTGCGGCTGAGGACCGCGATGGTTCGCGGGCTCAGCTCAGGAAGTCCTCCAGCTCGCGGACCAGCTTCTGCTTGGGGTAGGCGCCGACCAGGGTCTTGACGACCTCGCCATCCACGTAGACGTTCATGGTGGGGATGCCGGTGATGCCGTAGCGGCCGGTGATCTGCGGGTTCTCGTCGGTGTTGAGCTTGACGACCTGGATCTTGTCGGCATACTCCTCGGAGAGCTCCTCCAGGATGGGCGCGACCATCTTGCACGGCCCACACCAGGGCGCCCAGAAGTCGACGAGGACGGGGGTCTGCTGGTCCAGGACGTCAGCCTGGAACTCGGTGTCGGTGGTGTGCTTGGTGGCCATCATTGTCCCTTTCGTCGGGGTGTGGGTCAGTTTGTCGTGCCTGCGAATTGCGTTGTGCCAGTGCAGAGTTCGCGTCAGTGCACGAGCTCTGCGATGGCCTGGTTGGCCTCGAGCGTGGCGAGGAAGCGTTCTGCGTCTAGCGCTGCCGAGCAGCCGGAACCGGCCGCCGTGACGGCCTGGCGATAGCTGTGGTCGACCAGGTCGCCACAGGCAAAGACGCCGGCCAGGTTGGTCTGGGTGGTGCGCCCCTCGACCAGGACATAACCGGCGTCATCCAGGTGGACCTGGCCCTGGATCAGCTCGTTGCGCGGGTCGTGCCCGATGGCGACGAAGACCGCGCCGAACTCTGCCTCACGCTCCTGGCCGGTCACCGTGTCGCGCAACGTCACGCCAGTGAGCTTGGGGTCACCGTGGAGGGCGGTGACCTCGGTGTTCCAGGCGAAGGTGATCTTGGGGTCGTTCTCGGCACGTTCGACCATGATCTTGGACGCTCGCAGCTCGTCGCGCCGGTGGAGCACAGTGACCGAGCGTGCGAAGCGCGTCAGGAAGGTAGCCTCCTCCATCGCTGAGTCGCCGCCGCCGACCACGGCGATGTCCTGCTCCCGGAAGAACGACCCGTCACAGGTGGCGCACCAGGACAGACCGTGGCCGGAGAGGCGCTTCTCGTCCGCCAGCCCGAGCTCGCGATAGGCAGAGCCCATCGACAGGATGACCGCGCGGGCGCGGTGCACCCCACCGCTGGCGTCGGTCACGGTCTTCACTGCGTCGTCCAGCTCCATGCCCACCACGTCGTCACGCACCAGCTCAGCACCGAAGCGCTCGGCCTGGGCGCGCATGGCCAGCATCAGCTCAGGGCCCATGATGCCGTTCTCGAAGCCCGGGAAGTTCTCCACGTCGGTGGTGTTCATCAGGGCGCCACCAGCGGTGACGGCCCCTTCGAACAGCAGCGGCCGCAGGTTGGCGCGGGCAGCATAGATCGCAGCGGTGTAACCAGCTGGACCGGAGCCGACGATGATGACGTCTCGCACCTCGCCGTCGGACTCGATCGGGGTCACCGGCTGCGTGGGGATCGTGATCATGGACTTCACTCCAGGTGCGGCATGGTCGGGGCTGGGGGTGGCTGAGGACAGTCGACCCCACTGCTGTGCTTCAACCGATCCTACGTGCCCGATGTTCCCTGCGCCGACGGCCTAGCCGGGCTAGGTGGTATGCCGAGGGATCAGTCGAGCGTCACGGGCCCGGTCAGCACGGCGTCGCAGTCGGGTGTCAGCACCCAAGCCGTTCCGCCCACGTCGGTGCGTGCCACCAGCACCATGGCAGGCTCAGCGCTCCACATCGCGTTGGCCACGACCACCTGCCCTGCCCGCGAGGTGTCCAGGTCCTGCCGGTCGACGCAGTCGTTGACCTGCGCGGTCGTCCACGAGACGGCTCCTGGGGCCGGCTCAGCGGTCAACCACTCCTGCACCTGGGCCGCGACATCTGTCGAGCTCAGCGACAGCGTGCCGCTCAGCGCCAGCACCTCAGCTCCGCCTGCCGCATCTGCCTCGGACTGGGGGGAGGCGACGCCGTCCTCGGCCTCAGGCCGCAAGCCGCCCTCGGCCGGACTGTCCGCGCCACCAGCGTCGTCGGCAGACTCGCGGTCCTCCGCTGCTGGTGCGGGGGCGCCGGCGTCGCCGCCGGCCTCGGAGGCGTCTCTGGCCGGAGCCTGTGCCGAGACTCCGCTGTCTGTCCCGTCGTCGAAGAGCTGGTTGACCGAGGCGGTCGCGACCATCGCGACGGCAGCGGCCCCACCCAGCCACAGGACCGTGCGCCCGGGGCGTCTGCGGCGGCGTTCGGCATCCCACGAGATGACCGGCGAGCTGGACGTCTCACGGGAGGGCTCTGCGCGCCGCTCCTGCTCCAGCAGCAGGCTCTGGGAGATGCGCGCCACGAGCTCTTCGGGCATGGGGCCGGGGTCTGGCAGGTTGGCGAGCATGGCCCTGACACCGGTGGGGTCCAGCTCGTCGTCAGGCAGATCGGAACCGGGACGCGACCCAACCACTAGGACCTCCTCACAGGTGTGCTGCACGTTGCTGACGGGTGGTGGCTGCAATCAGCCCCACGGGGATACGACGTGCGACCGGCCTCGCAGGTTCCCACGGACCTGCGCCGATCTGGTGTGACGGCTGCCACGTGCACGCGCCGGCTCATGCCGGCTCCAGCAGCTGGGCCATGGCTGCCCGGCCACGGGCACATCGTGACTTGACGGTGCCCTCGGCCACCTCGAGGACCCGGGCCGCCTCCGCGACGCTCAGCCCGTGCATGTCCACCAGGACGAGCGCCATCCGCTGTCCCTCGGGCAGCTGCTCGAGTGCCTCCCGGACGTCCAACCGCACCTCGACGCTGCGGTGATGGTCGCGGGGCTCGACGGGGTCGTGATCGGCGAGGTCGGCCGTGGGCTTGATGCGGCGCACCCGGTCGAGGGCGGCATTGACCACGATCCGGTGCAGCCACGTCGTCACAGCCGCGTCGCCGCGGAAGGACCCAGCGCGACGGAACGCGTTGATGAAGCCGTCCTGGACCGCGTCAGCGGCGATCTCGGGGTCACGCACGGTGCGCAGGGCCACCGCCCACATCCGGTCCTTGTGGCGGCGGAAGAGCTCACCGAAGGCGTCGGCGTCGCCCTCGTTGTGCCGCTGCAGGAGCTCCTTGTCGGAGAGCGCGAGCAGATCAGGGGTCGCCACCGTCACCGACCCGACCCGGCTCGATGATGTCTCCTGCGGTGCCAGGAGGCGGTGCGCGTGGACGTCATGACCGCGCCGTGACCTCCGACACCCGCACGACCTCGCCGCCGGGGCCCGGCCAGGCCCGGTCGAAGTAGATCACGATGTAGCGGCCCGAGACCGGCTCGTCCGGAGCCACCGTCCATGTGCCGGAGGCTGAGTCCGAGGTGCCGATCTCGGTGCCCGACGTGTCATCGGAGCTGTCACCAACATAGATCGTGGCGCCATAGTCACCCTCGGGAAACTCCACCGTCACCTCGGAGATCGGCTGGCTCTCGCCTGTGTCGACGACCAGTGCGACACCCTCCTTGAGACCGCCCCAGTTGGGGGTGAGATAGGTGAAGGTGTTCCACCAGGTCTCCGGGTCGTCGTCGATGGCGAACCTGGTCAGGTCCGGCTTCTCCTCGCCGCCGGTGGAGTCGAAGTCGCTGGCGCCCACGAGCTCGATGGGGGCACCAGGCTCCGGTGCCTCGGTGGTGGTCTCAGCGTCAGAGGTCTCATCGTCCGCCGTGTCCGACGGATCGTCGGTGGAGTCCGCGGTGCTCGTGGGCAGCGGGCGGGCGACAGAGTCGTCCGGGGTGTCGTCACCCATCCCGCGGATCGCGGTGTAGGCGACAAAGGCGGCACCGGCGAGGAGCGCGCCGATGATCAGCATCACGATCCAGGGGGCGACACCCCCGCCGGACTCCCGCTCGCGCAGCCCCGGCGGCATCCCCCGGTCGGGGGTGCGGTCATAGCGACCCGCCAGGTCCGGCTCGTCGTCCGGCTCGAACGAGATGCCACCGACGCCAGGACGGGCGCCACGCTCCTGCGGGACCTCTGTGCGGAAGTAGCCACGGCCCCTCTGCTCAGCGGCGACAGCGCCGCTGTCGCCTCCTGCTCCGGCCGCTGCAGCAGCACCGATGGCCGCCGCTCCAGCAGCACCCGCGGCGCTGGGGTCCGCTCCAGCGGCACCCGCGGCGCTGGGGTCCGCCGCGTCGGGGGAGCCGGTGGAGCTCGCGCCCACCTCGCTCGCGCCGGCAGAGGAATGGCCCGGGCTGGACGTCGTGACGATGTCGGAGGACCACGGGGAGAGCTGTTGGGCCAGCTCACCGGGGGTCTGAGGACCTGACGAGGGGTCGAAGTCCAGGCCCAGCATGGAGCGGCAGAGCGCGTCCAGGTCGCCGGGCACGCCGGAGGCGACCTCCGACGGCGCGGGCAGGGACCCGTCGGCCAGGCGTCGCGCGGACGGCAGGCCCTCCATCTCATCGCCGGGCCACCGGGCGGTGAGGCCGGTGTAGAGCAGGCTGACCAGGTCAGCGGTGTCGATCAGCGAGGCCTCGCGGGCGCCGATGTCGTCGGCCTGCTCGATGGCCGCGGTGACCCCGACGCCGGAGACCTTCACGCTGCCGTCCCGGGTGCGCAGCACGGAGTGCGGGTTGAGATAGAGGTGGTGCAGGCCTCGTCGACGGGCGGACTCCAGCCCGATGGCCGCCTCACCGACGATGCGCCGGATCTCCTCGGCGGGCAGCGCGTGGGTGTGGGTCAGCGAGGCCAGGGACTCGGCGTCGGGCAGACCCTCCTCGACGATCCAGCAGTGGCCGTTCTCCTCGCCGACGTCGAGCACCCGCACCAGGCGAGGGTCGTCGACGCCCGCGGTGCGCCGTGCACCGTCGAGGACGGCGTGCGCCAGGATCGCCTGGTCCCCGGTGGAGGGCAACAGGGTGACCGCGACGAGTCGTTCGAGGGTGGCGTCCTGTGCGGACCAGTACTCGAGGACGCCCCCGCGCTGCGCCAGCAGCTCCTCCAGGACATACCTGTGACCCAGCATCGTGCCCGGCTCGATGTCCAAACCCCACACCTCCCTGTCGTCGTCAAATCCTGAGACCTCGCCCAATCCTAGGCCGGGTCCGTTGGTGGTCCACGTTGATGACGCCTGCTCAGCGTGCTGAAGGTCGTCGTATGCCGTGTGCCACCCGGTGTCATCGTCCTCACCGGGACTGTCGTCGGCGGGTCGGCCGGCGGATCTGTCCGAGGGTGCGCCGGATCCGTCGGCGGCCGCGTCGGCCGGGCCATCAGAGGCCCCCGGCCCCTCGGCATACGGCCTCGGTGGTGCCGCGCCGCCCACGGCCGCGACCCCGCGGCCCGCCCCGGGTCCCATCGGTGTCGCGGCGGCGCCGCGCGTGCGCCCGCGACCGAGGCGGCGCAGCACGGGGGCGGCCACGTCAGCGAGCTCGGTGACACCCAACCGGTGTGCGACCAGCCCATAGACGAGGAAGAACAGCGGTCCGCCGACCAGCAGCATGACCAGCGCCGCCATCGTGCCGTCCAGGACCGCCCGGGTGCCGAGGACCACCAGCACGGTGGGGATCGCCGCGGCGACGGTGGCCACGCTCACCCGTTGATAGCTGCGCGCAACGTCACCGAGCGGCAGCTCACCGAGGCGCTTGCGCACCCAGAGGATGCCGAGGACCGCGGCGACGCCCTGGCCGGCGGTCTGCGCCAGACCCACGCCGACCGCCGTCTGCGCGGGCGGGAGCGAGGCGGCGACCAGGATGCCGGCGATCGAGACCGTCGTGATCGCCACCTGCATCTTGAACGGCGTCCACCCGTCCTGGAACGCGTGGAAGATCCGGCCGGAGAGAATATAGACGGCATACGGCGCCAGCCCGATCACCATGGCCATCGTCACCCAGGCGGTCGCCATCGTCTCTGCCGGGGTGTTGTTGAAGAACAGGATGCTGGTCATCGCCGGCGCCAGGAGCAGCATGCCGACACTGATCGGCACCATCGCCACACCGAGGAGGCGCAGGCCGTGCCTGTACTGCGCACCCAGACCCTCGAGGTCCTCCCGGTGGGCGGCCCGCGACATCTGGGTGAACATCGCCGTGATCAGGGACGTCGCGATCAGGCTGTGCGGGAGGATGTAGATCAGGAAGGCGTTCTCATAGAGGATCTTGCCGCCGACCGAGGGATCGATCTCGGTGGCCCGGTTGAGCACGTTGGTCGACAGCCACATGCCGGCCTGGGAGATGCCGATGATCGCCAGCATCCACAGGGCCATCCGGGAGGCGGCCCCGAGCCCGACCCCGCGGAAGCCCCACCGCGGGCGATAGCGGAAGCCAGAGCGCCACACGGGCCACACCAGCACCCCGGCCTGCACCGCGACACCGAGGGTCGCCGTGCCCGCGAGGAGCCAGATCATCTCGCCGGTCCAGGCGCCGGGGCCGATCGTGCGGGCCTGCGGATAGAGGACCGTGAACACGATGATGCCCGCGATCGCCACGATGTTGTTGGCGACGGGGGCCCACATGTACCACCCGAACTTCTCGTGGGCGTTGAGGATCTGCCCCAGCAGGGTGTAGATGCCGTAGAAGAAGATCTGGGGCAGGCACAGATAGGCGAAGGTCACCGCGAGGGCGAGCTGCTCACCCGACCACGACAGGGCATAGAGCTTGGTGAGCACGCCCGCGCCGACGGTGAAGACCACGGTGATCACGAGCAGACCCACGAGGGCCAGGGTGATCAGCCGGTCGGTGAAGTCGCGCCCCTTCTCGGGGCTCATCGCCATGGCGCGCGTCAGCGCCGGCACGAGCACCACGTTGAGCACGCCACCAGCCAGCAGGATGTAGATCGTGTTGGGCAGCGTGTTGGCGGTCTGCCACGCGTTGCCGGCGGGAGAGTTGAGCACGCCGACCGCTCCGGCGAGGAGCAGCACGCGCACCATGCCGAGGAGGCGGGAGACAAACGTCCCCGACGCCATCAGGGCGCTGGATCGCGCGAGCGACGCCGAGGAGTGCCCGCTGTTGGCGGTGGTCGCCGCAGGGTGCTCGCTCACGTCGTCTCCAGGTCGGACCCGGGGGTCTCTTTGCTGTGTGGGGTGCTCTTGGGGCCTCGGGACGGGCGCAGGGCGCGCACCAGGCCGAGGACAAGGATGACACCCGCGACGCCGCCGAGCAGCCAGTAGATCCACACGCCGGTGGGCTGCACCCGCACCTGCGTCTTCTCCATCTCCCCGACCGGCGTCCCGTTGGGGGTGCTCAGGGAGGTGTTGAGGGGCACCTGCCCGGCAGCGACGGCCCGGGCGCGGAACTGCACCGTCGCCCGTGACTCGGGCCCGATGGTGATGGGCTCGGGCTGGGCCAGGATCCGCAGCCGGGCGTTGCCGGGGGAGACGGTCATCCGCAGCCCCTCGACCGGCAGGGGCAGCTCGTTGACGACCGTGATGCGGATGACTCCCTCGTCGGCCAGGAAGTTGATCGTGGTGGGGTTGATCCGCACGCCGGTCAGGACCTCGGTGGCCAGCCCGGCTGCGGTCTCCACCGGCTCGGCCCACTGCTCGCCCCCTTGTCGCCAGCGTGCGGAGTACTGCTGGTCGAGCGCTCGCAGCCAGGTCTCCCTGGCCTCCTCGGTGCCGGGCACGACCTCGGTGGCCGCCACCACGTCGCTCCGCACGTCCTCCACCCTGGTGATGCGCTCCGAGGTCAACGGACTCGCACCGGGGAGGGAGTATGCCGTGAGGTCGCCCGTCGTCGCGGCTGTCCCGACCCCCGTCGCCGGGTCCTGCGCCTCGACGGGCCGCACCGCGACCGGGTCGTCCCCGTCTGCGCTGGCCATGAGGTCCTCCACGCTGGTGTCGGTCAGCCACGGCGCCGAGTCGACCGCCTCGGTCAGTGCCTGCAGCGTCGCAGCCGTGGGAGCCACCGAGCGGGGGATCGCCACGACCGTGCTGCGGTCCATGGCCGGCTGCTCCTGATAGATCGCCATGGTCTCGGCCAGGAAGCGTTGCACCGTGCGCCCGTCGCCCTCCGGCCCGCCTGCGGCGGCGAGGCCGCTGAGCCGCTCGTCATAGCCGATGAGCAGTGAGCCGGAGGCGTGCTGGCGGACGGCCCGCTCGGTCAGGGGGCTGTCGGCCAGCGCCGCGGACGGGAGGATGAGGCCATGCAGGCGGGCGTCGGCCGCGTCTGCTCCGGTGGCCCGGTCTGCTCCGGTGGCTCCGCCTGCCTGGGCCCAGACCGCGCGCAGTGTCTGCACGTCGGCATTGTCAAAGCCCGGGCCCAGCGGCCACGCCATGTCGGTGCGTCCGGGCGTGGGCAGCGGCTGCGCCGGGGGACGGGCGACCAGGGCGGCGATGCTCTCCGGCGCTGCATCGAGCTCCAGCAGCGCGCCGGTGTCGGTGTCGCCGACGGGCAGCCACCACACCCGGTCCTGCGGAAGCTCAGCGATCCTCTGCCGGAGCTCCTGGACAGACTGCAGCATCGTCACCGGCGTGGGCGGGATCACCGGCTCCGGCGTCTCGAGCGGGTCCTCGGGGCTGACCGAGGTGGTCTCTGCCTCGTCTGGCGCGATCGGCCCGCTGTCAGCTCCGGCTGAGGAGTCCGCAGTGCCCACGGCATCATCACCGGTCGTCCCGTCACTGCCATCGCCACCGGTAGCACCGCCACCGCTGTCATCGCTGCCGCGGGAGGACTCCTGACCCGTCGGAGCGGGTTCGGCTGTGGCTGCTGGCGGCGTCTCCGGTGCCTGCGGCGTCGGCTCTGACTCGGGGCCGTCCGCACCGGGCAGCACCACCACCTCGGTCAGCGAGGCGACCGGGTTGAGCGGGTTGAGCAGCGCCGGGTCGATCATGAAGGTCGCACTGGTGTCGGCCAGTCCGTCCAGCAGGGCCGCGGTGCGAGAGGCCGGCCCGATGACCGGGTCCCAGGCAGCGTCCCGGGTCGATTCGTCGGGGTCCACCAGGTCCTCGCCGGCAGGCAGGGTCAACGGCGCCACCCAGGCGATGTCGACGGGGTTGAACTGGTCGGCCTCGGCAGCCTGCCAGGGCAGGAAGGTGCGCAGCTCACCGCCGGGCAGTGGCGGTGGTTCTTCCCCACCCGCGCCCGCCTGGGCGATGACGTCGATGCGCACGGGCAAGGTGGCGAACTGGAAGCCCGGGTCGAGTGCGGCGGGGGGGATGTCGACAAAGAACCGCACGCGTGAGCCAGGCATGACCGTGGCGCCGATGCCGTCCTCGCCCAGCAGGATCGGCGTCGGGTCGAGGCCCTCGCTCGCCCAGCGCTGGACCTCCCCGCGGGTGTCCAGGCCGCGATAGGCGGTGCTGACCCTGATGCTGTCCACCGCCACCGGTGCGGGACCGGCATTCGTGATGCTGCCGGTCAACCGCACCTCGACCCCGGGGCCGGCGATCAACGGGTCCACGTCGTCCAGCTGCACCAGCACCACGGGGTCCTCGGCGGCAGCCGCCCGGCTGGCCAGCCACCCAGGGGGTGCCACGACGGTGACCGCCAGCAGCAGTGCCGCCAGCAGGACGGCATACGGCAGCACCAGGGCGGTGCGGGTGAAGGTCAGGAGCGGTCCCGGTGGCGACGCAGCGGGCGGGGCCACCGCGAGATCGCTGCGCGAGCCGCGACGGGCCGTCACGCCGTCCCGGCCAGGCGGTCCCAGGCGACGCGTGCGATGCGGCGCTCGTTGGGGAAGGTGAGCACGCGGTGCGCCTCGTCGAGTGGACACCAGATGGCGTCGAAGGCCTCCTGATCGGGGTCCCCCTCCACCGACAGCTCGCCCCCGGTCGCCTCCAGGAGGTAGTGGTGCACCCGCTTGTGGATCCGGTGCTGCGAGGTGGAGAACCAGTAGTCCACCGTCCCCAGCGCCAGCAGGGCACGGCCCACGATCCCCGTCTCCTCAGCGACCTCGCGCTCCGCGGTCTGCTCCCACGTCTCACCGGGCTCCATGTGCCCCTTGGGCAGACACCACTCCACCCTCCCGGCGCGGTTGCGCCGCGCGATGATCGCGATCCGCGCGGCACCCTCGTGGACGTCGATCACGACGCCGCCGGCAGACGTCTCCAGCACGGACGGCAGGTGTGGCTGCCATCTGCGGGGAGTCGGGGCGGTGCTCATCTGACTCACTCTAACGATCTGGGACCGGGTTGCACGGGCGCTCGGGCCGTACGCTTGACCCTCGTGTCCCCCTCATTGACCGAGCCCGAGCTGCTGGCCCGCGCGCTGCGTCACCTGACGCCCGTGCTCGACCTGCTGACAGACCTCGGAGCGAGGTTCCAGGACGCCGGGCACGAGCTCGCGCTGGTGGGCGGACCGGTGCGGGACGCCTTCCTGGGCCGCACGTCGCCCGACCTGGACTTCACCACCTCCGCGACGCCCGAGCAGATCGAGGCGGCCCTCGCGGGGTGGGCCGAGCAGACCTGGGACATCGGGCGGGAGTTCGGCACGATCGGTGCGCGCCGGCAGGGGACGACGGTGGAGGTCACCACCTATCGGGCCGACGCCTACGACCCGGACTCGCGCAAGCCCGTCGTGGCCTTCGGGGACAACCTCGAGGACGACCTGGTCCGGCGGGACTTCACGGTCAACGCGATGGCACTGCGGCTGCCCGAGCTGGTCTTCGCCGACCCGCACCACGGACTGGGTGACCTGGCGCAGGGTGTCCTGACCACTCCTCATACGGCCGAGGTCTCCTTCTCCGACGACCCGCTGCGGATGATGCGGGCGGCCCGGTTCACGGCCCAGCTCGGGCTGACCGTCGACGACGACGTGCGCGGCGCGATGACAGACATGGCCGGGCGCCTGTCGATCGTCTCCGCCGAACGGGTCCGGGACGAGCTGAGCCGCCTGCTGCTGGGCGCCGACCCCCGGGCCGGGCTCGAGCTGATGGTCGACACCGGCCTGGCCGACGTCGTGCTGCCCGAGCTGCCGGCCCTGCAGCTGGAGATCGACGAGCACCACCGGCACAAGGACGTCTATCAGCACTCGCTGACGGTGCTGGAGCAGGCGATCGCGCTGGAGGACGAGCCCGGCACCGAGGGGGTGGACGCCGTGGTCGGCCCCGACCTGGTGCTGCGTCTGGTCGCCCTCCTGCACGACATCGGCAAGCCCGCGACGCGCCGGTTCGAGAAGGGCGGGGGCGTCAGCTTCCACCACCACGAGATCGTCGGCGCCAAGCTGGCGCGGAGCCGGTTGCGGGCGCTGCGCTATGACAAGGAGACCATCAAGGCGGTGACCCGGCTCATCGAGCTGCACCTGCGCTTCCACGGCTATGGCGGTGGCGAGTGGACCGACTCGGCGGTGCGCCGCTATGTCACCGACGCCGGTCCTTTGCTGGGCCACCTGCACCGGCTCACCCGGTCGGACTCGACCACCCGCAACCGGCGCAAGGCCGAACGGCTCGCCCGGACCTATGACGACCTCGAGGCGCGGATCGCCCGACTGCGTTCGCAGGAGGAGCTGTCGGCGGTCCGACCAGAGCTCAACGGCAACGAGATCGCCGAGGTGCTGGGGATCAGCCCCGGTCCGGTGCTCGGCCGGGCCTACAAGCACCTGCTGGGCATCCGCCTGGACCAGGGGCCGATCGGGCAGGAGGCCGCCGCGGAGGAGCTGCGGCGGTGGTGGGCCGAGCAACCGGAGGCCGGCTCCTCCGGGACAGAGCAGGAAAGACAGTTGTGAGCACACCTGGACGGATGGGCGGCACCCCCGAGCGACCGGCCCGGTTCTTTCAGTCCGCCGAGGAGTTCGACGCCTGGCTGGCGGCCCACCACGACACCGAGTCCGAACTGTGGATGGGGCTGCACAAGAAGCAGGTCCCCGATGGCGGGCTGACCTGGGCCGACGCGGTGCCGGTCGCGCTGTGCTGGGGCTGGATTGACTCGGTCTCCCAGCGCATCGACGAGGACTCCCGCCGGCAGCGGTGGACCCCGCGCCGCCTCGGCGGCAACTGGAGTGCGGTCAACATCGCGCACGTCGAGCGGCTGACCGCGCAGGGCCGGATGCAACCGTCGGGACTGGCCGCGTTCGAGGCGCGGAGGGAGGACCGGTCTGGCGTCTATGCCTATGAGAACGCTGACCGTGACCTGCCGGAGGAGTATGCCGCGCAGCTGGCTACCTCTGCTGCGGCCAGCGCGTTCTGGGACGAGGCGACACCGTCCTATCGCAAGGTGGCCACCAACTGGGTGCTGAGCGCGAAGCAGTCCGCCACCCGAGACCGTCGGATGGGTCAGCTGGTGGAGGACTCGGCCGCGGGACGGCTGATCCGAAGCCAGCGCTATGGCACGACCCCGACATGGGTCGAGCGCGCAGCACTGGCCGCGGCCCAGGCAGGATGATCGTCATGACCGACTCCTGGAGTGACACCCGTGCCCTGCGTGCGGACTTCGCGGTCCCCGGGACCGACCGCTGGTTCGAGGACTACACGGTGGGAGACGTGCGCGAATACGGCACCATCACGTTGTCCGAGCGCGAGATCGTCGAGTTCGCGCACCGCTACGACCCCCAGTCGATCCACACGGATCCGCAGTGGGCGCGGACCGGACCCTTCTCGGGGCTGATCGCCAGCGGGATCCAGACCATCGGCATCTTCATGCGCCTCTATGCCGACCACTACCTCACCCGGTGCGGCTCGCTGGCCTCGCCGGGGGTCGACGAGGTGCGCTGGCCCCGACCGGTGCGCCCCGGCGACGCCCTGCGGCTGCGCACCGAGACGGTGGAGGCGCGCCTGTCGAGGTCCAAGCCGGATCGCGGTCTGCTGGTGACTGCGACCGAGCTGCTCAATCAGGACGACCAGCCCGTGCTGACCCAGCAGGTGCTGAACCTGGTGGCGGTCCGCCCGCGAGGCTGACGCGCAGGGCGGCTCGGCATACTGGGGCCAACCCCATAGATGGAGGCAGCGATGCGTGCGGTGGTAGTCAGCGAGCAGGGCGGCCCCGAGGTGCTCAGGGTCGAGGACCGGGAGGTGCCCGAGCCGGGTGACGGCCAGGTGCGGGTCGACGTGCAGGCTGCAGGGGTCAACTACATCGACATCTATCAGCGCTCCGGCACCTATCCGATGCAGACCCCGTTCGTGGCGGGATCCGAGGGCGCTGGCACGGTCAGCGCGATTGGTCCGGGGGTGGCCGACGTCGCCGTGGGTGACCTGGTGGCCTGGGCCATGGTCAGCGGCGCCGGCTATGCCGAGCAGGTCGTCCTCGCTGCCGACAAGGTGGTGCCGGTCCCCGACGGCGTCAGTGGTGAGCTGGCCGCGGCGGTGCTGTTGCAGGGGATGACCGCGCACTACCTGGTCGAGTCCACCTTCCCCGCGCAGGCCGGCCAGACGGCGCTCGTGCACGCAGCGGCTGGCGGTGTGGGGCTGCTGCTCTGCCAGATGCTGGCCGCCAAGGGGGTGCGCGTCATCGGCACGACCTCGACGCCCGAGAAGGCCGAGCTCGCGCGCTCTGCCGGCGCCGCCGAGATCGTCTTCTATCGCGACGTGGACCTGGTGACCGAGGTGGAGCGGCTCACCGACGGAGCCGGTGTCGACGTCGTGTATGACGGGGTCGGCAAGGCCACCTTCGACGCCGGCCTGGAGGTGCTGCGCCCCCGCGGGACGATGGTGCTCTTCGGCGGGGCCAGCGGGCCGGTGCCGCCGATCGACCCGCAGGTGCTCAACGCCAAGGGTTCGCTCTTCCTCACCCGCCCCTCCCTGGCGCACTACGCGGCGGAGCGGGAGGAGCTCCTGCAGCGCGCCGCCGACGTCCTCGGACAGGTGGCCGCCGGGAGGCTGGACGTGCGGATCGGTGGGCGCTATCCGCTCGCCGACGCGGCCCAGGCGCAGACCGACCTGGCCTCTGGCGGGACGACGGGCAAGCTGCTGCTGGTCATCTGAGCGCTGGCTCGACCGCGCAGGACCCGTCGCTCCCGCTCTCCTGGTGGAGGGCTGTGCGCCCTGGTCGGTGCCGGGTGGGGCCCTGCCAGATCTGCCAGACCACCCAGGCCCACCCGGCCATCCGCAGCATGATGGCCAGGGCATAGGTCTCACCCGGCAGGCCCTTGCCGGCGTCGGAGCTGAAGCCGATGTGCAGCCAGGTGGCCTCGAAGTGCACGATCTCGGTCGCCGCCCAGACCAGGTGGTCGCGCCAGCGGACGGCGGACAGCGCGAGCAGCGGCAGCAGCCACAACCCGGTCTGCACGGACAGCGACTTGGCGCTCAGCGCGACGATCAGGAGCATGACCGCCGCGACCCGCACCGCGTCGGGTCTGGCGAGGGAGCGGAAGGTCAGCCACGCGCCGACCAGCAGGGCAGCCAGCCAGCCGAGCAGGGAGATCACCGTCGGCACGGGTGTCAGGAGGGTGAAGCCGAAGGACTGCGGCAGCAGCGCGAGGGCGCCATAGCCAGGACCGGCCGAGAACCAGCCCCGCGGCGCGGCGAGGATGCCCTCGCCCACCAGCAGCAGCGCCGGCAGATAGAGCGCCAGGGCGGCGAGTGCCGCCGACACCAGCGCGGTCGCTGCGGCCCTGACCCGGTCCTCGCGCCACGCGACCAGCGCGATGGCCAGCAGGAAGACCAGCGGATAGGGACGGATCAGGAAGGCGAGGCCCATGAGCGAGCCGGCCAGGACAGGATGGCCACGCGTCCAGGCCCACCAGCCCCACAGCACCAGGGCGATGCCCACCAGGTCGGTGGAGACGAGGGCCAGGACCACGAGGACCGGCGTGAGCGCCAGGTGGGCGATGTGCCACGGGTCCTGCGGCAGGAGCGCGATCCCGGCCAGGACCCCCACAGCGAGCAGCAGCACGGCCAGGGCTGCCCAGGTGAGGAACACCCAGCGCTGCGCTCCGACGTCGGTGCCGGCCTGGGGGGTGACCAGCGAGACCAGCCACATCACCAGTCCCGAGCCCAGGGGTTGGTCGCTGCCCGCGCCGGCGTAGGGCAGGGACCGGTCGGCCAGGCCGGAGGTGACGTGGACGACGGGGAGGTCTGAGTAGCAGGCCCGCCAGAACTGGCTCGGGTTGGACCACCCCTTGGCCACGCAGTGGCCCTTCTGGAAGACCCCGAGGGCCAGCATGGCCGTGCCCAGCGCGATCAGGGCGGCAGCGACTCCGCCCAGGCCACGGGTGCCGATGGCGGCATAGCGACCGACGGGGCCACCGATCGCTCTCGTCGCGGTGGCGACCACCCGGTCGTGGCGCGAGGGCACGACGTAGGGCGGTCTGCGCATGGGGGCAGGTTAGCCGGTCCCGCCGCCTCCGCCCGTCGCGCCACCTCCGCCGCCGCCGGTCCCGCCGCCGCCACCGTCGCCGGGTGGTTCCTCGGGTGGACCGGTGCCAGTGGGTGGTCCGGTCCCGGTCGGTGGGTTGGTGGTGGGTGGGGGCTCCGTGGTCGGTTCCGTGGTCGGTTCCGTCGTGGGCTCCGTCGTGGGCTCGGTGGTCGGCTCCTCGGACGTCGTCGTGGGCTCCTCGGTGGTGGTCGGCTCCTCGGATGTCGTCGTCGTGGGCTCGTCGGTGGTGGGCTCCTCGGTCACGGTGGTGGTGTCCTCGGTCGTGGGCGCGATCGTCACCAGCGCCTCGTCACCGACACCCACCCGTGCGGGGAACTCCTCGACCGGCTCACCCTCGAGGGCGCCACGCATGAAATCGCCCCAGATGCGGGCGGGATAGGTGCCTCCGGTGATCTGGTCGAACTCTCCGATGTCCTGCATCGAGATCGTGCCGTCGCCCTGATACATGCCGACGGTGGCGGTCAGCTGCGGGGCAAAGCCGCTGAACCAGGCCGACTTGTTGTTCTCGCTGGTGCCGGACTTGCCGGCAGCCGGACGGCCCAGGTCACCGGCCGACCTGCCCGAGCCCTCCGTGATCACGTGGGTCATCGCCTCGATCACATCGGCCGCGACGTCGGCGTCCAGCACCTCCTTGGTGGTGGCCTCGTGCTCATAGTCATAGACACCGTTCTCGCTGGTGACCGAGGTGACGAGGTAGGGCTCCGCGAGCACGCCCTCCGCGGGGAGCACGGAGTAGGCCGAGGCCATCTCCAGCACCGTCGGCGCGGCCGGGCCCAGGACGTTGGACAGGTCGTCGTTCAGGCCGGGCGTGTCCTCAGGAAGGCCGAGCGCACGGGCGACCTCCGCGGTCCGGGCCGGGCCGATCTCCTCGTTGAGCTGGACAAAGATGGTGTTGACCGAGTGTGCGGTGGCGGTGCGTAGGTCGATCTGGCCGAACTGCGCGTCCCGGAAGTTGTTGACCTCGTAGGGCTCGTCCTGGCCCTCGATGGTGAACTCCATCGGGCTCGGGCCGGAGAACTCCGACTCCGTGCTGAGGCCGTCCTGCACGGCTGCGATCAGCGTGAAGATCTTGAACAGCGAGCCTGCCTGCAGGTGGGCGTCGGTCGTGGTGTTGAGCTGCTCCTGGCTGTAGTCGGCCCCGCCATACATCGCGGTGATCGCGCCGTCACCGGGGCGCACCGCGACCAGGCCCGCCTTGAGGTCATCCGGTTCGTCGGGCAGCTGCCCCTCGACCGCCGCCTCGGCGGACTCCTGGTGCTGCTCGTCGATGGTGGTGACGATCCGCAGGCCACCGCGGTCGATGTCGGCCTCGGCGATGCCGAGTTCGTTGACCAGCTCGTCGCGCACCTGGCTGGCGATGTAGCCCTCCGTGCCGGTGCTGGCGGTCGTGGCCTCGGGGTCCTGGATCTGCGGGAAGGTGGCGGCGGCCGCCTCCGCCGCCGTCAGCCAGCCCTCCTCCACCATGCCGCCCACGATGTAGTCGAACCGCTGCTCGGCCCGCTCCTGGTTGCCCTCCTGGTAGGCCGGGTCGAACAGCGAGGGTGCGTTCGTCACCCCGGCCAGGAAGACCCCCTCGGAGAGGCTCAGGTCGCTGACGTCCTTGCCGAAGTAGGCCTGCGAGGCGGTCTGGATGCCGTAGGAGCCGCGGCCGAAATAGATCGTGTTGAAGTAGTTCTCCAGGATCTGGTCCTTGGACAGCTCGTTGTCGATCTTGACCGCGATGATGATCTCGTTGAACTTGCGGGTCAGCGTCTGGTCCTGGGACAGGAAGTAGTTCTTGACGTACTGCTGCGTGATCGTGGAGCCGCCCTGGGTGTCGTCGGACGTGAGGTTGCGCCAGATCGCGCGACCGGTGCCGGTGATCGAGACGCCCTGGTTCTCATAGAACGAGCGGTCCTCGGCAGCCAGCATCGCCTTCTGCAGATGATCAGGTATGTCGGACAGCGCGACAGTCTCGCGGTTGTGACCACCGGTGAAGCGGGCCAGCTCCGTCTCGCCGTCGGCATAGAAGAGAATCGAGCTCTGTGAGGTGGCGAACTCGTTGGGCTCCGGGATGTCGGTGCGTGCATAGACGACGGCTAGGGCGACACCCACCAGAAGGGCGCCAGCCACTGCCAACCCGGCCAGGGTCAGCAGCACCTTCTTCCAGCGCGGCCGGCGCCGGGCGCCTCGCTTGCGGGAGCGCTGCCGGTCGCGGTGCTCGGCTCGTGTGCGCGCTCCCCTACGTGGTCCGTGTCCCACGGACTCCTCCTCGTGTCGCGGTCTGTCTCATCATCTTGCACCCCTTGGTGGGGCGTGGCGCCGCTCCTGCGCAGGACGCGCCCCAAACGTGCCGTACGATATATCGGGTCGATATATCGAAACGGCGGTTGTCGGCGTCCACCGGTGACCGTAGCCCTGCAGGAGGTGAGTCATGACCCGGCGCTCCGAGATGCTCGAGCTTGCCATCCTCGGTCTGTTGCACGACTCGCCGATGCACGGCTACGAGCTGCGCAAGCAGGTGCACCGCGTCCTGGGCACGGTCCGCGCCATGTCCTACGGCACGCTCTATCCACGGCTGCGACTGCTGGTGGAACGCGACCTCATCGTTGAGGTCGACTCCCCCGAACTGGGGCGTCGGGCCCGGATCACCTATGCAGTAACGTCGGCGGGTCAGGAACGGTTCCAGCAGCTGCTGGCCGCGGCTGGTCCGACCGCCTGGGAGGACGAGGCCTTCGATGTGCACTTCGCCTTCTTTGGTCGCACCAACCGCGCGGTCCGACTGCGCATCCTGGAGGGCCGACGGGCCCGCTTGGAGGAGCGCCTGGCCATGTTCCGCGACAACGGTCCCGGTCAGGGGCCCGACGTGGATGGTTATGCGGCCGAACTTCATCGTCACGGTCTGGAGTCCGCTGAACGCGATGTGCGTTGGGTGACCCGGCTGATCGAAACCGAACGCAGCGCGGGCCACCGCGGTGCTGCACAACACGAGGAGTAAGTATGGGATCAGTTCGAGTTGCCATCGTGGGTGTCGGCAACTGCGCCAGCTCGCTGGTGCAGGGAGTCGAGTACTACCGCGATGCGGACGCCAGCGCCCGGGTGCCGGGGCTGATGCACGTGCAGTTCGGGCCCTACCACGTCAGTGACGTCGAGTTCGTCGCCGCTTTCGACGTGGATGCCAAGAAGGTCGGTTTCGACCTGGCTGAGGCCATCAACGCCAGCGAGAACAACACGATCAAGATCGCCGACGTGCCGCCCACCGGGATCCAGGTGCAGCGTGGCCCCACGCTCGACGGGATCGGCCGCTACTACAGCGAGACCATCGAGGAGTCCGACGCCGAGCCGGTCGACGTCGTGCAGGTGCTCAAGGACACCCAGGCCGATGTGCTGGTGTCCTACCTGCCGGTCGGCTCCGAGGCGGCCGACAAGTTCTATGCCCAGTGCGCCATCGATGCCAAGGTCGCCTTCGTCAACGCGCTGCCGGTCTTCATCGCGTCCGACCCCGAGTGGGCCGCCAAGTTCGAGGAGGCTGGGGTCCCGATCGTCGGCGACGACATCAAGTCGCAGGTGGGCGCCACCATCACCCACCGCGTGATGGCCCGGCTCTTCGAGGAGCGGGGCGTGGTCCTGGACCGCACCTTCCAGCTCAACGTCGGCGGCAACATGGACTTCAAGAACATGCTGGAGCGGGACCGGCTCGAGTCCAAGAAGGTGTCCAAGACCCAGGCCGTCACCTCCAACGTCTCGCACGACCTCGGTGCCCGCAACGTGCACATCGGTCCGTCCGACTACATCCAGTGGCTGGACGACCGCAAGTGGGCGTATGTCCGCCTTGAGGGCCGCGCCTTCGGTGATGTGCCCCTCAACCTGGAGTACAAGCTCGAGGTGTGGGACTCCCCGAACTCGGCCGGCATCATCATCGATGCGCTCCGCGCCGCCAAGATCGCCAAGGACCGCGGCGTCGGCGGTCCGATCATCTCGGCGTCGGCCTATCTGATGAAGTCGCCGCCGCAGCAGTTCCCCGACGAAGAGGGCCGCGCCCAGGTCGAGGCCTTCATCCGTGGTGAGGTCGAGCGCTAGGCTCCGCCGCTCAGCACCGTCAAGAGCCCGCCCACGCCACGTGCGTAGGGCGGGCTCTTGCGTGGGCAGGACCTTAGCTGACACAGGTGGCCTCACCAGGAAATAACACCTTTGCTGTTCATTCTTAAGTTACACCAGTGTTCTTTAGCAGCCGAAAGAAACTACACGGCTGTCATTCATAGAATCGTTATCTTTGGGGCTTTCCCCTTCTCCTTTCCGTGTGTAGTCTGCAGTCGCCCCAATAGTCACACCTGCCTCATGTGGCGCAGTTGTTCAGGCCCCAAACTTCTGTGTGAAAGAGAGAAGCATGCGTCTCCAACCCCTGCGTCAGGGACTTGTCGTCGGCGTCAGCGCCGTGGCCCTGGTGGCCGCCGTTCCCATCGCCTCCGCCGACCCGGTCCCTGAGGGGACCTCGGTGACCGACGCGGGGCCGGCACCGGTCCACGCGGACGAACACGAGCACAGCCACGCCGATATCGCGGGTCTGCAGGCCCTGGGCGACCCCTTCGCCGAGGGGCTGACTCTGCCGACCGACCCGTTCGTGGTGCCGGGTGAGAGCGAGTCCGACAACCTGGTCCGCGGCATACCCCAGAGCCCGATGGACTGGCGGGGTGCCCCACCGGACCCCGGGCAGGTGCCCCAGGAGTGGCTGGTCGAGCAGCCGGCGACCGACATCGTGCCCTCGACCGGAGCGGAGCTGATGTCGGCGGATGACGGCTACATCGGGGGAGGCTTCGCCGACCTGGGTGCCGGTCCGCGCCTGACCGAGGCCGACCTCATGTCCGTCCCGGCCCCGCCGACCAAGGACCTGCCCAACACGCTCGATGCGGCACCGCCGTGGCAGTACTCCTACTCCTGCGACCCGAACAACAAGCCGGGCATGGTCGCCTTCGCCAACCTCGTGTCGAGCCACTACGGCAAGCCGACCTGGTATGGCTCCCGCGCCTGCCGGCAGGGTGACAACAGCCAGCACTACGAGGGTCGCGCCGTCGACTGGCCGATGAATGCCTACAACCCGTCGGAGAAGGCCATCGGCGACGCCGTGGCGCAGTGGATCACCGCCAACAACGGTGAGGTGGCACGCCGCTTCGGCGTCCAGTCGATCATCTGGAACCGCCAGTCCTGGTACCTCTACAAGCCGGGCAGCTGGCACCCCTACTACGGGGCGTCGCCGCACACCGACCACCTGCACATCAGCTTCAGCTGGGACGGCGCGATGGGCCGCACCTCGTGGTGGGACGGCACGCCCGTCACCGCGCACGACTACGGCACCTGCCGCGTCTACGCCGCGCAGTACGCACCGCGTTACCAGGGCTTCAACGGCTCGGTCTGCGCCACCGGCCTCCCGTCGGCTCCCTACTCGCCGAACCCGGTCGTCCTGCCGGGGGCAAACAACAACTACGTCCGTCAGGCGCAGACCTATCTCGGCTTCACCGGCACCGATCTGGACGGTTCGTTCGGTCCGATGACCCTGCAGGCGCTGCTGAACTACCAGGCCGCGAAGTCGCTGCCGTGGACCGGTGTCCTCGACAACGCCACGTGGGCGTTCATGATCGCAGCCGGTGTGCCGCCGGAGCCCACCCCGCCGCCTCCCGCTCCCGAGCCCGAGCCGGAGCCCGCACCCGGCGTCGTCCGGATCTCCGGGAGCAACCGCTACTCGACCGCGGCCGAGCTGGCCAGCACCTTCCCAACCGGCAAGCAGCTGTTCATCACGGTCGGCGGGGACTACCCGGACGCGCTGACGGCCGCCGCCCGCGCGGGCTCCCTGGGTGGCCCGGTCCTGCTGACCCAGGAGACCGTGCTGCCCGACGTGACCCGCGATGCGATCAAGGCGCTGAAGCCGTCACGGGTCACCATCGTCGGCGGCACCGGCTCCATCAGCGGCTCTGTGCTGAGCCAGGTCGACTCGCTCACGACCGCCCCTGTCGTGCGGGTCGGTGGGGCGGACCGCTATGCCACCGCGGGCGCGCTGGCCAAGACCTTCGGCAACCGGGTCGATGTGCTGTATGTCGCCACGGGGCTGGACTATCCGGACGCGCTCGCGGGCGCGGCTCGGGCGGGCTACAACGACGGTCCCGTCCTGCTGGTCAAGCCCGACAGCATCCCCGACGCGACGCTGAGCGCCATCCAGGCGATCAACCCTTATCGGGTGGTGGTGCTCGGTGGCCCAAGCGTGGTCAGCGATGCGGTCGCGAACCAGCTGAAGGACCTGACCCGCTCGGGCAACCTGCAACGGGTCGCGGGGCACAACCGCTATGCCACCGCAGCCGAGCTGGCGAAGTACTACCCGAACGGGTTGGACACGGTGGTCGTGGCCACGGGACAGGCCTATCCGGACGCACTGTCCGGAGCGGCCCGTGCGGGCGACTCGCACGGCCCGGTCCTGCTGGTCGCCACCAACACGATCTTCCAGCCCACCAAGGACGCGCTCGCCCAGCTGAACCCCAAGCGGATCCTGGTCATCGGCGGCACGGAGGTGGTCTCCACCGAGGTGGAGACGCTGCTGCAGGACTACGTGGGCTGACGGCCGCATTCGCCCCGGCGTGGGACCGAGGTCGCCCGGACCTCGGTCCTACGCTGTGGGACGTGCCTAAGGTCAGCAGCAGCCCGGTGCAGCCCGCGGCTTCAGGTAAGCAGCAGCCCGACGGCCCAGGCGAGGAGCACCGCCGTGGCGAGCGTTCCCCCGCGCTCGAGCCAACGGGTGTGACCAGACAGGAAGCGCTGCCACCCCGGCTGGCCGAGCAGGACATACTGCAGCACGGCCAGCGACCGCGACGCCCCGAAGGTGCCGCCGAGCAGCACGGCCCAGCCCAGGGGCAATGCGGCGAGCAGGACGAACAGCGCCGCGGCATACGAGGCAGCAGACGGCACCAGCGTGCGGAAGCCGCAGCCATATTCCACGCCGAACCGGAAACCGCCGCGGCCCATCCCCCGGGCGAACACCTCCTGGGGGATCAGCTCGCGGCGCTGCGGCAGCCGGAGCACGGGTTGGCTCAGGTCCATCAGGACCAGTGCCAGGACCAGTGCGGCCAGCAGGCCCGCCCGCCAGGGCAGCGGGACCGGGGTGAACAACCCCGACACCACTCCTAGCGCGGTGCCGGTGAGGGCGCCGCCGACCGTGCAGCCCGCCAGGAAGGCGAGCCACAGTCGCAGCTGCGTCGAACGGCCTCGGACCGAGGCCACCAGCGCCCAGGCGCTGTTGAGGCCTCAGGTGGAGCCGGACAGCGCCAGACCCGCAGCCACGACGGCCAGGAGCGCGGGCACCGGCCAGGTGACGGGGGTGCCGCTGAGCTGGAGCGCGCCGAGCCCGACCGAGCCCAGTGCGAGCAGTCCCAGCAGCGCGAGCGGGTCAGCGATCCAGCGGCGCGGTGGCGAGACCTGGGCGGGAGTGCTCAGATCGCCCACGGGCAGATCGACTTGCTGCAGGCGCCGGAGGCACTGCACGTCCAGCCGTCCGAGCAGCGATAGGTGTTGCCGTCGCTGAACTTCCAGTGCCAGGAGTCGTAGGTGCCGTTCCAGCAGTCGTCAGGCCGGTGCGTGTAGTAGCCGGTCGAGCCGGGCGCGTTCTTGTGCCAGCCGACCAGGTTGCCGGCGCCGTTGCGATATTTCCAGCAGCACGACCGGGAGGTGCACATCGGGGAGGGCCCGCACATGATGCCGCTCTCCGTGTGGCCCCGGGCATAGCCGGTCACCGGGTCGCACGGCCCCGTGTTGGTGCTCGTCCAGTCCTGCCAGTAGGCCGCCTGGGCACTGTCCGCGGCCCTGTTGACCAGAAACAGTGAGCCCAGCCCGACCGCCGCCCCCGCACCCAGCACCGAGCCCATGAAGGTCCTGCGGGAGGGGCGGGGCCGCAGCCGCTTGCGCAGGTGGCCCGCGTCAGTGACCGGCAGGTCGGCAAAGGTCACGCCGGTGGCGGCGCCGGTGGTCGTGGCGCTGGTGTCAGTCATCACTGCTCCTCGGTGAGGTTGAGTGCTCCGCGAGCCCGGTGGACCCAGGCGGTCAGGTCAAGATCCTGGTCGGGCAGCGTGGCCGCGACGATGGTGCTGCTGGCGTCCAGCGCCAGGAGATAGGGGGTGGCCGGCACGTGGAGCTGCTCCAGCAGCGCCCGGCCCTGCGCGATGCACCGGCCGGCGCCGGCGAGGTTGTCCTGGGCGGGCTCGCAGGACCCGGTGGAGACGGCGATGAGCGCGACCGAACCTGCGCGCACGTCCGCGACGTCGGCCAGGCCGCTGAGAGTCACCGCGCACGACGAGCAGCCGGGCGAGACGAAGGCGACGACGGTGCGGTGGGCGCCAGGCTCGACCAGTGCCGCGAGCTCGCCGTGGGCGGGCAGGCGGAAACCGACCAGGTCGCGGGTGCTTCGCGGGCTCCCACCGGCCGGTGCCGCGCCGCCAGCCTGACCACGGGTCAGGACGGTCACCTGGCGCAGCAGCCCGGCCAGCCCCAGTGCCAGCAGCACGAGCGCGACCCACGCCAGGAGGACGGCGGACTCCATGAAGCTCATCGATGACCTCCGTGGTGTGCGCTGCCGGCGGTGGCCGACGCCCGCAGCGCTGCGTCCGGCACCGCCCGGGCCGCGGGCAGCAGCGCGGTGGCCAGCCCGAGCACGAGTGCTGCGGCCAGCGCCACCACGGCCTCCTCGGCAGGGGCGCCCGAGGCGCTCCAACCGGTGGCAGTGGCACCGCCGACGAACGCCATGGCGGTGAGTATGCCGCCGCGCAGGACCGCGGGCCCGCCCACCGGGGTGTCGCCCAGGCCGCAGGCGCACGGCACGACCTGACCAGCGGTGACCCGCAGCACCTGGGCCAGATAACCGGTGAGGGCCAGGAAGAGTCCGGCGATCGGCATACTCACGGCCAGGGCGGCAGCGCGCGACGGTCCGGTGACGACGGCCACGAGTGCCGCGGCACCCAGGACCGCCTCGAGCGGGCCCAGCACGACCGAGACGAAGCGGTGGGTGCCGTCGGGCAGCACGCCGTGAGCGCGCAGCCCGCGGCGCAGGGAGCCAGGGTCGCGCAGGTGGCCCACGGCGGCGGCCAGCAGGACCAGGCCGACGGCGCCGAGCAGGGCGGGGGACAGGATGCTCATGCCAGCTCCGCCGTGACCTGGCTCAGTGAGGTGGCTAGGGCGTCGACGTCCTCCGCGGTGCCGGGGATGCCGTAGACGACGAAGGCCGCGGCCTCGAGCACGGCGTAGTGGGCCCGCTCGTCCTCGGCCGAGCGGCTCAGCCGCCCGCCGCGCACGTCCAGGCCGGGGCCGGAGGGGCGCGTGACGCCGGTGCGGGTGCGCCGGACATCGAGCAGTGCTCGGCGACCCTGGGCCAGGTGGACCACCTGGGCGACGTCGTGGGTGCGGTAGTCCGACCAGGTCACCGAGCCGCCCGGCGTGAGGACCGCGCCGTCGGCGTGGGCGGTGAACTCGACCTGCGAGAGCAGGGCACTCAGCCCCTCCAGGTCGAGGGTTGGCACGGTGAAGCCGAAGATCTCGTGGTCACCGACCCGGACCGAGAAGGCCATCCCCTGAGCCGGGTCGCCGCCATAGCGTCCGTGGCGCAGCGTGACGCCGTTGCGCAGCTGGATCTCGCCGGTGAGCGTGCTTCCGCTCACCGCGAGGTAGTGCTCCAGGTGGTCGGAACCACCGCTGTTGACCTCGAGCTCCAGGCCGTCCTGGGCCAGCACGCTGATGGCCGTGGCCGGGGGCATGGTCTCGGCGTCGGGCACGTCGAGCACGAGGGTCTCCCCGTTGATCAGTCGTCGTGTGGTGCGCATGGGATCTCCTGGTCAGCCGACGTGCTGGCCGAGTTGGTCGAGGACGATGGACTGGACCGAGCCGGCGCCGCCGAGGACCACGCCGGACGCCGGGGTGAGCCGGTCGATGGCGCTTCGTGCCTGGGACGGCAGGTTGCTCGGCCTGGTGAGCACCACCGGGGTGGCCTCCTTGCCGGCCAGCGCCGAACCGGACAGCGCGTCCGGGAAGGAGGTGCCGGTGGCGACGAAGACGCGGTCCCGCTCGAGCGGGAACGTGCGGGCGATCCGCGCGGAGGTGTCGTAGCGGTCGGCGCCGGCGATGCGCGACACCCCACCGGTGGTGTAGGCCGCCAGCTGGGCGGCCACGGTGTCCGACACCGAGCTGGGGCCGCCGAGGATGACCAGGCTCCCCGGCTCGAGCGCCGCCAGGGCGGCGCGCGTCTCCGGCGGCAGTGACGTGGGGTCCGTGAGCAGCATGGGGCGGGCGTTGCGACCGGCCGAGGCGCCGCCGGAGAGAGCATCGGCATAGCCGGTGCCGCTGGCGATATAGACAGTGCTGATGCCGGCGGGATAGGTGTCGGCGATCGCGGCCGAGGTGGCATAGCGGTTGTCGCCGGCGAGCCGGGTCACCTCGCCGCCGGTGTAGCCGGCCGCCTGGGTCAGGACGGTGTCACTGACCGAGCTGGGACCACCGAAGACCACGATGCTGGCGGGGTCCAGCCGGTCGAGCTCCGCGGCGACCGAGGCCGGGATGGAGTCCCGCTCGACCAGCAGGATCGGTGCGTCCGCCTTGGCGGCCAGGGCGGAGCCGGCCAAGGCGTCGGCGAAGCCCCGGCCGTTGGCGAGGTAGGCGACGTCGGGACCGACCGGATAGGTCGCCGCGATCGCAGCCGAGGTCGCGAAGCGGTCAGCGCCCTGGATCCGGCTGACGGCTGCAGCCCGACAGGCGTAGATCTGGATGTTGTCGACCTCCCACCACTGGCTGGCGCCGGCCTGGGAGCGGTGCTGGAACCAGGTGCCGAGCCGGCCGTCCTCGTCGTGGGTCGCGGCCGTGACGTCAAAGACCTTGCCGCGCCAGCTGGTGGTGTTGGCGGCCGCGTGCAGCGACACCGAGTTGACGTCGGCCCGGGAGTAGCTCGACGAGGACACGTTGCCGCGGGAGGTGAAGGCGAGCATGGTCTGGGTGCCGGGGGAGCCGATGGCCCAGTCGGTGAAGAACCAGTCCTCGCTGTCCGACGAGTTCACCACGGAGCGGGCGGCCCGGCCGTCCACCGAGCCGGCGACGGTGGCCCAGCCGTTGTTGAAGGCGTTGTTGGGGATCCCGCTGCCAAAGCCCTCGGTCATCAGGGTGGCACTGCGGGTGCGTCCCTCCGGACACGGTGCCTGCCCGCCCAGGCCGCCGGTCCATGCCACGGGTTGCGCCGTCTCCAGTGGAGACATCTCGTCGGCGGGCAAGGGGGTGGTGCCGGCCGGCCCTGAGGCGAGGCTCAGCACGACCGCCGCACCTGCCAGTGCTGCAACTCCCCACCGTGTCGTCACTCTGGTGGTCACGTGATCTCTCCCCGCTGCTGGATGGGTCCTGCCCAGGTCTGCAGAGTGAAACGCTACCGGAGTGCCAGAAGGTTGCACCGATGTTGGACGCGTTGCGCTCCGTGTCCTGGCCACGACGAGTTCTGGGGCGGCTCACCGGGTGGGGCTGCCCCCTATGATGTGGCGCGTGACCGCAGGTAGCCAGGGTGCCGGGCGCGCGGCAGAGCGACCACGGGTCGTGCTGCTCACGCGGTGGTTCGACGCGGTGCCCTCCGAGCGCCCGTGGACCGGAGCGGATACCCTGGAGGTGGTGCTCTGGGCCGGTGAGGCACCGGGTCGGCGCACCCGGTGGTGGGCGCGCGGCGGCCTGGTCGGAGGCGCGGGCGCGCGCCCGCAGAGCGGCACCGCCTCCGGCGCGAGCACCGCGCGTGGGGCCCTCCTGCGCACCGCCGGCGCCCGGGCCAAGTCGTCGGTGGCGGCCCGTCGTCGGGGTGTCGACCCGGGCTGGCTCTGGGCGCTGAAGTCCGACCGGGCGCTCGCCGGCGATGTGCGCGGCAGCGAGCTGCTGCTCGTGCTGGACGCTGAGACCGGAGCAGCCCTGCAGGCGGCTCCTGACCTGGCCCGCGGGGTGCCGGTGCTGGGTGCGGACCTGGGGCCCGCGGTGCTGGCCACGCTCGAGCACTGGGAGCAGGCGGTGTCGGACCTGGAGGCCGCGCTCGGCGCAGACGCCGACGACGTCTTCCCGGTGCTCGAGACGCTCGCCGAGACGGTCGGGACGATGGTCGCGGTGCCGGAGCTCCTCAGCCGGGACCTGGTGGCGCGGACCGAGGTCGTGACCCGCAAGGTGCCGACCCTCCTGCCCGCCGGCATCTCTGCCGCCGTGGTCGAGACGGTGCTCGTCCCCCTGGTCAACCGGGCCGCCCCCCAGGTCGCCGACCTGTTCGCGAGCCCGGCCGCGTCGGCCGCCCTGGTCTCGGGCAGCCGGGTGCCGGACGAGGCCGAGCTCGAGCACGCGGTGCGGGCGAGCTTCCGAGCGGCCGACGAGGCCGCGGACATCGGTGCCCGACACCGCGCCGTGGCCCGTGCCCACGACGGGCTCAGCCTGCTGCTGCACCGGTCACGGCATGCGGCGCTCGACGGGTCACCGATCGCCGGGGACGCCGCCTCCTTCCTCGAGCCCTTCACCACCAGCCGGGTGGCTGGAGTCCTGCGTGGTGCCGGGCCGGTCGGCGGGCCGGCAGCGGCCGAGTCCGAACCCACGTCAGACGGGCGGCCGCGGGTGTTGATCCTGCCCGGGTCCTACGGCGCGTTCCACCAGGACATGGTGGACTCGCTGGGATCCACGGCAGAGGTCTCGGCGCCCGACCTGCCGCGGCAGGTCCAGCTGCTGCGGCAGCGCCGTCCCTCACCCGACGACCTCGAGCTCCTCACCGGTCTGCGCCGCGGGCACATCGACATCGCCGAGGGCCTCTGGCGCAACGACCCGGTCCGGACGCGGCGCCTGCGGACGGGACTTCGCGGACTGCAGACCCTGTGGCAGCTGATGAGCGCGGCTGACGTCGTGGTCAGTGACTGGGTCGATGCGGGCGCCATGTGGGCCAGTCAGGTGCGACCACCTGGTGTGCGCCTGGTCCTGCGCGCCCACAGTCTCGACCTGCTCGACCCCTGGCTCCACCTGGTGGACTGGCGCACGGTCGATGAGGTCATGGTCTCCAACGACGGCATGATGTCGATCTATCGCGAGCTGACCGCGGGCACCGGGGCACCGGAAGGGATGACCGTGCGCCCGCACCGCCCCGACCTGCCGGACTGGCACCGCCCCAGGGACCCCTCCACCCGCTTCACGATCGGCATGGTCGGGTGGGGCCGCGCGCCCAAGGACCCCGCCTGGGCTCTGGATCTGCTGGAGCGCGACGAGCGACGTCGGCTGGTGCTGATCGGCGCGCCTCCCGGTGTGGAGCCGTATGCCGCGACCCGCACCTACTTCGAGCAGGTCCTGGCGCGGATGGAGCAGCCGCACCTGCGCGAGCGGATCACCGTGGTGGGACCGACGTCCGACGTGGCGGGCGAGCTGGCACAGGTGGGCATCATCTTGTCGAGCAGCATCCGCGAGGGCTGGCACCTGGGCCTGATCGAGGGCGCGGCAAGCGGAGCCGTCCCGGTGGTGCGCGACTGGCCGCTCGTCGCCCGCCGCGGAGGGGCGCGCAGTCTCTTCCCGGCCGAGTGGGTCGTGGCCGACCTCGACGAGGCGGACGCGCGCCTCACCGCGCTGGCGGACCCCGAGCACTGGCAGGCAGCGGCAGATCGCGCGCGACGCGAGGTGCTTGAACTCTTCGCCGCCGAACCGGCGGCCCAGACCTACCGGGACGCGATCCTGGGGACCGTCGGGCGCTGACGCGACCGCACGGCATACGACCCCCGCCGTCTGCGAGGCGGACCCAGGTCCGTGAGACGATGGGCGACGCCTTCGGCACCGCCGTGGGACGGGCCCGGTGCCCGCGAGAAGATTCTGTTCCCTAGCTGAGGGTCATCCGCCACGTGTCGCACCCCCTGACTGCCGCTGAGGCCGTGCCGCCGTCCTCTCCCGCGGGAGGCGCGCCGGTGAGGACGACCCCCGGTGGCTCGCGGTTCCGTGGTGACGTGGAGGGCCTGCGCGCCATCGCGGTGCTCCTGGTGCTGGTCTATCACGCGGGCGTTGTCTCCGTGTCCGGTGGCTTCGTGGGCGTGGATGTCTTCTTCGTGGTGTCCGGCTTCGTGATCACCAACCAGCTGCTGCGTGAGGTGGAGTCGACCGGCCGACTGTCCCTGATGGGGTTCTACGGGCGGCGCGCCAAGCGTCTGCTGCCGGCCGCCGGACTGGTCCTGGTGGTCACCACCATCGGGTCGTGGCTGCTGACGAGCCGGGTCCAGTGGCAACAGATCGGCGGGGACATCGTGGGGGCCGCGGTGTATGTCGTGAACTGGGTGTTCGCGGCCCGCTCGGTGGACTACCTGGCCGAGGACGTCGAGCCGTCACCGGTGCTGCACTACTGGTCGCTTGCGGTCGAGGAGCAGTTCTATCTGATCTGGCCGGTCATCATCCTGGTCCTTCTCGCGGTCCTGCGACGTCGGGCGCACCGGGCCGCCGGGCGGCAGGGTCTGCCCGCCGGGCAGATCGTGGTCCCGCAGCGTCGTCAGCTGGCGATCGGGCTGCTGGCCATGATCGTCCTGCCCTCGCTCGTGTTCTCCGTCGTCTACACGGCGCTGCGACCCAGCGAGGCCTTCTTCATCACGCCGACCCGGCTGTGGGAGCTGGGCGCCGGTGCCCTGGTCGCGCTGGGCGCCGGCGCCTGGACCCGGTGGTCACCGGGGTGGGGCGCCGCGCTCGCGTGGACCGGCGTGGTCGCCGTGGTGGCCAGCGGGTTCCTGGTGGACACCTCCACCCCCTGGCCCGGGTATGCCGCGTTGTTGCCCGTGCTCGGGACCGCGGCGGTGATCGTGGGTGGGTTCACCCACACGCGGTGGTCGCCGTCCGTGCTGCTGGGCACCGCCCCGATGGTCTGGATCGGTGGACTCTCCTACTCGCTCTATCTGTGGCACTGGCCGCTCCTGCGCTTCTGGGAGTGGCAGTTCGGCGCTCCCTCGGTGCCGATCGGTCTCCTGGTCGTGGCGGCCTCGGTAGTGCCCTCCTGGTTGTCCTACCGGTGGGTGGAGAGCCCGATCAGGCACGCGAGGGCGCTGAACGTGAAGCCGAGGTATGCCCTCTCCGTCGGGTTCAACTTCACGCTGGTCTCGTTGGTCGCCGGCCTCCTGCTCACCGGGGCCGCGACGGCCCAGAACGCGGGCACCGGCAGGGCCACCGGCGCCGGTTGGACCACCGACCGCAGCGCCTCGACCGACAACAGTGCCGCCACCGGTGTCCCCGACGACAGCGCTGCGAGCACGCAGGGTCCGGGCGGGCAGGCCGTGGGTCTGCCCCTGCCGGAGGCCGAGCAGGCCGGTGACGAGCCGTTCTTCGACACGCTGACACCAGACCCGCTGGACGCCGTCCGCGACGTCCCGTCGATCTATGACGCGGGCTGCCAGCTCGACGCCGAGGACACCACGTCGAGCCCGTGCGAGTCCGGCGACCCCGACGGGTCGGTGGTCGTCGCGGTGGTCGGCGACTCCAAGGTGGCCCAGTGGCTCCCGGCGATCGATGCGATTGCTGAGGAGAACGGTTGGCTGGTGCGCAGCTACACCAAGTCAGGCTGCCCGTTCGCCGACTCGATGCAGATCACCGCCGAGGGCGCCGAATACACCACGTGTCGTGACTGGGGACGCGACGTCCTCGAGCGGTTGACCGGGCCCGAGCGCCCCGCTGCGATCATCACCTCCAGCGTGATGAGCCGCGGCCTGCCCGGCGACGCCGCCGACCCCGACGACGCCTCGCGGGAGGGGCTCACCGACGGTTACGTGCGCTACTGGAGTGCCCTGGAGGACGCCGGTGTCCAGGTGATCGCGCTGTCCGACACCCCGCAGCCAGGGGACGTCGCCCCGGTCTATGCCTGCGTCGACGACCACCGTGACGATCCCTCGGTGTGCAGCTGGGACCTGGCGACGTCGGCCGGGTCCACGGTCCTGCAGGCGGCGGTCGACGAGGTGGACGGTGCCCAGTTCGTCGACATGGACCCGTGGGTCTGTCCCGGCGGCAGGTGCGTCGGCGTCTATCGCAATGTGCTGACCTATCGGCAGGGTTCGCACATCACCGGCACCTTCGCCCAGGTGCTCACCGAGCCGCTCGCGGCCTATCTCGTGCCGCTGGTCGAGCACGCTGGGGACTAGGCGTCAGGACGCCGCGGGCTGACATCAGGGTGCCGCGACCGGGACGGGAGTCCCGATGAGCTCCTCCAGCCGGGGCAGCTCCCAGCCGTCGTCGGCCCAGGCCTGTTGGCTCTGCGAGTCCAGCGCTGCCCAGCGGGGTCGGTGGCCGAAGAGGTCCACGCAGGTGTCGGAGACCTCCGTCAGGTCGACGAACCGACCGTGCCGGTCGGGGACCGGGACGGTCACGATGACCTGGCCGGCTGTGAAGGCGACGCCCTTGTCGTCGCGCATCTCCACGGCGCCGGGACGCAGCACCACGAGGGTGTCCAGGTGCACCTGGTCGGTCGCACTGATCAGGTCCACGGCACCTGACTGCACCAGCTCAAGAAACTCCTCGGTGAACGGCTCCCACGACTGACGGGCCAGGCCGAAGTCCTCCCGGTGGATGACCGCCGGGGTCTCGTCCGCCGGGAGCGCCGGTGCTATCGCGTGCTGCCCCGGCAGGGGGGAGGGCAGGCTCGCATCGAGCAGGTATCCGAGGGTGAAGTGCATGCGCGGGGCCGGCTCTCCGGGCAGGGCTCGCAGGAAGCTGCGCGGGGGTGGGAAGGGCTGGACAGCTCCGTCGCGCGCGTCGAGCGGCACCTCCTGGGGGGCCCTGGTCCGGTGCCAGTGCCCAAAGACGTTGCGATAGTTCACGCGGTCTGGCGTGTGCCAGTCGAGGGTGAAGTCAGCGCGGGACAGGCTGCCGGCCCGGAGCCGGGTCACGGCGAGCGGCAGCCGGACGTAGGCGAGTGGGCCCAGCACGGCCTCGATGCGCTTGTGATACTCCGAGTCAGCACCCTTGCGCACGCGCTGGAACGGCCCCAGGCGCTCGAGGGTGGGGCGGGTGATCATCAACGAGCTGGCGTTGTCGCGCTGGGGGGAGAACCCCAGCCACGTGTAGGCCAGGTCATCGGTGGCGCGGATGGCGCTGCTCAGCGACGCTGGCGCCTCCGGGTGCTCCTGCAGCATGCGGACCTGCTGAGTGATGCGCTCAGGGTGGGACCAGTCGTCGCCGTCCTGGAAGGTGATGAACCGGCCGGTCGCGCGAGCCATCGCCGCGTTGCGGCCCAGGTAGCTGCCGCCGTTGACCGGCATCCGGAGGAGGGTGATGCGCGGGTCCAGGGCGGCGGCCTGCTCGTAGCGCTCGATGAACCCCGGTGGGGAGCAGTCGTCGACCAGGAGGATCTCCAGGTTGCCGTAGCTCTGGGCGAGCAGCGAGCGCACCGACGTCAACAGTCCCTCGTCCGGGGCGTAGGTCGGCATCACCACGGTGACCAGCGGACCATCGACGGATCCTGGCTCGGAGGCCGCGGCCAGGCCGTCGAAGAGCGTGGCGGCGGCGCGGTCCACCCGCAGCGGGGACAGCTCGGCCCGCACGAAGGGGAACGACAGCGCCTCCTCCCAGGCGACGTGGGCGCTGTCGGTGTCGGCGTTGGTCGGGTCGGAGGGCTGCTCGCCGCGGGTTCCGAGATAGGGGTTGGCGACGTCGGCCAGGGTCCCGAACTTCACCGCCCGGGTCAGTGCGGGCAGCTGCTCGAGCAGACGCAAAGCAGTGTCATGGGCGCCGCACAGCACGGCGTTCTGGATGGCCACGATGGAGGCTCGTCGCCACCACCACTGTCTGGGGGAGACGTCGGCGGCGGCGGTCGCGAGCGCGAGCGCCAGGGGTGCGTCCGCAGTCCCGGGATGGAGACCGGCCAGGACGGTCGCGAGTGCGACGCTGTAGGGGCCGGTCTGCGAGGTGAGCATCGAGTGGGGCACGGTGCCCTCGCGCAGCAGCCCGCGCACCCGCTCGATGCCACCGGGACCGCCGCCGGCGCACTCGACCAGGGCGTCGAGAACCTGTGGGCTGCGAGAGCGCAGGGCCGCCGACGCGAGTCGGTGGGGGTGGTCGGGCCCGCCGTCGGAGACGAGTCGGAGCTGCACCAGGGAGGACATGCTGGAACTGTGCTGCACGTGGTGCGCCTTCATCGATCCTCCTGGCCTCTTGGGTCCCGGTCCGCGGTTGCTGGTCATCGGGTGGCTGCTCGGGCCGCCCCCTCTGCAAGAGGTAAGGTACCGGGCGGGACAGACGCCGATGTGAGCCGACCGCTTTGGGGCCGTCGGTTCAGATGACAGAAGCGAAAGGGTGTCTCCATGAGATCACGAATGCTCCAGCTGAGCTTCGCCATGGCGATCGTGGTCTCTGTCGCGCTGACCGTCGCGGTCGCGCTGGAGCAGTGGACGCTCGCCACGGCGCTCGGGGCGGCGCTGGTCAGCACCACTCTCCTCGTGGCGGCGGACGCCAACCGGCAGGCGCGCCTGGTCCGGCGCAAGCTGTTGAAGCTGGCGCGTGCCGCCGTGCGGACCGAGGAGACTCCGCCTCGGGAGACTGAGCCGAGCCCCGTCGAGGAGGACGAGGTCCCGATCCAGACCGGGCGTGCGGACATGCTGGGGGCTGTCCGTGTCCTCCAGGCTCAGTACACCGCGCGCCTCGACCACCTGCAGGCCTCCCTCGATGAGGCGGTCGCAGAGCTCCGGAACGCCGGTGACCGAGGTGCCAGCGACCCCGTTGCCGGTGGCTCAGGTGCCGGTGACGGTGCCGCCCGCTGACCACGCTGGCGGCCAGGTGCGCGCCACCCGCGTCGGGACCGCCCGCGACCACCAGCTCCACCCGCTGCGCAGACCGCGGGCGCTGGTCTCCACCGCGCTGCGGACCAAGTCCGTCTGGTCGCGAGAGATCTTCGCGGAGCTGGCCTGGCCGGGACACGCCCCGGACGACGTGGCCCAGTGGGCACGCAGCGGCGAGCCGTGGGCAACCGTGCGGGACGACCAGAACCCCGAGTGGCTGGCCAACTACGCCCAGGTGCTCGCGGTGCAGCTGAGTGACCGGCAGGAGCAGGACACCGCTCGCCGGATGCTCGAGGCGGTCCACCTGGCCGGGCCGCTCCACTGGCGCTCCACCGAGCTCCTGGCCCAGCTGCGGCTGGTGGCCCGTGACGGTGCGATCGCTGACCTGCTGGCGGATCCGTCCGTGCGCGATGGCGCGCGCACCTCGCTGATCGCCGACCGGGCAAATCCGTGGATCTTCCCCGACGGGGACCTCGATCAGTGGACCTCCGCCTTCAATGCCGCGCTGCACTCGAGTGCCTTGGCCGACCTGGTCGTGGACCCTGACCCGATGCTCGGGTGGGAGGGTCCGGGCAGTCCGCTGGATCGCCTGCGTGCCCCTGGCCTGACGACGGTCGATGCGCCCCACCGGGTGACCGTGCTGATGAGCTGCTTCCGGCCGGGGCCCGAGCTCCAGACCGCGGTGCGGTCCGTGCTCGAGCAGACCTGGTCAAATCTGGAGCTGATCATCGTCGACGACGCCTCGGGGCCGGAGTATGCCGCCCTGCTGGCCGAGACTGCCGCCCGGGACCCCCGGATCAGGCTGCTGCCCAAGGCCGTCAACGGTGGCACCTACCGCGCTCGCAACAGCGCCCTGCGGGTCGCGACCGGTGAGTTCTGCACGACCCTTGACTCGGATGACTACCTGCACCCGCAGGCTCTCGAGCTGGGGATGCGTCGCCTCCTGGCCCGCCCAAAACTGCTGGCGACCCGGGCGCAGGGCGTGCGGGTGACGCCGGACCTCGAGCTGACCCGGCCGGGCTACCTGCCCCGGATGAGGGCCTCCGGGACCCTCTTGTTCCGCCGGCCCGAGGTGATGGCCCGGATCGGCTGGTTCGACCACACGTCCAAGGGCGCAGACACGGAGTTCGGCCTGCGGCTCCGCGTGGCCTTCGGGCAGGTGATCGAAGATCTTCCTGAGTCCATCCTCTTCCTGCGGGGCGGTGACACGCTCTCGTCGGGCGAGTTCTCGATGGGGTGGCGGCACGGTGCGCGGCACGCCTACAAGTCCGCCTACCGACGGTGGCACCAGGCGATCGCGGCAGGCACTGCCGACCCGTTCCTCGACCCCGTGGCGCCGCGGGCGTTCCCAGAGCCGCGCCGGTGGACGAAGCCGGCACTGCCCGGCGGGCACCGCGTGCAGGTGTGCTTCGCGGGGGACTGGCGCCGCTACGGCGGGCCCCAGCGCTCGATGATGGAGGAGATCAGGGCCTGCCTCGAGGCTGGGCTGTCGGTGGCCGTCATGCACCTGGAGGCCTTCCGCTTCATGACCACCGAGGACCTCCCGCTCTGCGACCCGGTCATGGACCTGATCGTCAGCGGGGCGGTGGAGTGGCTCCAGCCCGACGACCGAGCGCACGTCGACGTGCTGGTCCTGCGCTATCCACCGATCCTGCAGTATCCCCCTCACCTGCTCCGTGACCCGGTGACGGTCGGGCACCTGTTGCTGGTCGCCAACCAGGCACCGCTGGAGCGGGACGGCACCGATCAACGCTATGTCGTGCGCGATGTCACGCAGCGGGCCCGGGAGCTGTTCGGTGTCGACCCCGTGTGGGTCCCGCAAGGGCCGGGGATCCGCCAGGTGCTCCTGGAGCAGGACCCCGAGGTCAACCTCACGACCTGGGACGACCCGGGCCTGATCGACGTGGTCGCGTGGCGCCATCGCGATGACCGGGTGCCCGGCCAGGACGGCCCGGTCGTGGTCGGCCGCTACTCGCGTGACGACCGCATCAAGTTCCCCCAGACCTTCGGCGAGCTGCTCACGGCCTATCAGTTCCCACCCGACTATCGCGTGCGGATCATGGGCGGCACGAAGACGGTCCGGTCGCTGACCCAGGCGGAGGCGGCAGCGTCAGAGCCGAGTCGTGAGATCGTCCTGCCCTCGAACTGGGAGATCCTGGAGCAGGGTGCGATGGAGGTGGGCGACTTCCTCGCGGGGCTGGACTTCTTCCTCTATGCGGACAACACCTCGGCGCACGAGGCCTTCGGACGGGTCATCCTGGAGGCCGCTGCCAGCGGTGTGCTGACCATCGTCCACCCCAAACACCGCGTGGTCTTCGGTGACACCGTGGACTACGCCACGCCGGGGCAGGCACAGGCACTGATCGCCGGCTATGTCGCAGATCCCGCGGCCTACCGGGAGCGGGTCGAGCGGTCACGACTGCTCGTCGCCGAGCGTTTTGGACACGCGGGGTTCGCCCAGCGGATCAGGGCGCTGACGGGGCCGGCCGCCGACGGCGGGGGAGCGGGCCAGGATATGGAGCCGGTGCAGGACATGGATCCGGTGCAGCTGAGCGTGCGCCCCACCGGCGACCCGGCCAGTCCCATCGAGGTCGGCACCGACGCTGCGGTCGCGACGCTCTCGGTCCCTCTGCGGTCCCAGTCGGACGGTGCGCGCGCCGACCAACTGGTCGTGCTGCACGCCCCGGGGGACGCGGCCACGTCAGCGACGCAGGACTGGCTCCGCGACGAGCTCACCGGTCCTGTCGCCGAGGGAGTGGGCTGGGTCGATCTCACGGGAGCACCGCAGGCGGTGCGCGCCGTGGTCATGGTGCGCGAGGGTCTCGTGCGTGGCGCACTGCGCGGTCCGGCTGAGACGGACGGCAGCGAGAAGGACGGCATCGAGATCGACGACGTCGCCCACGGCACCTGGTGGACGACCAGGTGGTCGGTGCGCCAGGGTCCACAGCACCTGACGCTGCCTGCGGAGGACGGCCGGCCGGGACGGCTCGTGTCTCAGCCGGTGCAGCCGGTGGACTAGGCGTCCAGCGCGGGAGTGGGCGTGGGCAGCTCGTCGACCAACGGTGCCAGCGGTGCCGACGCGTCCTCCCGTGCCCCCGACAGGCTCAGCAGCAGCTCGATGACCCGGCGGTCGTTGAACGGCAGCAGAACCCGCTGCGTGAGATCACCCTCGGGGAACCCCTCGCTAGATCTGAGGTGGTCGCCCGCCTCCCAGGTCGCCTGGTCCTGCACCTCGGCCCCGGCCGGGTGCAGCACCACCGTGCCCTCCGGCAGTGCTGAGTAGGCCCGCGCTACTCCAGCTGATGCGCTCTGGGGATGGCTCGCGCCCTCAGGATAGGTCTGGCTGAAGGCCACGGCGAGGGGCTCGGCTTCCGGTGTGGCGGCGACCTCCAGCACCCGGTGAGGCAGGCCGACAGTCTGGGCGAGGTGACTGGCGGCGAACAGGTGCTCCACCGGGCCCAGCCCCTCGCCCACGGAGCTGACCTCAAACGTGGTGAATGCGAAGCCGTCATCGCGCGGATGCCGCAGATAGGCCGCCAACAGCGCCCTGCTGGCCACTCCCTCGGTCAGGGCGAGACCCGGCCGGCCCAACGTCGCGAGCAACCGGGTGTGGGTCACGAGCCGCTCACGCAGCTCGCGCCCAGCCGCCCCAGGCTCGACCACCAGGTCCGCACCACTTCCTTCAGGAGCGGGCCAGTAGCAGTGCACCTCGTGATCGTCACGGCCTGGGAGCCCGACCCGCAGCAGCGTGTTCGGCTGCAGCGCGGAGACCGGCGTGGACAGCAGCGCCCGGTGCGAGGCGATCACATCCTCCTGGTCCCACCACACACCCTGGCTGGCCAGCGCGTCGGTCACCACCGTGAGCCTCCCGTCGCTCTCGTGCACGAAGAGCGTCCACCGACCACCGAGCCGGCTGGCGGCCCGCACGATCGCGGCCGTGCCGTCCGGGCGCAGCCCGGCGAGTCGCTGCGCGATCATCGCGGTGTCTGCGGTGTCCGCGTCCACGTCAACCGGGTCGCCGAGGAGCACGATGGCATCGGCTGCCACGGTCAGCCGGGTGCTCGGGTGCAGGCGGTAGGTCACGGTGCCGACCTCACGCCGGACCCACTGGGCCACGGCCGGGGGCACCGATGATCCGGCTGCGGACACCAGATAGCCGTGGCGGAAAGCCCCCGCGCGCGCGACCTCGCCCGGCTGCAGCGCCGCCTGCCGGGAACGGACGGTGCGCACGCGCTGCCGGACCCGCTCACCGATCTGCCGGCGTGCGGTCACGCCCAGGCGTCGCGCCCGCCCGGCCAGGCGTCGCGCCTGCCCTGCCAACCCGCTCACCTGCCGGGAGGTCTGGTGCTGCCCCTCGGGCACCCGGCTCACGGCATACTCCGCTGTGTGGTCTGCCTGCGGGGCAACCTGTCTCGCAGCCGGGCGAGACGCGGACGCACATGGGGTCGTGCGGCGACCACGTCGCGCCAGCCGATGCGCGCCTCGTCGGCAGGTGCTGGTGTGGCCGGGGCGGGCACCGTCGCCAGCAGAGCGTGGAGCAGGACCTTGGACTCCCGCTGCGGATAGGGCAGGGACTGCATCAGCTCGATGAGCCCGCGGTCGTTGAACGGCAGCAGCATGCGGTGGCTGAAGTCGCCGTCCTGGAACTTCTGGTAGCCCCACTTGCCCATCCGCTGCTCCCAGTAGAAGACATCGTGCGGGTCATAGCCGCGGATCGCCTCGTGGGTGAACTGCGCGTAGTCCAGGTAGTCACCGAACGCTGCCCGTGCCATCTCCTGGCCGAGGTCGGCGCGCGTGCTGACGATCTCCAGCAGCCGGTCCGCGGTGATCGGGCCCTCTGGGCGCTTCGTGAAGAACGTCGTGCCCACCTCGGCGCCGATCGACTGCAGGTGGATGATGTCGTGCGGCAGGTCGGCCCACATCGCGTGCGCGGCGCCGGTCGAGGCGCGCTGGACCGGATAGGTGCGGGCGATGATCTCGTCGAACGCGCTGCCCCGGCGGGGCCGGCGCCACCGGAGCACACGGTGCTGGACCCCGACCCCGAAGGCGATCGCGTTGGCCTCGAAGACGTCATCGGCCGCCCCCTTCTTGGTCAGCCCGTCGCGCGGGTTGAAGTAGGTGAACGTGAAGGAGTCCTCGTGCAGGTGCGGGAGGGCGGCAGCCAGGGAGGTGCGGCTGTCCATCCCGCCGGTGAGGCTGATGACCGGGGTCCCGAAGTCGCACAGCAGCCGCGTGTGCTCGCGGAAGTAGTCGATGAACTCGCTGGTCACCGCCCGCGTGTCGGTGCGCTCGACGCGGTCCTGGAAGGGCCAGAAGCGCTCGTGCTCCACGCTCACCGCCGCGCCCGCGACAGACAACCGCAACAGGTGGTTGGGGACCAGCGGGAGCACGCCCTCGTGCGTGGTCATCGTGCCCGGGTGGAAGATCACCCCGGTGCGACGCGCCTTGCGCAGCGCGTCCCACATCCGCTGCGCCGCCTCGTCGGGCCCCGTGTCGACGGCCTGCGCGACCAGCGCCGGCTGGGAGCCCAGCGCCACCCCCTTGTATGTGGAGTAGAAGACCGCCTGGGTGGCCTGACAGTCGGGCACGACGGTGACCCGCCCCGGCTCTCCGGGCGCCACGACGGCGTCCAGGAAGGCGGTCCACCGGCCGCCGAGATAGGCCAGGTGGCGGACCGCCGCATCGAGACCCTGGTCCGTCCAGGAGTCGAGCACGTCCTCGCAGATCAGGTCGCCGTCCCCGAGCCCGGCGCGCACGTCCACCGGATGACCGAGTATGACGACGCGCCCGGGCCCTCCGTCACGCACCGCGGCGTGCAGGCGGGTGCGGGGGTGCAGGTGATAGGTCAAGGAGCCCAGCTTGTGGACCGGCCAGCCCGCCACGAGCCCCGGCGCGGTGTTGGTGCCGGCCCGGACCAGGTAGCCACAGCCGAAGGCGCCATCGACGACGAGGGCGTCGTGCCCAACCGGCTGGTCCTGTGCCATCACACCGCTCTCCCGTTCATCTGTTCACCGGTCTCCGGCCTGCCCAGCGTAAGGTGCCTGGTGGCCGTTCGTGAGCAACCGCGACGGCCCGAGGACTCGAGGAGACGCATGACTGACTCCCTGCGGCGCAAGGTGGTGCGCAGACTGCCCGGCGTGGGCTGGCGCACCGACCTGCTGGACCAGCGTGCCCAGCAGGTCGACAAGCTGCGGGGCCAGCTCGCAGACCGCGACGCCAAGATCGCCGAGCTCCGGACGACCGTGCGCAAGGAGCGGGCTGCGCGTCAGAAGGCCCAGGAGCGGCTGGTCGCGGACCGACCAGAGTTCGGGGAGACCGCGCCGCCATCGTTCCGCCGCAACCTGATCAACCTCAGACGTGACGTCGAGGCGCTGCGCCCGTTCGACCCGCAGGTCTTCCACCCGGTCCTGCAGATCCCTCGCAAGCTGCGCAACTACCGCCTTGCGGCCAGCCACGGTGTTGCCGTGCCCGAGGTGCTGGGCGTGTGGGGCGCGCTGGACCTGATCGACCTGTCCGGCCTGCCCGAGCGGTTCGTCCTGAAGTCTGACCAGGGGGCCGGAGGCCACGGGGTCTTCCCGCTGCGCAGGATCGATGACGACCGGTTCGCGCTCGTCGGTGGCGACGAGGTCCACACCCGGGAGAGTCTGATCGAGCGCTTCCGGACCAGGGCCTCGTTGGCCGGCCCCTGGTTCGCCGAAGGGTTCCTCGAGCAGCGCGAGGCCGGCGAGGAGATCCCCGACGACATCAAGGTCTATGCCAGCTATGGCGAGGTCACCATGCTGCTGCTGCGCCGCATGCCGGTGCATGCCAGTCTGCGCTCCGCGCGCTATCGCTACGTCGACCAGGACGGCGTCAATCTCGGCATGGACATCTCGCCGGGTCAGACGATCGACGAGACGATCCCGCTGCCCCAACCGTTCGAGGAGTTCGTCGCTGTGGCGCGGCACCTCTCCCGCGCGGTGGCGCTGCCGTTCATCCGGGTCGACATCTATGACACGGTCGACGGCCCCGTCCTCGGTGAGCTCACCCGGGCCCCCGGCGGCGCCCAGCGCTACCGCAAGGACCATGACATGGCGATGGGCCTGGCCTGGGACCAGGCGCGGTGGCGCCTGGACATGGATGTCATCAGAGGCCGCCCGCTGCGCAACCTGCACGGCCTGCACCCGGCGCCGAGCTACTACCCCCCGGACCACCGCTCGCACCGCGACGAGAACAGGGGGTGGGAGGTGGTGAGCGCCGACTGCTCCCAGTGGTGCTTTGGCAGCGCGCTGCCACCTGCTCGCGACTGAGCGCTCGGTGTGGACGCCTGGGTGTCGCCTCGCTCAGGTGGTGGCCGGGCCCAGGCTGCGCAGATAGGTCATCGTCATCGGGTGCTCCGGCCCGAAGGGCATCAGGGCGACAGCCTGGTAGTGCCGGCGGAGCTGCTGCAGCCGGCGCTCGAGATAGGCGGCCCACCCGTCCTCGTCGGCGACCTGCTCCTCGGCGTGCCAGGTCGCCTCGTCCAGGACCAGCTCCACGGGCCAGCCGAACTCGCGCACGGCAGTGAAGTGGTCCCCGCTGACCACGAGCACCGGCCGGAAGCCACCGGTCAGCAGCTGCTCGCGCGCGATCTCCTCCAGCAGGTCGGGCAGCTGCGCCGGCGGCGCGTCGACGAGGGAGAGTATGACGACGGGCACGTTGTCCAGACCCTGGCCGGCCAGCTGGTGGCCAGCTGCGACGAAGACGGTGCCGCCGACCCCCTCGTCAAGGTCCATGGTGCGCGAGACGACCTCACGAGCCAGCTGGCTCTCCCGCAGCCCGGTCAGGGCCCGGAGCGCGACGGACTCGGCCGCCGGCACCCGCCGGACCTGACGGGCCACCTCGCTGGCGACCTTGCGAGGCGTCAGCTTCTTCCTGCCCGGGTTGTCGCTCACGACCGTCCTCCTGCCACCTGGATGAGGAGCTGCGCAGCGTCCTGGGCCCCGTTGCCGGGGTCGGCCTCCTGGGCACGCTGCGCCATGGCCCTGCCGTTGCTCAGCAGGTCAGCCAGCAGCGGCGTCGCCGACTCCACGCTCAGGTGCGGCAGCTGGTGGGCCCAGCCCTGGTCGGCCGCGAAGCGCGCCCGGGCCTGCTGGTCGTCCAGCGACGTGGAGGAGTTGGGCACGAACAGGGAGGGCACGCCCATCCGCAGCAGCTCGTGGAAGGAGTTGTAGCCGGTGGCGCTGATGACCACGTCGAACGCGGCATAGCGCCGGGACAGGGGGTAGTCCCGGACGAGATGGATGTCCTCACCTGCCGCTGCTCCCGCGGTGGCGATGCCCGGCACCGTCACGCAGACGCCGATGCCCAGACCGGTCAGGGCGTGGATCGCGGCACCGACATCGCTGGTGGTGTCGTTGATGTTGCCGGCGCCCAGCGAGACGAGGGCAAGCGGTCCGTCCGCCGGCAGCCCGAGGGCGGCCCGGGCCTGGTCGCGTGGCTCCAGATCACCCCGGTCGAGCAGGGTGACGGGGTTGACCCGGTGGGCGGGGGCGTCCACCGTCACGCCCCGGTCATAGGCCTGCGCCAGGTCTCCCGGCTCGAGCACCGCGTCAAACCAGTCGTCCTTGGCCAGCTGCTCCTTGTTGCGACCCTCGCGCCACATGGCACGCCGGGACCAGACCCAGCGGGCCTCGGGGTGCTCGAGGCGGATCTCCTCCATGCCGCCATAGGGCCACGTGCCGTCGAAGACCACGACGTCCGGGTCGAACCGGTTGATCGCGTCACCGACCCGGTCCCGGAAGATCGGCCGCCACCGGTGCGGAGGCATCGACAGCGCCCTGGAGCTGGGGAGGTATTCGTAGCTGAGCCCGAGCTGACCGGCCAGCGGTGCCGCCTGCGACAGTGACACGATGTGGGCCTGCGCGCCCTCGCCGAGTCGCGTGGCATAGGAGAACAGGCGGGTCAGGTGCCCCATCCCGGCGCCGTTGCTGGACATCAGCATGATCCGCGGCCCGCCCGGGGCGCGACCGGTGCGCGGCCGCCGCGGAGCGGCCCTGGGCCCGTCGACCGGCTCGCTGGGCGGACCGATCAGGGCCTGCACCCGCGCGACCTGGGCGTCATAGCTGAAGCGCTCGCGGACCAGCTGTCGCGCGCGGTCCCGCTGCGCGGCATACGCCCCCCGGTCCGAGCGCAGGGACTCGACCACGTGCCGGACCTGCGCCGGCTCGGCATAGACGGCGGCCGGGCCGAAGAGCGGCTCGAAGTGCGGTGGCAGGACCGCGACGACTCCCGCGGCCAGAGCCTCCAGGATGGTGCGGCCGAACGCCTCCACCCACCGGGGGTCGTGATAGTAGACGAAGAAGTCGAGGCCCTGCAGGAACGTGTGCGGACTCAGCTCACCGAACTCCAGCACCTGCCAGGACGGGGGGATGCGACGCAGCAACCGCTCGACCGGGTCTGCCCCGCCCAGGACGCGCACCTCCCAGGAGCCGTCGACCGGATAGACCTGCCGCAGGGTGGCAGCGTCCCGGGGCCACTTCTGCCGGGAAGGTCTGCTGTGCCGGCCGATGACCGGACGGTCGCCGGCCCAGTCATCACGGGGCACGGTGGGGGCCCAGGCCTCCACGTCGATGATGTTGACCCAGTCAGCCTCCATCAACCGCTCGCGCGGCACGTCGCCGACGATCTCGGCCCGCACGAGCGGTCCGATCGGTGCCCAGAGAGGTTCGACCCCGACGTGCGCCCGCGCGGCCCGGTCGGCCAGCCCCACGTCATACACCTGCCTGCCGTTGGCATCACGCGGACCGGAGTTGGCCAGGATCACGGCCGTGTCGGTGCTGATGGGGGGCAGCTGCTGCGCCGCGGCCTGGAGCACGCCGGGGTGGCGGAAGATCACCAGTCGCGCCGCGACCGGGGCCCGTCCCACGAGCAGGTCGGCCACCCCGGACCGGACGAGAGCGGCGATCGCCGGGTTGACGGGCCCGACCTTGGCGACCAGGGGGCCGTTGAGGTGGAGCAGCCCGACCCGGTAGCCCGCCCGGTGCAGGGCCTCGACCTCGGCGGCGACGCTGTGCGACGTGCCGCCCGGGAAGCGCAGGTCGGAGACGAGGATCACGTCCACGTCGCGGCGAGTGGGGCTCATGGTGCCCACATCCTGCCACGGGGGCACGGCGAGGGCCGGGAGCGCGTGAGATGGAATACATCGGCCGTGGCGAGGCGTTGGATCGGGGCCATCAGGCCCGGGTTCCCGGTGCTCGCTGCGATATGCTGCCGTGCACCGCGGGACCGCGCCCTCCGCAGTGGCACCGGGCGCCATCACCGTCCCGAGCACAGTTCACAGACACCGAGGAGCACCGACGTGGCCGCAGACGCCGTCATCATCGGCCTGGGATATGTCGGTCTGCCGTTGGCCCAGGAGGCCACCAAGGCAGGCTTGACGATCCTCGGCTTCGACATCAACCAGGGGGTGGTTGACGCGCTGAACGCTGGGACCTCTCACATCGATGACCTCTCCGATGGTGACATCGCGGCGATGGTCGAGGGTGGGTTCAAGGCGACGACGGATGAGTCGGAGATCGCCTCGGCCAAGGTGGCTGTGATCTGCGTGCCGACGCCGTTGTCGGACGAGGGTGGTCCGGACCTGCGTGCGGTGGAGGGTGCGGTGGAGGCGGTGGCCCGCCACCTGCAGCCGGGGATGTTGGTGGTGCTGGAGTCCACGACCTATCCGGGCACGACCGATGAGGTGGTCCGGCCCAAGCTCGAGGCTGGCGGCATGGTGGTCGGTGAGGACTTCAACCTGGCCTTCTCCCCGGAGCGGATCGACCCGGGCAACGAGACGTTCGGGGCCAAGAACACCCCCAAGGTCGTCGGGGGACAGACCCCGGCGTGCACCGATGCTGCGGCGGAGTTCTATGGCCGGTTCGTGGACACGATCGTGCGGGCCAAGGGCACGCGGGAGGCCGAGACGGCCAAGCTGCTGGAGAACACCTATCGGCACATCAACATCGCGCTGGTCAACGAGATGGCGCGGTTCTGTCATGAGCTGGGCATCGACCTGTGGGACGTCATCGATGCGGCGAGCTCGAAGCCGTTCGGGTTCCAGGCGTTCTATCCCGGTCCTGGTGTGGGTGGGCACTGCATCCCGATTGACCCGAACTATCTGTCGCACAACGTGCGGGCCCGGCTCGGTTATCCGTTCCGGTTCGTCGAGCTGGCCCAGGAGATCAACTCGGGCATGCCGGCCTATGTTGTCAGCCGCATCCAGGACCTGCTCAACGAGGATGGCAAGTCGCTGAAGGGCTCGACGATCCTGCTGCTGGGTGTGACCTACAAGCCCAACATCGCCGACCAGCGTGAGTCCCCGGCGGTGCCGTTGGCCAAGGCTCTGGTCGCCAAGGGCGCCGCTGTGAGCTTCCACGACCCGCACGTGCAGAGCTGGGGCGCCCTGGGTGACTCGGTCACCCGCGTCGAGGACGAGTTGGTCGGGGTGGCCGAGGCGGACCTGAGCGTGCTGGTGCAGAACCACCGTGAGTATGACGTGGACGCGCTGGCCGCGAAGGCCACCCGCTTCTTCGACACCCGCGGCAAGGCCGCCGACGGCGAGCGGATCCACCGGCTGTGACCCAGGGGGGCCCCGACCACCAGGGTTCGCTGCCTGGGTTGTCGGCGCAGGAAGCAGCTGCGCTGGCAGGCCGGCACGGCCTTGAGCACGTCGGGGTCCGTCCCCCTCTGCCCGTCTATGTCCGGGACCTCTTTCGGCACCGCCACTTCATCTGGACGATGTCGGAGGCGGGCTTCATCTCCCGTCACCAGAACAACTATCTCGGCCTCTTCTGGTCGGTGCTGAACCCACTGCTGCTGGGCGCCGCCTACTACCTGATCTTCGGGCTGTTGCTGGAGACCACGCGCGGGGTGGACAACTTCATCGCGTTCCTGACTGCCGGGCTGTTCACCTTCATCTTCATCTCGGCCGGCTTCAACTATGCGGCCAAGTCCATGGTGGACAGCACCGGACTGGTCCGAGCACTCCGGTTCCCCCGCGCCATACTGCCGATCTCGGTCTCCATCACCGAGCTGATCGCGACCGTTCCAGCCTTCCTGATCCTGTTGGTGCTGTGCCTGGCCACCGGTGAGGACCCGAGCGTGAAGTGGCTGCTCTTCCCGGTCGCTCTGCTCATCGTCGGCCTCATCACCCTGGGCATCGGGCTGATCGCCGCTCGGATCGTGCACGCAGCGCGCGACGTGGGCAACCTGATCCCGCTGCTGACCCGCATGCTGCGCTACGTCTCCGGCATCTTCTTTCCGATCGCGAACTACGCGGGCGAGGGGTGGATCAGTGTCGTGCTGCTGTATCAACCCATCGCCGTGTCCCTGCAGATGGTGCGCGAGTCGCTGATGGGTGAGTTCCCGCTCGATCCGGTCACCTGGGTGGTCAGTCTGGCCTGGGGGGTCCTCCTGACGGGGATCGGGTTCGTCTTCTTCTGGCGCGCGGAGGCGACCTATGGCCGTGCCTGACAAGAGCAGGGTGCCCGCCGTCATCGCCAACCACGTCGACGTCACCTATCGCGTGTATGGCGCTGGCCGGGGCAAGGTGGTCGACGAGCAGACCGCCCTGACGCGGTTGCTCAACCGTGGTGCGGAGCAGGTGGGTGTGCGGGTGGTGCACGCCGTCAAGGACGTGTCGTTCGTGGCCTACCAGGGCGAGTCGGTCGGCCTGATCGGGCGCAACGGCTCGGGCAAGTCGACCCTCCTGCGCGCCGTCGCCGGACTGATACCGCCGGACGGTGGGGACATCTATCTCAACGGTAAGGCGTCGCTGCTCGGGGTCAACGCGGTGCTGATGCGGCAGCTGTCCGGTGCCCGCAACGTGATGATCGGTGGGCAGGCCCTCGGGTTGTCCAAGGGCCAGGTCCTCGAGAAGTTCGACGAGATCGTGGAGTTCTCCGGACTCGGTGAGTTCATCGACCTGCCGATGAGCTCCTACTCCTCCGGCATGGCGGCGCGGCTCCGGTTTGCCATCTCGACCGCTGCCGTGCCGGACATCCTGGTGGTGGATGAGGCGCTCGGCACCGGTGACGCCGACTTCCGCAAGCGGGCCACGGAGCGGATCGCCAAGATCCGGGACAGCGCCGGGACGGTCTTCATGGTCAGCCACAACGACGCCACCATCAAGAAGATGTGCGAGCGGGCGCTGTGGATGGAGCAGGGCCACCTGATCATGGACGGCCCCGCCGGTGAGGTCGTCGACGCCTATGCGGCGTGGGTCGCCGAGCGGCAGGCCGCCGCCAAGAAGGCCGCTGCCAAGAAGCCTCCGCCCAAGAAGCCGGCGCCCAAGAAGACGGCGCCGCCCGCGGAGCCGGCGCCCGAGGCGGTCGAGCCCGAGGCGGCCAAACCAGACGTGGCCAAACCCGACGCGGCCAAGCCCGAGCCGGACGCGGCCGAACCCGAGCTGGACAAGCCTGACGTGGACCAGCCGGACGCAGACAAGCCAGACGAGCCGAGGACAGGCCAGGGAGCATGACGCGCTCGGCCCTCGTCGTCACCGTCGTCCATCACCCGAGTGACGCACGGATCAGACACCGGCAGATCGAGTCACTGCTGCAGGCCGGTTGGCGGGTCACCTATGCCGCGCCGTTTGCCGACTATGGACTGACCCGGCCGGTCGGCATCCGCGGGCTCACCCCGATCGACGTCGCGCGGGCCACCGGACGCAACCGGCTCACCGCCCTGCGCGCGGCGCGGCAGATGCTGCGTGACCGCGCCGCCGGACATGACGTCGTGCTGCTGCACGATCCCGAGCTGCTGCTGGCGGTGCGCGGACTGCGAGACCTCCCGCCCGTGGTCTGGGACGTCCACGAGGACACGGCCGCGGCGCTGCAGGTGCGACCGTGGGTGCCCGATCCGCTGCGCTCACCAGCCGCGTGGGCCGTGCGCCGGTTGGAGCGTTGGGCCGAGGCCCGGATGCCGCTGCTGCTCGCCGAGCACGAGTATGCCGACCGGTTCCAGCAGACCCACCCGATCGTGCCCAACACCACGCGGGTGCCGCGAGAGCCGGAGCCTCCGGGCGTCCTGGACGACGACGGCCGGCAGCGCGTGGTCTATCTGGGCAGCCTGACGCCCGAGCGCGGGTCCCAGGAGCTGATCGACGTGGGCCACCACCTGCTGGCCGCGACGAACGGACAGGTCCAGGTGCACGTGATCGGCCCGGCCCACGGTGCGTCCGGCGAGGCGCTGCGCGTGGCAGCCAGGGAGGGAGCGGTCGTGTGGCACGGTTTCGTGCCGAGTGACCGCGCCCTGCCGATGCTCGACGGTGCCCTGGCCGGTCTGTCACTGCTGCACGACGAGGCGAACTTCCGGCACTCGATGCCGACGAAGGTGATCGAGTACCTCGCGCGCGGCGTCCCGGCGATCAGCACACCTCTGCCAGTCCCCAAGGAGCTGCTCGAGCGCACCGGCGGTGGCCTGGTCGTGCCGTTCCAGGATGTGCCGGCGACCGTGGAAGCCGTGCTGGCGCTGCACCGCGACCCCGCTCGGGCCCAGGAGGTCGGTCGTGCCGGACATCGTGCCGCTGCCGAGGGTTATGACTGGGAGATGGTCGCCCCGCAGTTCATCGCAGCCCTCGAGGCAGCTGTCACCTCTCGCTGACCGCCCACCCCAACAACTGACCGCCCACCCCAACAACCTGGGCACGGTTTCGGCGCCCATGGGAGGGATATATCCATCTCACAGGCGCCATAAGCGTGCCCAGGTGGGGTGTCAGGCAGGGTCAGGGGCGGCCGAGACCGACGTAGGTCCAGCCCGCGTTGCGATAAGCCTCCCGGTCGAGCACGTTGCGCCCGTCGATGATCAGCTTGGTGGCCACGCTTGCGGCCAGCTGCTCCGGGTCGAGCTCACGGAACTCCGGCCACTCGGTCAGGTGCAGCACGGCCTCGGCGCCCTCGACGGCCGCGCTGGCGGAGTCGGCGTAGTCCAGCGTGGGGAAGATCCGGGCGGCGTTGTCCATGGCCTTGGGGTCATAGACGGTGACGCGGGCTCCGGACAGGTGCAGCTGACCCGCGATCGAGAGGGCGGGGGAGTCGCGCACGTCGTCGGAGTTGGGCTTGAACGCTGCACCCAGCACGGCGACGCGGCGGCCGGCGAGTGAGCCGAGGTGGGTGCGCACCAGGTTGACCACGTGGTCTCTGCGGCGCTGGTTGATGGCGTCGACCTCGTGGAGGAAAGCGACGGACTGACCAGCGCCCAGCTCAGCAGCCCTGGCGCTGAACGCGCGAATGTCCTTGGGCAGGCAGCCACCACCGAAGCCGACGCCGGCGTTGAGGAACTTGCGCCCGATGCGGTCGTCGTGACCGATCGCGTCAGCCAGCTGCGTGACATCAGCACCGGTCAGCTCGGCGATCTCGGCCATCGCGTTGATGAAGGAGATCTTGGTGGCCAGGAAGGAGTTGGCGGCCACCTTGACCAGCTCGGCCGTCGGCAGGTCGGTGACGACGACCGGTGTCTGGTCCTCGGCGATGGTGCGGGCATAGACCTCGCGCAGGATGGACTCCGCGTTGTCCCCGTTGACGCCCAGGACGAGACGGTCCGGGTGCAACGTGTCCTGGACGGCGAAGCCCTCACGCAGGAACTCCGGGTTCCAGGCCAGCTCCACCGTGACGCTCTCGGGGGTGGCGACCTCGATCCGCTCGGCCAACCGCTCGGCGGTGCCGACCGGGACGGTCGACTTGCCGACGACGAGAGACCCGTCCTTGAGGAAGGGGATCATCGCGTCGACGGAGCCGTCGACGGCACTCATGTCCGCCGCCGGGCTGTCCCGGCGTTGCGGTGTGCCCACACAGATGAAGTGGACGTCGGCGTCAGCGATCTCGGCGATGTCGGTGGTGAACCGCAGCCCCTTGCCGACGTGCTTGGCCAGGAGTGGCTCGAACTCGGGCTCATAGAACGGCATGCGTGCCTGGTTGAGGGTCTCGATCTTGGCCGCGTCGACATCAACGCCCACCACGTCGAAGCCGAGTTCGGCCATCCCCGCAGCGTGCACCGCCCCGAGATAGCCGGTTCCGATCACCGAAATGCGCATACCCAGTCCTTGGTCGAAGACACAGAAGTTTCGTCGAGGCTACCGGCGTGCCCAGCCCACTCCCAGCCCTAGTGGTGTGTTATTGGACACCCCTGAGCGAGAGTTGTGACGAGGTCGACAAACCTGAGGAGGGGTCGTTGACTCGGACAGAACTCGGACAGACGGCCTCGCTGGTCGCCAGAACCGACTGCTACCTCGACAGGTCAGTGACGCTGAGCCACCGCTCGATCATCGGCTCGAGCTGGTCGGGCACCTCGAACTGGTGGAAGTGGCCCGCCCCCACGGTCCGGCCCAGCGTCAGCAGCGCGCGGTCCGGGACGAGCCGGTCGAGGTCACGCTCGGCCGTCGCCGCCTGGATCACCAGGATCGGTGCGGAGAGTCGACCGAGCACGGCTGCACCGTCGAACTGGGCCATGGCCTGCGCACCACCGGCGGCCACCCGCGGATGGACGGAGGCCATGACCTCCACCACCTGGGTGTAGTCGGCCGTGTCCGTCGGCAGGACCAGGGAGCGGGCAAAGCCACGCCGCAGCTCGCCGCTGTGGTCCCGCGACACCGGCTCCACCTGGTCCGCCCAGAAGGCCTTGCCCCGTCCGTGGGCCAGCGGTGCCGGGTCGAGCAGCACGGCACCGACCGGGACGGCCGCCCCCGCCGCATCCGCACGGTCCAGCGTCGCGAGGGCCACGAGCGCACCGAGGCTGTGACCGATGACGACCGGAGAGTGCAGCCCGGCCTCCCGGCTGACGGCCAGCACGTCGTCGGCGAACTCCTCGATGCGGGTCGCGACCGTGCCGGTCGCAGGTTCGTCCTGGTCGCCCCGGCGGCTGCCGACGCCGGCCGACCCGTCGTCATACGTCTCCCTGCTCTGACCGTGGCCGCGCAGGTCCAGCGACAGCACGCGATGGGCCTGCTCGAACCGCTCCCGCAGCGGCGCCAGGGCGGTGCGGTCGCAGCACCAACCGTGGACGAGCACCAGGTCCCGTGTCCCGGCATCCTGGGGACCAGACAGGGAGTAGGAGATCGGCCCCGAGGCGCTCCTCAACAGCGGTGACATGAGCCCGATCCTGCCATCGACGACCCGCACCGGTCGCCACGCCCACCGCGGATTAGGCCAGGGTGGTCGCGGCTCGGTATCGTGGACGGGTTCACCGTTGACGGTTGGCTCCCGCCTGCCTGTGGATCGCGCCCTGCGGGTGTCGGTCCGCTCTGGCACAGTGGGACCAACACGAAGCGGTGGGACGAATGCAACCCTCCTGTCACGGAGAGACCGTGACCGCTGAGACCGAAGGAGGTGGGTTCACGCATGCGTCAATACGAACTCATGATCATCCTTGATCCGGAGTCCGACGAGCGGAACCTCCAGCCGACGCTGGAGAAGCTGCTTGCTGTTGTCACCAAGGAAGGTGGCAGCGTCGACAACCTCGACCTGTGGGGACGTCGTCGTCTGGCTTATGAGATCAAGAAGCAGTCTGAGGGCATCTACGCCGTGGTCAACCTGACCGCGACGTCTGCCACCGCACAGGAGCTGGAGCGCCAGCTGGGCCTGAACGAGACCGTTCTGCGCACCAAGCTGATGCGCGTCGGCGCCTGACCGACTCGACAGAGCAAAGGACTCAGACATGGCTGGCGAAACCCCGATCACCATCGTTGGCAACCTCACCGCCGACCCCGAGCTGCGTTTCACTCCCTCTGGCGCTGCCGTCGCGAACTTCACCGTGGCCTCCACGCCGCGCACGTTCGACAAGCAGACCAACGAGTGGAAGGACAGCGAGACGCTGTTCATGCGCTGCTCGATCTGGCGTGAGGCGGCCGAGAACGCCGCCGAGTCGTTGACTCGCGGCACCCGCGTGGTCGTCACCGGCCGCCTCGTCTCCCGCTCCTGGGACTCTCCCGAGGGCGAGAAGCGCACCGTCATGGAGATGCAGGCCGACGAGGTCGGCCCGTCTCTGAAATACGCCACCGCAAAGGTCACCAAGGCCCAGCGCGGCGGCGGTGGCGGTGGCAACTGGGGTGGCGGCCAGGGCCAGCAGGGCGGCGGTCAGCAGCCGTATGCCGGCCAGCAGGGCGCCAGCCCGGCCGGCGGTCAACCCGGTGGCCAGGGTGGTCAGCCCCCCCAGGGTGGCCAACCCACCCAGGGTGGCCAACCCACCCAGGGTGGCCAGGCCGAGTCCGACCCGTGGGCCACTGGCGGCAACGCCGGTGGTCAACAGCAGGGTGGCGGTTGGAACAGCCCGTCCTACGACGACCCGCCGTTCTGATCTATCCCTGACCAACACCAAGAACCACACCATCCCGAGGTGACCCCTCGGGCTCTCACAGAATGGAGAGCACCACGATGGCCAAGCCCGTTGTGCGCAAGCCCAAGAAGAAGGCGAACCCTCTCAAGGCCGCCAAGATCGAGTCCATCGACTACAAGGACACCGCGCTCCTGCGCAAGTTCATCTCCGACCGCGGCAAGATCCGCGCTCGTCGGGTGACCGGTGTCTCCGTGCAGGAGCAGCGCCGCATCGCCACCGCGGTCAAGAATGCCCGCGAGATGGCCATGCTGCCCTACTCCAGCTCGGCGCGCTGAGCACCAGACAAGGAGAAGTTGATGAAACTCATTCTCACCCAGCCGGTCTCCGGCCTCGGCGTGGCCGGTGACGTCGTGGACGTCAAGGACGGCTACGCCCGCAACTACCTGATGCCCCGCAAGCTGGGCACCGCCTGGACCAAGGGCGGCCAGAAGCAGGTCGACGCGATCCTGGCCGGTCGCGAGTCCCGGTCCCACCGGTCGGAGGAGGAGGCCAAGGCCGCCAAGGCGGCCCTGCAGTCCACCACCGTGATCGTCTCGGCCCGTGCGGGTCAGGGCGGTCGACTGTTCGGTGCGGTCACCTCCGGCGACATCGCCGAGGCGATCGTCGCATCCGGCGGTCCCCAGGTCGACAAGCGCAAGATCGAGGTCCCGACCCCGATCCGCAACGTCGGCGAGCACCAGGCTCACGTCCGCCTCCACGACGACGTCTCCGTCGACGTCACCGTCGTGGTGCAGGAGGCCTGAGCACTCAGCACCCCACTCGCGTGAGCACCGCCCACGCGAGCAGGCAGCACCAGGGGCCGGTCGGGAGTCATCCCGGCCGGCCCCTCTGCTCTGCCCGGGCCCGCACCACCGTCAGCAGGCCGTCGCCGGCACCGCGCCGGCGGTGTCCTCAAGGACCATGCCGTTGGGCTGGCGGCTATAGGTAAACTGACCGCGACTCCAACCCCCTTCCGCCCCTGCGGATCGTGGGTCGAGGGCACCCACTGACCCGGGCCTCGGCTGCGCCGCCCAACCACCCGAGGAGGCCCGTTGCTCGTCCTGGTCGCAGTGCACGCGGTGGCGGGCATCCTCGCACCCATGCTCGTGCGACTGATGGGAGCGCGGGCGTTCGTGCCGCTGGCGGCCGTCCCGGCGTTCACCGCCGGTTATGCGGCCTGGCAGTACCCCGCGATCAGCTCGGGGCGCCCACCCACGGAGACCTTCACGTGGATCAGCGAGCTCGACCTGTCGCTGAACTTCCGGATGGACACCCTGGCCTGGCTCATGACGCTGATCGTCTCGGCGGTCGGGGCACTGGTGCTGCTCTACTGCGCGCACTACTTCGACGACCGGGAGCGCGGCAAGGGGCTGGGCCTGTTTGCCGGGTCGCTGACCGCCTTCGCCGGCGCCATGCTCGGCCTGGTCACGACCGACGACATGCTCCTGCTCTATGTGTTCTGGGAGATCACGACGATCCTGTCCTACCTGCTCATCGGCTATGTGATGACCAGCAAGGCCAGCATCGCCGCCGCCAAGCAGGCACTGCTGGTCACCACCTTCGGTGGGCTGGCGATGCTCGTCGGCATCGTCATGATCGGCGAGACACAGGACACCTATCTGATCAGCGAGCTCCTGGCCAACCCCGGCTCAGGCCCGTGGATCACCGGCGGCGTCGTGCTCCTGATCGTGGGCGCGGTCAGCAAGTCAGCCCTGGTCCCGTTCCACTTCTGGCTGCCCGGTGCGATGGCCGCCCCGACGCCAGTCAGCGCCTATCTGCACGCCGCCGCGATGGTCAAGGCCGGTGTCTACCTGGTGGCCAGGTTCGCTCCGGCCTATGCCGACCTGGCCGTCTGGCGCTACCTCGTGATCATCCTCGGCGGCTACACCATGCTTCTCGGCGGCTACCGCGCGCTGCGACAGTACGACCTCAAACTGCTCCTGGCCTACGGCACGGTCAGCCAGCTCGGTTTCATCACCCTCCTCGTGGGGTTCGGCACCCAGGGCATGGCGATGGCTGGCCTCGGCCTGCTGTTGAGTCACTCGCTGTTCAAGTCCTGCCTCTTCCTGACCGTGGGCACCGTCGAGCACGCGACCGGCACCCGTGACGTCCGCCGGCTCTCCGGCATCGGTCGGCGTATGCCGTGGCTCACCGCGGGCGCGATCCTTGCGGCCCTGTCCATGGCCGGGGTGGGGCCGGTGCTGGGCTTCGCCGCCAAGGAGACCGCGATCGACGCACTCCTGCATCCCGACGGCGGCTGGGAGACCTTCGACGTCGTGGTGCTGCTCCTGGTGGCACTGGGCTCGGTGCTGACCTTCGGCTACTCCGCCCGGTTCGTGTGGGGCGCGTTCGCCCGCAAGGACCCGGCGCTCGCGGGGGACGCCGGTCAGGTGACGACGGTCTCCCACCCCCCGGAGCGGCTCCTCGTGGCGGTGCCGGGCGTGCTGGGCCTGGCCGGGCTGGTCGCCGGCCTGGCCTCACCGCTGCTGGAGGTCGAGTTCGCCCGCTACGCCAGCGCCTATCCCGTCACCGACCACGAACCGCACCTGGCGCTGTGGAGCGGGTTCGTCCCGGCGCTCGGCGTCTCGGCCCTGATCTGGGTCCTGGGCTCCCTGCTCTTCCTGGGCAGCGCGCCGGTGGCTCACCTCCAGCGCCGGCTGCAGGTCCCCCTAGATGCAGGGCGGGTCTATCAGCAGCTGGTGCGGGGCGTGGACCGGCTGGCGCTCGAGGTCACCGGTGGCTTCCAGCGGGGCTCCCTGCCGACGCTGCTCGCGATCATCCTCGTGGTGCTGGTGACCCTGCCCACCGTGCAGCTCGTGCGCGGGGTGACCTGGCCGGACGACATCACCTGGTTCGACCGACCGGCTCAGGTGGGGGTCGGCGTCGTCGTGGTGTTTGCGGCGATTGCCGCGACCCGCGCCCGGCGCCGCCTGCGCGCCGTATTCCTGGTCAGCGTCACCGGCTATGGCACCGCCATGCTGTTCCTGCTGCACGGCGCACCCGACCTGGCCCTGACCCAGGTGCTCGTCGAGACGGTGACCCTGGTTGTCTTCGTCCTGGTGATCCGGCGCCTGTCCGGTCGCTTCCCGGACGACCCCAGCGTGCTGACCCGCCGGCTGCGCGCCGTCCTCGGTGTCGCGGTGGGAGCCGTCGTCGCGGCCGTCGCGATGACCGCGGTGGCCGTGCGCTCCCAGGAGCCCTCCGCCAGGAGCCTGATCGAGACGGCCAAGGAGTATGGCGGCGGAGACAACATCGTCAACGTGATCCTGGTCGATGTCCGGGCCTGGGACACGATGGGCGAGCTGTCCGTGGTCCTGGCCGCCGCGACCGGCGTCACCAGCCTCATCTTCCTCAAGCAAGACGCCGTCGTGCGCGCCCGTCGGGCCCTGCGACAGACCTGGCGCAACCGCTCCACCGCAGCGACCGAGGAGAGCGGCGGGCAGCGCTGGATCGCGGCCGCCCAGGAGCTGGACCCGAGCCGGCGCTCCACGATCTTCGAGGTGGTCACCCGCCTGGTCTTCCACACCATCGTGCTGTGGTCGGTCTATCTGCTGTTCAGCGGTCACAACTCACCGGGTGGCGGCTTCGCCGCCGGGCTGGTGGCTGGTCTCGCGCTCGCCCTGCGCTATCTGGCCGGTCGCGGCTACGAGCTGCGCGTGGCCCTGCCTGTCATGCCCGGTCTGCTGCTCGGTGGCGGGCTCTTCCTGGCCGCGGCCTCCGCCATACTCCCGATGTTCTTCGGCTCACCACCCCTGCGCACCTGGATCTTCGACGTCCCGATCCCGATCATCGGCGACGTCCATGTGGTCACCTCGCTCCTGTTTGACCTCGGGGTCTATCTCGTGGTCGTCGGGCTGATGCTCGACATCCTGCGCTCCCTGGGCTCCTCGCTCGACGAGCAGATCGCACAGGAGGGCGAATGAGCCCTAACATCACCTTGATCCTGGTCTCCTCGGCGCTCATCGGCACGGGGGTCTATCTGCTGCTCGCGCGCTCGATCGTGCGTGCCCTGGTCGGTTTCCTGCTGATGGGCAACGGGATCAACCTGCTCTTCATGGTCGCCTCCGGACCGGCCGGTGAGGTGCCGATCCTGGGTGAGGGGGAGGGCGGTCCGATGGCCGACCCCATCCCGCAGGCGCTGGTGCTCACCGCGATCGTCATCACCCTGGCCATGACGGCGTTCGTGCTCGCGCTGGCACACCGGGCCTGGCAGCTCGGTCGTGACGACCTGCTCGAGGACGACGAGGAGTCGGCGCGCATCCACCGCCGGGCCGAGGAGAACGACCTGGCCGGCGAGTCCGAGGACGACGCCGACGTCATCGCTGCCGAGTTTGCGGAGGAGGACGACTGATGAACGAGTTCGCGTGGCTCGTGCCACTGCCGGTCGTCCTGCCCCTCGTCGGTGCCGGGGTCAACCTGGCCGCCGTCGGTCGCACCCGGATCCAGCGGGCCGTCAGCATGTCGGTGCTGACCGCGGTGCTGGTCGTCACCGGGGTGCTGCTCTTTGCCGCCGACGTCCGCGGCCCGCAGGTCGTCCAGGTCGGTGGCTGGGCCCCGACCGAGGGCATCGTGCTCATCGTCGACCGGCTGGCTGCGCTGATGGTGATCGTCTCGACGGTCGTGACGATGGCGGTCCTGCGCTACTCCATCGGCCAGGGGCGCTCGTCGTTCGACCAGGAGAGCGACGGCCACGCACCGCTGCCGGTGTTCCACCCCACGATGCTCGTGCTCAGCGCCGGGGTGTCCACGACCTTCCTGGCCGGCGACCTGTTCCACATGTATGTCGGGTTCGAGATGCTGCTGGCCGCCAGCTTCGTGCTGCTCACCCTCGGTGGGACCGAGGCACGGGTGCGCGCCGGAGTCACCTACGTCTTCGTCAGCCTGCTCTCCTCGATGCTCTTCCTCATCGCCATCGCGATGATCTATGCCGCCACCGGCACGGTGAACCTCGCGATCCTGGCCACCCGCCTGGAGCTGATCCCGCACGACACCTCGGTGGTGCTGCACCTGCTGCTGATCCTGGGCTTCTGCGTCAAGGCCGCGGTCTTCCCGATGTCGGGCTGGTTGCCGGACTCCTATCCGACCGCACCCGCCCCGGTGACCGCAGTCTTCGCCGGCCTGCTGACCAAGGTCGGCATCTATGCGCTGATCCGCACCCAGACCCTGCTCTTCCCGGACGGCTCGCTCAACACGGTGCTGATGTGGGCCGCCCTCGCGAGCATGATCGTCGGCATCCTCGGGGCGGTCACCCAGGACGACATCAAGCGGATGCTCTCCTTCACCCTGATCAGTCACATCGGCTATCTGCTCTTCGGCATCGCGCTGGGCAGCGACGCCGGGATGTCCGCGGCGATCTTCTATGTGCTGCACCACATCACGATCCAGACCACGCTCTTCCTCGTGACCGGTCTGGTCGAGCGGGTCGGCGGCACCACGGCCTCCTCGCACCTGGGTGGACTGGCCCGGATCAGCCCGCTGCTCGGCATCCTCTTCTTCGTCCCGGCGATGAACCTGGGTGGCATCCCGCCGTTCTCCGGCTTCATCGGCAAGGTGGGGCTGATGCAGGCCGGCGTCCAGGACGGCGGCTGGCTGGCGATGGTCCTGGTCGTCGGGTCGGTGGTCACCAGCCTGCTGACGCTGTATGCCGTGGCCCGGGTCTGGGGGCGCGCGTTCTGGGGGGCGCCGCCCCAGCCGGAGGAGGGCATGACCTTTACGCCCGCCCGCACCGGCAAGAGCCGCGCCATGGCAGCCGGCGTGGTGGTGCCGACGACGGCACTGGTGATCTTCACCCTGGTGCTGACCGCGGTCGCCGGTCCGCTGTTCGACATCACCCAGCGCGCCTCGCTCGACCTGCTGCTGCGCGAGCCCTATCTGCTGGCCGTGCTCGGGGAGGGGTTCCGGTGAGACGCAGGACGAGTGACGTCCAGTGGTCCTCCTTGGGCCTGCTGACGATCGTCTGGGTCATGCTGATGGGAGAGGTGACCCTCGGCAACATCGTGGCCGGCCTGCTGGCAGCCCTCGTGGTCCAGGTGGTCTTCCCGCTGCCCTCGCTCGTGGTGGGCGTGCGCCTGCGGCCGTGGCCGTTCGTGGTGCTCGCAGCCCGCTTCCTGTGGGACATGACGACCGCGTCGGTGCAGGTGGCCTGGTTTGCGATCCGGCCCGGACCGACCGTCGGCGGGGTCGTCGTCGACCTGCGGTTGCGCTCGGACAACGACCTCTTCCAGACCATCACGGCCGAGATGGTGGCACTCGTGCCGGGGACCGTGGTCGTCGACCTGGACGGACAGCGCCGCCTGCTCACCCTGCACGTGCTCGACATCAGCACCCGCCAGGAGGCGGAGGAGATCCGCCACCGGGTGCTCGCGCAGGAGGCCCGGGTGCTGCGCGCCTTCGACCCCGACCCGGACGCGGCCCTCAACCCGCGACGACGTCGGGAGGTGAGCGGCTGATGGGCTTCACCGAGATCGTGACCTGGGCGATCGGCATACTGCTGGTCCTGGCCTCCCTGCTGACCGTGGTCCGCATCGTCACCGGTCCCAGCGTGCTGGACCGCGTGGTGGCCTCTGACGTCCTGGTCTCGATCGTGATCTGCGCGCTCGGTGCCCAGACGGCCCTGGTGGACGGGACCAGCACCCTGCCGATCCTGATCACCCTGTCCCTGGTCGGCTTTATGGGGTCGGTGGCGGTGGCCCGGTTCGTGGCGCGTGACCGGGACTATCCGGTCGAGTTCGACGAGCCGGACTCGCTCGAGGGTGAGGAGGCGCCGTGAACTGGGATGCCATCACCGACATCATCGGCCAGATCCTGATCCTGTGCGGTGCCGTGCTCTGCCTGACGGCGGCGATCGGCCTGCTGCGCTTTCGTGACCTGCTGACCAGGATGCACGCCGGCACCAAACCTCAGGTGTTGGGCGTGCTCATGGTGCTGACCGGCGTGGCGCTGAGCAAGGAGGGCGGCCTGCACATCGGCATGCTGGTGCTGATCGGCGTCTTCCAGATGCTGACCATCCCGGTGGGCGCCCACATGGTGGGCCGGGCGGGCTTCCGCACCGGTCAGGTGGCACCCTCCGACGTGCACCTCGGGCCCCCGAGCGACCACATCCCCGATGCCGTGGGCCGCGACGCCTCGGACGGGTGGGCCCCCGAGCCCGAGGACGAGCACTAGCGGCCTGTCAGTGCCCGGTGCCGGTCCGTCAGCGTCCCGCCCCCGTGACGAGCCAGACATCTCCGCGGGAGCGGACGAACAGACCGGCGGCGCGGATCGCCATGAACGCGGCGAAGGCGACCCAGAGCCACACCAGCCCGGTGATGCCGGTGACGCCAGAGGCCTGCAGCAGCCAGATCATCGGCAGATAGGCCAGCAGGAACCCGATCTGGGCCAGCGCCAGCCACCGTGCGTCGCCGGCGCCGATCAGCACCCCGTCCAGGACGAAGGCGATGCCGGCGACCGGCTGCCCGGCTGCCACGATCAGCAGGGCGGCCGCCAGCGCGGCGCGCACCTGAGGGTCGGCACTAAACCCCAGCGGGATGACCTGGTGCAGCGCCACGATGAGCACAGACAGGATGGCACCGAACCACACGCCCCAGCGCACCATGGTGGCCGTCGCCGCCCGCACGGCGTGCACGTCGCCGGCACCGAGGGCCTTGCCCGTGATGGCCTGACCGGCAATGGCGAGGGCATCGAGGGCGAACGCCAGCGCGCTCCACACCGTCAGCGCTACCTGGTGCGCGGCCAGCTGTGGTTCACCCAGGCCGGCAGCGAACCAGGTGGTGAGCAGCAGGACGGCCCGCAGCGCGAGCGTGCGGACCAGCAGCGGGACGCCGCCACCGGCAGCGCGCAGCACCCCGGGACCGTGCAGGCGCAGCGACACCCCCAGCCCCCGGGCGCCCCGGACGACGACGGCGCCCAGGGCGAGCGCCATACCCGTCTGCGCGATGACCGTGCCCCATGCCGCACCCGCGATGCCCATCCCGACCGGGTGGACCAGGACGAAGGAGAGCACGGCGTTGGCGGTGAACCCAGCGATCGCGGCGACCATCGGCGTCGTGGTGTCCTGCAGCCCGCGCAGCACCCCGGTCGCGGCCAGCACGACCAGCATCGGGGGTATGCCGAGGGCTGAGATGCTCAGGTAGGTCACGCCCTGCCCGGTCACGGCCTCCGACGCGCCGAAGGCGCGGATCAGCGGTTCGGCGAAGGCGATGATCCCGATGGTGGCCAGGACGCCGAGCACCAGGGCGAGCCACATGCCGTCGATCCCGGCAGCGAGAGCACCCTTCTGGTCGTGCGCACCGGTGCGGCGGGCTACGACCGCGGTGGTGCCGTAGGCGAGGAAGACGAAGATGTTCGTGGCCGTGAGCAGCACGGCGCTCGCCACGCCGAGACCGGCCAGTGGTGCGGTGCCGAGGTAGCCGACGATGGCGCTGTCGGCCAGCAGGAACAGGGGTTCGGCGACGAGCGCGAGGAAGGCCGGCACGGCGAGCCGCAGGATCTCGCGGCGGTGATCGGTCGGCACGCAGGAAGTCTAGGTCGCAGTGGGCACACTAATTTTGCTCCACATGCGGTGGAGGACGTCTGTGCAGTTCAACCTGGGTGCCGCGCCTCAGAAAGTTTGTTGTCCACAGGCCTGTGCACAGACTGTGAACGACGAGTCACAACCCTTTGCACAGCCTCTCCCCAAGGTTGTCCACAGGCTCGCTTGGGGGTTGCCCGCCGGAGCCGTAACGTGAGGCGATCACCTGCTCGTCGCGGTTGCCGCTCGGGGGTGTCAGTGGTCAGTGGTTGTCTAGCGGCATCCGGATGAGGGAGGCACATGTCGCTCAGTGAGCTCGAGGCAAGCTACTCCGAGGCGCCCGATGGTCCGCCGGAGGACCGGCTGCCACCGCAGGACGTCGCGGCCGAGCAGAGCGCGCTCGGCAGCATGCTGCTGTCCAAGGACGCGATCGCCGACTGCGTCGAGACGCTGAAGGCCCACGACTTCTATCGCCCGGCCCACGAGTCGATCTATGAGGCGGTCCTCGACCTCTATGCCCGCGGTGAGCCGGTCGATGCGGTCACCGTCTCTGACGAGCTGAGCAAGCGCGGGGACCTGGCCCGCATCGGCGGCACGACCTATCTCTACCAGCTGATCAACCAGGTGCCGACGGCTGCCAACGCCGGTTACTACGCACAGATCGTCTCGGAGCGGGCAGTGCTGCGCCGCCTCGTCGAGGCCGGCACCCGCATCGTCCAGATGGGCTATGCCCAGGGCGGCGGCGATGTCGACGACATCGTCAACATGGCCCAGGCCGAGGTCTATGGCGTGGCCGACAAGCGTGGTGGGGAGGACTACCACCCGCTGGCGAGCCTCCTCGAGCCCACGATGGACGAGATCGAGCACGCTGCCGGCACGTCCGGCGAGATGTTGGGGGTGCCCACCGGCTTCACCGACCTGGACGAGCTGACCAACGGCTTGCACCCCGGGCAGATGGTGATCATCGCTGCTAGGCCAGCCGTCGGCAAGGCTCTCGCGCTCGACACTCCTCTGGTGACGCCTGACGGGTGGACGACCATGGGCCAGGTGGCCGTGGGCGACCAGTTGCTCGGTGCCGACGGTCGCCCAACGACTGTGGTGGCGGCGACGGACGTCATGGCGGAGCGCCCCTGCTTCGAGGTGGAGTTCTCGGACGGTTCGGTCATCGTCGCTGACGCCGAGCACCTTTGGCAGACCAGCACCCGGCTGGAGCGCAGAGGTCTGAGGGATGCGCCCACGAGCGTGCGCACCACGAGGGAGATTGCAGACACCCTGCGCTGCAAGACCGCTGACGCGCGCCTCAACCACAGCATCACCCTGACCAAGCCGCTCGATCTTGCCGAGGCTGACCTCCCTGTGTCGCCCTATGTGCTTGGTGCCTGGCTCGGTGACGGGGAGACAGCCGGTGCCCGGCTCACGTCGGCCGATCCGGAGCTGGTGATGCACTTGGAAGCCTCCGGGATCGAGGTCAAACCTCTTGGGGGGATGAGTTACTCATTGCTCCTCCCCAAGTCCCCGATTGCCGAGCGCTGCTGCGTGGTGTGTGGCGCCGTCTTCGTGCCCCAGACATCACAGGTCAAGACGTGCGGGCGCAGTTGCGGCGGACGCTCCCGCGGGCTCGGCGAGCCGTCCGTGGCCAGCTGTCCAGACTGCGGGAGACCGTCGGCTGGGACGCGTCGTTGCCGTGCCTGCAATGCAAGCCACGGGTCAGTCAAGGCGCTGCTGCGCACGATCGGCGTCCTGGGCAACAAGCACATCCCACCCGAGTACCTCCGTGCCAGCGAAGGCCAGCGCCGAGCACTGCTGGCGGGCCTCCTCGACACCGACGGCACGGTGACGGGGGGCGGGTGCGCGCAGTTCACCTCGACCTCGGAGCGTCTGGCCGCTGACGTGCATGAACTCATCCTCGGGCTGGGCTACCGCTGCGGCTGGTCCCAGAAGAAAGTCCGTGGCCACACGCCGGAGTCGTCGGTGGCGCACACGCTGACGTTCTCTGCGGATGAGGATGTCTTCCGCCTCGAGCGAAAGAAACTGGTCCACAAGGAACGACGGGTGCGGACCTTCCAGAGACGGGACTCAGTCTTCGTCACGGCAGTCAGGCCGGTGCCCAGCGTGCCCGTTCGTTGTGTGCAGGTGGACAACCACGATCACCTCTACCTCGCGGGCCGATCAATGATCCCGACGCACAACTCCACCCTGGCTCTGGACATCGCCCGTGCTGCCGCGATCAAGAGTGATCTGGCGACGGTTGTCTTTAGCCTGGAGATGAGCCGCACGGAGATCACCATGCGGCTGCTCTCCGCCGAGTCCGAGATCCCGCTGCAGCACATGCGCAAGGGCACGATGCGTGACCAGGACTGGTCGCGCATCGCCGAGACTCAGGGACGCATCCACGGCGCTCCGCTGTTTATCGACGACAGCCCCAACATGTCGCTGATGGAGATCCGTGCCAAGTGCCGCAGGCTCAAGCAGCGTCACAACCTCAAGCTGGTGATCGTCGACTATCTGCAGCTGATGAGCTCGGGCAAGCGCGTGGAGTCGCGCCAGCAGGAGGTCGCCGAGTTCTCCCGTGCGCTCAAGCTGCTCGCCAAGGAGCTTGAGGTCCCCGTGATCGCACTGTCTCAGCTCAACCGTGGTCCGGAGCAGCGCACGGACAAGAAACCGCAGATGTCGGACCTTCGTGAGTCGGGCTGCCTCACCGCCGACACGCGGGTGCTCCGAGCCGACACCGGCGCGCAGGTCACCCTCGGCGAACTGCACGAGTCGGGGGAGTGTGACATCCCCGTGTGGGCGCTCGACGACTCGTTGCGCTATGTGCGTCGTCATGTCACGCACGTCTTCTCGACGGGACAGAAGCCGGTGTTTCGCATGACGCTTTCCTCGGGCAAGACGATCCGCGCGACGGAGAACCATCGGTTCCTGACCTATGACGGCTGGCGGGCGCTCGGCGACCTGCGGACGGGAGACCGCCTCGCCGTCCCGCGGCACGTGCCGGCGCCGGAGCAGCACGATCCGTGGGTCGACGATGAGGTGGTGCTCCTGGCGCACATGTTGGGCGACGGCTCGATGGTCAAGCGGCAACCCCTGCGCTATGCGTCCATTGATGAGGAAAACCTGCGGGCCGTGACGCGAGCGGCGATGCACTTTGGTGTCATGGCGGTGCGCGATGAATATCCCGCGGCAGGTTGCACCACACTCCGCCTGCGTGCCCCCTACCGGCTCGCGCGGGGTCGCCGCAACCCCATCGCGGAGTGGCTGGACGGGATGGGCCTGTTTGGTCTCCGTAGCCATGAGAAGTTCGTCCCAGCGGGGATCTTCCACGCGCCCAAGCGCCAGATTGCGCTGTTCCTCAACCACATCTGGTCCACCGACGGCTCGGTGACGGTCACCAAGGGGCAGCGAGGTGGGCGCATCTACTACCACTCCACAAGCCGGCGACTGGTGGACGACCTGTCGACGCTGCTGTTGCGCTTCGGCATCTCAACCCGGACCCGCACCGTCCACAAGGACGGCTACCGGGACGGCTACAGCATCGACATCTCCGGCGCCGACAGCCAGCGCCGCTTTCTCCAGGAGATTGGGGTGCACGGAGGACAGTCGACCTCGGCTGCCGCGCTGCTGGAGATCATCCGTGACCGTCAGGGCAACACCAATGTCGACACGGTGCCAGCCCAGGTGTGGGACACCGTCCGCGCAGAGCTGGCGGAGCAGGGCATGACCGCCCGCGAGGTCCAGGCCGCACTCGGGACGCAGTATTGCGGCACGACGCTCTACAAGTCGGCCCCGTCGCGCGAGCGACTCGCTCGAGTCGCGGCAGTGCTGGACAGCGCTGAGCTCGAAATGGAAGCCACCAACGACATCTTCTGGGACGCCGTGAGGACCGTCGAGCTGGACGGGGTCGAGGAGGTCTTCGATGCCACCGTCCTCGGGACACACAACTTCGTCGCGAATGGCATCGCGGTGCACAACTCGATCGAGCAGGATGCCGACCTTGTCATCCTGCTTCATCGCGAATCGATGTATGAAAGAGAGTCGCCTCGCGAAGGTGAGGCCGACGTGATCGTGGCCAAGCACCGGAACGGTCCCACTGACACGATTGTCGTTGCGTTCCAGGGACATTATTCACGGTTCACGAACATGGCCAACAGCTTCTAGCTGATTGTTGTCGAGATGCAGCGAAGATTTCGCAAACGCGCTTCGTATGTTTCATAAATCGTGTGTTATGACTCAAGCGAGTTCTTAGGCTTGCATGTTATGAATGGAGGCGGCGGGGTCGCAACCCGCGCGCGAGTCAGCCTTCCTCCCAGCGGTGCCGCGAGCCACACTGATGCGCCGGGCGGCGGCGGGAGACCTATCCCTTGCCCGGCCGTTGCGGGCAAGGGTGACGACGCTAGTCAGCGTCGTAGGGGTTGCCGACATGAACAGGCGGTCCCCGTCGGAGCACCCGTGGGCCAGCCCCACCACGACTGTGCCGCCGTCCCGAAGGGGATTGACTGCGTGCTCGAGATCGTCGAGGCGAACTGATTGCTCACCCGAGTGCCTCGCCGTGCGCGGCACCACGTGACTGCACCGCCCCCGAGTGGCGCGCGACAGGCAAAGTGAGCGAGCGTGTAGCACAAGCGCTACCATGGGGTCATGGAAACGGTTGGACTTCGTGAGCTGAGACAGGACGCTTCCGGACTTCTGCGACGCGTGGAGCGAGGCGAGGAGATCATCATCACCGTCTCCGGTCGGCCCAGCGCCCGACTCGTGCCAGCTGGGCAGAACCGTTGGCACCGCTGGGATGACGTCACGGACCTGTTCGCCGGCCCTGCCGATGCGGACTGGAAGGCTGATCGAGACCTGGTCGAGGACACCGTTCGCGACCCCTGGGCAGAGCAGTGACTGAGCAGACGGCAGCGGACGAGCGGGGCCTGCTCGACACGAGCGTGGTGATTGCCGAGGACGTCACGCCAATACCCGGCGTCCTGGCCATCAGCGCTGTCACGCTGGCCGAGCTGCACTTCGGGGTCCTGGTTGCCAGGTCCGCTGAGGTACGCGCCGAACGCCTTCGGCGCCTCAGTATTCTTCAACGCCGATTCGATGCTCTCCCCCTCGACGAGGTAGTGGCGGCCAGTTACGGCCGCCTCGCGGCCGCGGTCGTAGAAGCCGGACGGAAACCGCGTCGACGCACGATGGACCTGTTGATCGCGCCTGAGTTTGTTCATTTGCTTAGTGTGTGAGTTTGCGGCCCGGATCGAGCATCTCGGGACGTTCTGGGTAGGTAGGCGCCTCCGCTCTCTTCCGGCACCGGCGCGTCTCCTTGACTTCCGCGGACCAAGCGAGGACGAACGGCGTCGATCTCTGGCCACGAGCGACGGTAGCGCCGCAGAAGGCGAGGGCCGCGACCGTTGACAGGTCGTCGAGGACTGACATTCGGCTACCAGCGGCGTCGTCACACGCCAGCGATGCGACTGAAGTGGGCCGGGTTAGTGTGTGAGAACCGGCCCCAGGCACCGCGTCGTCGCTGGTCAGCGCCTCGCCCGCTCCAGGGCTTCTTGGGGATGAACAAACTCAGGCCTCGCGGCCGCGGTCGTAGAAGCCGGACGGAAACCGCGTCGACGCACGATGGACCTGTTGATCGCGGCTACCGCCCATGCGCATGACGCTGCTCTGTACACCCGCAACCCGGATGATTTCGGCGGACTTGAGGACCTGATAGATGTGCGCGTGATCTGACCACACGCGGCACTACAGGATCGAAAGCCTCGAGGCGGCACCCTGGCTAGTAACAGTGGGTGCAACGTGCACCCACTCACGCTAGGATTGCTCCATGCCCAAGGTCATGCACATCCGCGATGTTCCCGACGACGTCCACGACAGCCTCGTCAAGGCCGCGGAGGCGCAGGGACTGTCGCTGACGAAGTACATGCTGAGAGAACTGGACCACCTCGCCAAACGCCCGCAAGTCGTGCGAGAGAATGCCGCGGTCGTTCGCCGAACCCAGGCGAAGGTCCAGGGACGTCCAGACCGCGACACGATCTTGGCAGTGCTGCACGAAGGGCGCGGCGATTGAGAATCGTCGACGCCGGCGTCGTGGTAGAACTGCTCGCCGGTGACCTCGACCCTGACACGCTCGGTGAAGAGGAGCTGGCGGCCCCACACCTCATAGACAGCGAAGTCACCCACGTGCTGCGGGGCCTGGTCCGCCGTGGAGTCCTTAGCGAAGAACAAGGCGTCCTGGCGCTCGAAGGCTTCACCCAGTTGACCCTGACCAGGTTTCCCGCTGACTGGCTGCGAGCCAGGATCTGGGCACTGAGGCACAGGCTCAGCGGCTATGACGCCACCTACGTCGCCCTGACCGAAATGACCGGTGCCACTGCACTGCTGACCACCGACGCTGGCCTCGCCAGGACGCATGGACCTGAGTGCTACATCGAGTTGCTGCGCTGACTCTGACTCTCACGTCCCGGAAGCCGTTCCGCCGACAGCGACAAGTGCTTTCGTCGGCTGGCAGCAACGGCCTCAATCGGTGCTGTCCAGGATCAGTTGGGTCGCTTCGTGCGGCGCGTCCCATTGTGGAAAATGGCCGCATCGCTCGAACCAGTGCAGCACCGCGTCGGGGAATAGTTCCGTCGCACGTGCCGCCTGTCTCGGCACGGTCACCAAGTCACGACGCCCCCAACCGATCGTGACTCGGCCGGGCACTGATCCTGCCGGGGCCCCCCGTTGCTTGGGCCCTTTGGTCAGAGCGTCTAGGGCAGCGCCAGTCGACGGGGCTTCGGCCAGCCCGCGCACATCCGGCAACACTGTCTCGCGCGAGAGCGCCCAGGGCCGCGCCGAGAACTGTGCCAACAGCAAGGTCCTGCCCGCAGAGGTGCCGAGCAATGCTGGCAACCTGTTGCGCAGGGCTCGGACCAGTGCGATCGACGGCCGCAGCGTGGCGCCGAAGACGAAGAGCTCGCGGTCGTTCCAAAAGCCGCCGGGGTCCAAAGCCACGGTGTCGCCGCCGACTCCCCGTCGCGCGAGCTCGAGCACCATTCGGCCGCCCATCGACTGGCCGACCGTGGCGACTCCGTCCAGCCCCTGTTCGCGGATGAAGTCCGCGACGGAGTCGGTCAGGGTGGCGATCGAGACCTCGCCGGTCAAAGGTGGCGTTTGCCCGAACCCCGGTAGGTCGACAGCGATCACCTCACGGTGCTCCGCCAATTCGTCGATGATCGGGGTCCAAGATCGCCACCCTGCGCCCAGACCATGCACGAGCAACAGTGGGCTGCCACGTCCACGTCTCACATGAGTCAACGTCATGCTGGGAACGCTATCTCAGGCGGGCTCGGCGCCGGGAGTGCAGTCTTCACTGCATCTCGACACGCTTCGTGTGCCATTCTGCGCGGCTGCGCAGCCCGAGATCGCTTCGGTGCCTCTCCTTTTCCGTCTGATGTACTGACGCGATGCTCCCCAGCGACATGCCCCGCCTCAGTCAGGGCGCCGTGGTCCTTCGTGCGTTCGAAGACCGTGACGTCGCCCTCGTGCAGTCGGTCGCTGACGACCCCTTGATCCCGCTCATCACGACCGTGCCAAGCAGCGGAACCCGGGACGACGCCCTGGCGTACATCGCGAGACAGCACGACCGACTGACCACGGGAGCTGGCTACTCGTTCGCCATCGCGGACCTGGCGACAGACCGGGCGGTCGGTTCGATCGGGCTGTGGCTGCGTGACGTTGATGAGGGTCGGGCGAGCACGGGCTATTGGGTGGCGCCAGACTTCCGCAGGCGCGGGTACGTTGCGACCGCACTTCAGGCGCTGACGTCGTGGGCGCTTTCCCTTGATGGGATCGACCGAGTTCAGCTCTACGTCGAGCCGTGGAACGAGGGATCGTGGCGTGCGGCCGAGAGCTGCGCTTATCAGCGTGAGGGACTGTTGCGGTCCTGGCAGAAGATCGGGGACGAACGCAAGGACATGTACATGTACAGCGTCCTTCGTCCGAAGCACTGACATGCCGCTGTGCGCAAGAATGGGGCATGGGTCGAGGAGCGGCTCCAGTCTGTGACGAGTACTGGGAGGCCCACCGCAACCTTGAGGGACAGTGGGATGCGCCTGAGAGTCGACACCGATGGCGGTCTGGATCGTGTCCAGGCCGCCCATGCTCAGCATCTGTAGGTCGGTCAGCACCAGGTCGGGCGCGTGCTCGAGGGTCAGTGCGACCCCGTGCTCGCCGCGGTCATGCGGGCGCCGCCTCGACCGCGCTGAGCAGTGGCAGCGGCGACAGCGGCGCTTCGTATGGTCGGGGGGTCGCCACTCGAGGTATCCGGTGGGGGCCACACCCACAGCTCACGGCGTGTGACCTCGTCAAGCGAGAGTCCCCAGTGGTGAGTCCCTGCAGAGCTGACCCAACGTAGCCGCCCGCGCCCCGATGTCGGCGGCCCCCGCCCGCTCTTGCCAGGCGCAACGCTCGGGGATACGCGTCTTGAAGACCAGGTGCCCGAAGCGGACGAGTACTTCGTGGATCGCGCGCAGCGTGCCACGTCCTGAGGTTGCTCGGCGTTCAGTTGGTTTTGGGGGCGGTGATTTCAGAGTCCAGCAGGGGGCGGTCCAGGCTCCGCTCGGCGCGTGCTGTGTACCAGGCTGTCCAAGCGACCAGGAACACGGTCAGGGCAGGGGAGGCCGTGCGCAGGACGGGGACCGACACCTCCACCGCGACGAGCAAGATGGTGACGATCTGCCCGGCTGTGGCGACCAGATAGGTCACGGCCCAGACCGCGGTGATCCGGCGGTGCAACCAACGGAACGGGCTGCTCTCCTCCCAAAGCAGGTCCCACTCGGCTCGGCCGGCCTGGCCAGGTGCCACGAACCTCCGGACGATGAAGAACAGCAGCGGCCTGCCCCAGAACAGGCTTGCGCCGGCCACCACGGCGAACAGGCCCGCAGTGGCAGCGCTCTTGAGCAGGAACACCCGGGCGTCCCCGGACCACCAGGACAACGTCACGGTGAGCAGGAAGGAGAGGACGACCATGACTAGGAAGGTGTCGACGGTCCGGGAACGCAGCGCCGTCCAGCCGGCGCGAAGCCCGGCCACCGCACCGCCGAGGACAAGGGCGTGCACCATTTCCCAGCCGGCCGCCCTTGCGATCCAGTAGGTCCCCAGCCCGAGGCCGACGTCCAGGACCAGCTCTGCGACGAAGGCAGCGAGCCAGGATGTGGGCTGGTTTCTCCCGGCTGGCGCGTCGTTGTGTTCCCCTGTCACCGATAAATCATGACATATCGATATTGACATGTCGAGATCGGTATATACAGTAGGTTTCATGGCACTTCGGTTCGCGATCCTCGGACTTCTGCTGGACGGTCCTAGCAGCGGCTACGACCTCGCGCGGAGGTTCGCCGAAGTCATCGGCGCCTACGCGTGGGACGCCAAGCACAGTCAGATCTACCCAGAGCTGCGCGGACTCGAGGAGGAGGGGCTGATCGAGGTCGCCGCTCGCGGCGCTCGGGGGCGCACGGCCTACCGGTGCACGGCCGAAGGTCTGGCCGAGTTGCGCGGCTGGCTCACCACGCCTCCGGAGTCCAGGGGTGGGGTGAGGAACGAGCACGCCTTGCGGCTGTTCCTGCTGCCGGCACTGGACCATGAGGACGCGATCGAGGTGCTCCGGCACACCGAGGCGGCGGCGACGGCCCAGGCCGAGCGTCTCAGTCAGGAGGTCCTGCGGCTCCAGGAGGCGACCGGGGCCGCGTCCGGAGGTCCGCTCGGGCTCACTGCTCAGTACGGGATCGGGTCGTTCCGGGCCACCGCGCAGTGGGCGAGGTCCGCGATGGACCAGGTGGCGGTAGACGCCCGGGCCGGGCGCTGGCCCGGCGACCACCCCTCACGACGATGAGATTCGCCGCGGTCCCGAGTCTGCCTCTACATGCCCGATCAACCGCGTTGGAGGAGAGCCTCGTGACCGCTACATACACCTTCGACGTCTATTCCACCCTCGACGGTTATGGCTCCTACGGCCCCGGCGGCGACTGGGGCGCCTACTGGGGCAAACAGGGTCCTGAGTTCCTCGACCGTCGCCTGGCTCTGTATGCGGGGGAGCAGCGTATGGTCCTCGGAGCGACCACCTTCCGGCAGTTCGTGCAGATGATCGGCCCCAGCACCGGGGAGGTGACGAACCTGGACCCGGTGAACACCCGAATGAGAGCCATGCCGACCACGGTGGTGTCGTCCACGCTCGAGGACGCTCTCGACTGGCCGGACGCGACCATCGTGCGTGGCGACGCTGTTGATGTCGTCGCCCGGCTGAAGGAGGAGTCCGAGGTGCCCTTGCGCTCGCACGGCAGCCTGTTGATGAACCGGGCACTGATGGCCGCCGGCCTGGTCGACCGCGTCCAGGTCACGATCTTCCCCGTCATCACCGGTCAGACCGGCACGGACCTGATCTTCCAGGGTTCGGCCGACTTTGACCTCGAGCTGATCGAGAGCCGGACGCTCGACGGCAACACCCAAGAGCTCACCTATCGACCCTCGCTGCACGCCTGAGCCTCAGGCGGGCTCGACCGTCTTCACCATGACGCAGTTCTTCAGGCCTTTGGGCCGGTCGTCACCGCTGATCGCTAGCTCCGTCACGCCCTGTCGCCGGTGGCGCTTGTCCACGAAGACGCGGGTGATCCGGTAGTCGGGGTCCACGGTCTTGGTGGCGTCGTACTGCTTGCGGTGGTGGATGTTGGGCAGCTCGACCGGGGGGCCGTACTCGGCCCACGCGATGGCCGCGAAGGCGGGCCACGTGTCGGTGCTGAGGGGCGCGATCACGTATGACGGCTCGGTGTGCATGTCGCTCCTTGGCGAGTTGGGTCCACGCACCGCAAGTCACGCAAAATGGCGGTTCAGTCGTCCGCCGCGGGGGACTCGGCGACGCATAGGACTCCCTTGTTGCCGTCCTGGTCGGCGATGACGGTGAGAGAGGGTGCGTTGCTGTCGTTGACGTCCAGTTGGGTCACCCATTCGACGACGTGTTCGGTGACCTTGTCCTCGCGGTAGATGGCATCGTCGCTGATCAGCTTGAGGTCGACGTACCCATGACCGATCGACACCTGCGGATGGTGGCCAAGCGTGTCGCCTGCCTCGCCCACCGCAGCGACGACCCGTGCACCGGTGCCGACGTCGTCGACCAGGTAGCGGGCATGCAGTCCCTGGCTGATTCATGACCTGCCGCGCCCCGTGTGTGGATGCCTCAGTCTCGACTCCAGGTGTGAAGCAGGTAGCCGTAGCTGAGGCACACCCGGTCAGGATGCGCCCGGAGCCAGTTGTCGGCCACGTCGCGGGGGAACTCCAGGTGGAGGACGGCTTCGAGGTCGGCGCGGGAGTCGAACTCCCACGAGCTCATCACCGGGGTCGTGTCCGCCCCTTTGCTCGTCCACCAGTCGCGTGCGTAGGTGTCTTGGCCCTGGGTGGCTGCCCAGGGGCTGGCCTTGAGCAGGTCGGCGAACTCACCCTCCTCGGTGTCGTTGTCGATCACGACGAGCTTGCCGCCGGGCTTGAGCACGCGGCTGACCTCGACCAGACCCGGTGTGGGATCGAAGTCGGTGTGGGGGAAGAAGTAGGCGAAGCGGGCGTGCACCACGTCGACCGACTCGTCAGGCAGCGGGATGTGCTCGGCGGAGCCGTGGAGGACCTGCGCGTGGCCGGGCCTGTCTCGGGCCAGATCCAGCAGCGAGGAGTCGGGCTCGACCCCAGTCACCTCGGCCGCCTCCTGATACCGCGGCAGCCAGAAGCCTGAGCCGCAGCCCAGATCGAGCAGAACGCGACCCGGCCAGGGGGCCAGCCTCACGAGCTCGCTCCACAGCACACCAGGTCGATCGATGGCGCCGTTCTCGATGTCGTACAGCGCCGGGTCCACGGCCTGATTGCCGGCGCGCACGAAGTCTGGGAAGTCCATGCGGGCATCCTGCGCGATGGCAGCACGAGAAGCGACCCTTTTCCTGCGCAGCCGACTGCACTCGTGCAGCTGGCCCCAGCCCGCGCCCATCCTCGTGGTCCTCATCCTGGCCGTGGGCGACCGGCGTGGACACTAGGCTTTCATCGCAAGAACTCACCATCCCGCGGAGGCGACGTGCAGGACTACCAGGAGCACGACGCGGTCTCTCTGGCCGCTCTAGTCCGTCAGGGCGAGGTCACGCCCGATGAGCTTCTCACCGAGGCGCGACGCCGCCGGGACGAGGTCAACCCCCAGCTCAACGCCGTCGTCATGGACCTCGACCCGCCGGTCGTCGCCGAGGGTGCAGAGGGGCCGTTCTCCGGGGTCCCGTTCCTCCTCAAGGACCTCGGGCAGTATGTCGCGGGTCAGGCGTGCAGCGACGGCAGCCGCTCACTGGTCGGGTTGCCCCGCTCCGAGACCGGGACGGCGGTGCAACGGTGGCTTGACTCAGGTCTGGTGATCTTCGGCCGCACGAACACCCCGGAGTTCGGGGCCAAGGGCGTGACCGAGCCAGCGGTCTACGGTCCCGCCCGCAACCCCTGGAACACCGATCACACCCCCGGTGGCTCGTCCGGTGGGTCGGCCGCGGCTGTGGCGGCGGGCATCGTGCCGTGCGCAGCGGCGAGCGACGGCGGCGGGTCCATCCGCATCCCCGCCTCCGCGTGCGGGCTCTTCGGCCTCAAGACCTCGCGCGGTCTGGTCCCGTCGGGTCCGGCGCAGTCGGAGTCGCTGGATGGCATCGCGACCAACGGCGTCATCTCCAGGTCGGTCCGTGACACGGCGGGGATGCTGGACGTGCTGGTCGGGCCGGCCCCTGAGTCGCCCTACCCGATCGCCGCACCGAGCACGGCATACTCCGACGAGGTCGGGCAAGACCCCGGCCGGCTCCGGATCGCCCTCACCACCGCAAGCTCGATCAACGCCGACCCGCACCTTGAGGCGATCGCCGCCGTGCGCAGCACGGCAGAGCTGCTCTCCGAGCTGGGCCACGAGGTGGTCGAGCTCGAGCAGCCACCGTTCGACGACGCCGCGCTGGCCCGGGAGTTCCTCACGATCTGGTTTGCGTATGCCGCGTATCAGCTCGATCTCGCCAAACAGGCGAGCGGCGCGGACGACTCGCAGTTCGAGCCTGACACCCTCACCATGGCCGCCCTCGGTCGAGCGACCAAACCGATGGAGCTGATCCAGGCGCTCGAGAACAGGCAGGTGCACATCCGGCGTCTCGTGGCCTTCCACGAGACCCACGACCTGCTGCTGACCCCGACCACCGCGACCCCGCCGCCCCGCATCGGTGCCTTCGACCTGCCACCGCGACAGCAGGTGCTGCAGGCCAGGCTCATCAAGGTTAAAGGCACTGGGCTGCTGCGGTTTACGTCCCTCATCGACCAGATCATCGGCGCCAACCACAGCTGGGTCCCCTACACCCAGCTCGCCAACATGACCGGTCGCCCGGCCATGTCGGTGCCCCTGCACTGGACGCCCGACGACCTGCCGATCGGCTCGCAGTTCGTCGGGCGGCTCGGCTCGGAGGGACTGCTGCTCCGGCTCGCGTCCCAGCTGGAGGCGGCCCGCCCATGGGCGGGGCGACGCCCTCAGCTCTCACCGGCGGCAGACCGTCCCACGGGCCCTGGCACAGTGGAGGGGTGAACGGCTCCGGCGACCTGGTGATCTCCCGCGCGCGCTGGCGGGTGGCGCGTCCCTTTGTGGTCATCGCGCTCCTCGGTGTGATCGCCGGTGGACTGGTGGCCGCGGTCACCGGGCCCCTGGATCTGCAGCACGGCTCCTGGGCCGCGGCCTATCTGGTCCTCGTGGTCGGGGTCGCGCAGGCGGTCTTTGGTGCGGGACGCGCCTGGCTGCCTGCCGTCGAGACCGCACCTCGGCCACGGCTCCTGCTCGAGCTTTCGGCCTGGAATGTCGGCAGCCTGGCCGTCCTCACCGGCACCGTCCTCGACCAGGTCTGGCTCGTCGTGGCCGGCAGCGTGCTGCTCGTGGGGGCGCTGGCGTCGTGGGCCGCCTCGGTGCGCACCTTCCGGCAGGAGCAGCGTCTGGTCGCCACGGCATACCTGCTGTTTGTCGCCTTCCTCATCCTCAGCGTGCTCGTGGGGATCGGGCTATCGCTCTCAAGGAGCCTCTAGGTTAGGTCGTGATGGTCCAGGATCACGTTGGTGTCACGGAGGGGAACCACATGCGAGCGTCAGCCGAGCAGGTCTGGTCCGTCGTGCACGCGGACCGCAGGCGGTTGGCTGACGACCTCGAGGGGCTGAGCCCCGAGCAGTGGGCCAGTTCGTCGCTGTGCCCCGGCTGGACCATCCACGACGTCCTGGCGCACCTGGTCGACACGGCGCGGACCGGACGGCTCTCCTTCGTGCGGGACCTGATCGCTGCGCGGCTGGACTTCGACCGGGCCAACGAGCGCGGCATCGCCCGGGTGAAGGCAGCTGACCCGACAGAGACGGTGACCAGACTGCGTCAGGTCGCGGATCTGACCAGGACACCGCCGGCGAACCTCGACACCAGGCTGGTCGAGTCGATCGTGCATGGCGAGGACATCCGCCGGCCACTCGGGATCGAGCGGTCCTACCCGCACGCAGCCGCCGTGCGTGCCCTGGCCTACCAGCTCCGCACCCCGGTCGGGTTCGGCGGTGGTCGCGAGCGGGCTCGCGGACTGCGGCTGGTCGATCCGGACGCCGGCACCGCCCACGGCGCGGGCCTTGAGGTGCACGGCACGACCGTGGACCTGCTCCTGGCGATCTCCGGCCGCGCGGTCGACCCGGCCCGGCTGACCGGGCCCGGCGCGGACCAGCTGCGCCAGGCCGGACCGCCAACCCATCCCTCGACCGAGGACGCCTGATGACCTCACCGACCACCGACACGCTGTGGACCATGACTCACGGCGCTCGAGCCGACCTGGTGGCGGACCTGAGTGTCCTCAGCGACGATCAGTGGCGCACGACCTCGCTCTGCCCCCAGTGGGACGTCGAGCACGTCGTCGCCCACCTCACCGCCGCCGCCAGTGTCGGGCGTGTGCGGTGGATCCGCAGCATCGTCGCCGCCGGCTTCCGTCCCGCGGTCCACAACGACCGGCGGCTGCGCGAGCACCTCGGAGCCTCCCCGGCTAAGACCCTCGCCCGCTTCGAGGAGGTCGTCGGCAGCACGATCGCGCCGACCGGTGACATCGCCGCCTTCCTGGGCGAGGTGCTGGTCCACGGCCAGGACATCCGGGTGCCGCTAGGCATCGACCACGAGCCCGACCTGCTCGCCCTGACGGCCGTCGCCGAGTTCTTCTCCTCCCGGGACTTCGCAGTCCCGAGCAGGTCCACGGTCCGTGGGCTGGCGCTGCGAGCCACCGACGGTGACTTCGAGTCCGGCGCCGGAGCGGTCGTGACCGGACCCACGCTCGCGCTCGTGATGACGATGTCCGGACGCACGGCATACCTCGATCGCCTGGACGGTCCCGGGGTAGCGATACTGCGCGAGCGCCTCGACGCAGGACCGCAGATCTAGGGAACCATGGACGAGCTATGGCGCCGCACTGCGCAGCACGTTTGAGGAGCGCACCGGCGGCACCTGGCCGCTCATCACCTGATGCCACCGACGGGCTAGGTTCGGCGCATGACGATTGCTGATGAACAGAAGCAGGCGGCCGACTGGTTGCTGAGCACGACCCGCGCGGTGCGCAAACGGCTCGATCTCGACCGCCCGGTCGAGCCCGAGATCATCCTGGAGTGTCTGCGACTGGCCGTCCAGGCCCCGACAGGGAGCAACTCCCAGGGGTGGCGCTGGATGGTGGTCACCGACGAAGCCAAGCGCGCGAAGCTCGGCGAGTTCTACAAGTCGGTCGGTGAGAAGTACATGGCCGCCAAGGGAGCCGAAGAGGCAGACGCGCAGACCGGTCGGGTGCGCAGCTCAGCGCGCTACCTGGTTGACGTGATCGAGAAAGTGCCCGCACTCGTCATCCCGTGCATCGCCGGAAAGCCGGCGAACGTCGAGCAGGCCGCCGGATTCTTCGGGTCGATCCACCCGGCCATCTGGAGCTTCTCGCTCGCGTTGCGGTCTCGCGGGCTCGGATCGGTGTGGACGACGTTCCACCTCGCGCACGCGGCCGAAACGGCTGAGCTGCTAGGCATCCCGGACGGGTTCACCCAGGCCGCGATGCTGCCGGTCGCCTACACCAAGGGCACCGATTTCAGACCCGCCGCTCGCGGACCGATCGAGGACATCACGTTCTGGAACACCTGGGAAAACTCGACTCCTGGCTGATCAGCCGGGCACGTCGGAGGCCTGCAACCCGCCCTCGCCGGCTGTCAACCGCCACGAGCCAGCCCTGTTCAGGCGTCGGTCGCAGGGGACTCGGCGACGCACACGACGCCCTTGTTGCCGTCCTGGTCGGCGATCACCGTGAGGAAGGGTGCCTCGCTGTCGTCGACGACGGTGCCACCAGCGGCCACGGCAGCGGCGATCCGCTGCTCGGCCACATCGTGCGCCACATAGACCTCAAGGTGGAAGCGCTGCCCCTGCGCCCCGTCCTCAGCGGCATCACCGAACCAGAGGTTGGGCACCCGTCCCGTGGCATCCCGGATCTCGTCGCTCGGCGACCCGTGGCCCTGCGCGTCAGCGTTGCCGGTCAGCAGGGCGGCCCACACGGGAGCGATCGTCGCGGACCGCGCCGTGTCCAGGCCGAGCTCGACGACACCGACCGAGGTCGGGTCGGCGGCGAGCTGGTGCTCGGCGGCGACCTGCGTGATCGCCCGTGCGAGGTCGAGGTCCTGCTGCGTCACCCACTCGACGACGTGCTCGGTGGTCTCATCTTCGCGATAGACGGCATCGTCACTGACCAGTTTGAGGTCGACATGGCCCTGGCCGATCGACACGCGCGGGTGGTGTCCGAGCTCGTCGCCAGCCTCACCGACCGCGGTCACGAACCGTGCGGCGGCACCGAAGTCGTCGACCAGATAGCGGGAATGGAGCCCCTGTGCCAGCTTGCGCCAGTCGGCCAGCCTGGCCTCGGTGATCTGTGTGCCGGTCAACATATCCATGCCAGGGACCCTACTGGTGCCTACCGACCGTGGCGCAAGGATCGACCGGTCCGGTGAAGGGCTCGGCCCGGTTCCCAGGGCGGCTAGGCAACGACCGCAGCGTCGGTGAGCGCGGTCGGGCTAGGCCTTCGCAGCTCCGCCGAACGCCGCGGCATACTCGGCACTCATCGCCTCGTAGCCACTCCACTCCAGCGAGCTGACCTGCCCGGTGCGCACACTGTCGACGAGCCGGTCGAGATAGAACTCCCAGCCAGGGCCGACGTCGGAGACGGGGTGGTCTCCCGTGAGCGCCTGCGCGAAGGTCAGCACGGTCCGGTCGCCCTCCTCGCGGAGCCGGGCGTCGAGGATCCACACCTGACCGGCGTCGTCGTGCAGGTTGCGCACCCGCAGGTGGTGCGGGGCCGCGCACTCCTCGATGACATAGGTCTCCACCGGCGCGTCGTCCTCGAAGGCCCAGGTGACCTCCACCCGGCCCGTCTCCGGGTCGCCGGTCCAGGTGCAGAACCACCGCCCCAGGCGCTCCGACTCGGTGAGTGCCGCCCACACGTCCTCGATGGGGGCCGCAAAGGTGCGGTCGAGGACGAGGTGGTCCTGGCCGTCGCGCTGCTCGGGTCGTCCGGTGATCATGCGATCTCTCCTGTCGCGGTGCTGGATGCTGCGGTATGCCGGGTGCCGGGTTGGGTGCCCCGCTCACGGACCGTGCGGCGCACCTCAAGCCCGAGGGCATCAAGGTGGTGCCCGGCGACGGGAGGCTGGGGTGCCGATGCTGACTTGGCGGTCAGGGTGGCCGTCCAGTTGCTGACCTCGGCCAGTGCGTCAGTGACCAGCTCGAAGTGCCGCTCCCGGCCATGGTCGATCGCCCGCACCAGCCCGGCGTCACCGAGGACCCGCAGGTGGCGGCTGACGGCCGGCCGGGAGATGCCCCGACCTCTCGTCAGGTCGACCACGCGGGTGGGCCCCTCGCGCGCCAGCTGCTCCAGGAGGCTGCGGCGCACCGGGTCCGCGATCGCCGCGAAAATGTTCATGCAGATAGGTAACCAGTCAGTTACCTATCTGTCAAGAGACCTGGCGGTCTCAGCCCACCGTGAGCTTGTCGACCAGCAGACTGAGCCCCTGCCGGGCGGAGCGCTCCGCCGCCAGCACCCGCTCGTGCATCACCTGTGCCGCCTCGAGCCCCGCGACGGCCCGCTGCTCGGCAGCCACGCTCGCCTCGAGCCCGCTCTCGCGCTCCCGCCGTGCGGCCGCCAGGTCGTCGTGCAGCCCCTGCACCTCGCCGGCGGCCAGCTCCACCGCACGGTCGAGCAGGAACCGATAGGAGGTGCGCAGCTTCTTGGGGTTCGTCTTGCGCTCGAGCGCCTCCACCTCCTCGCTGACCGAGGCCCTCATGAAGACCAGCGGGTCGGAGGTGTAGCGCTCGTCGGTCGCGGTCTGCTGCGCCTGCGCCAGCTGCTCCTGCGCCTCGGTGAGCTCCCGCTCCGCCTCGCGCACCGCCGCGGCTGCGGCCTCGAGAGGGGCCGCAAAGCGTGTCTCCAGCGCATAGACCAGCTGCTCCGCCTCGCCGGTCGCCAAGCCCTCACCGCCCGCGCCCCCGCTCGTCCGGTCCTGCTCAGCCATCGTCATCCACCTCACCCAGCACGTTCATTGCCCCCACTCTCTCACCCGCGCGGATCGCCGGACGCCACGTCGCCGGGCAGACTGACCGCATGCGCTTCTCACAGGTGGACGTCTTTGCCCACGAGCCCTGCCGCGGCAACCCGCTGGCCGTGGTCCACGACGCCGAGGGTCTGTCCGACGACGAGCTCGCCCGGTTCGCGAACTGGACCAACCTGTCGGAGACCACCTTCCTGCTGCCGCCGACACAGCCAGGAGCCGACTACCGGGTGCGGATCTTCACCGTCAGCGAGGAGCTCCCGTTTGCCGGTCACCCCACGCTCGGGAGCGCGCGGGCCTGGCTCGCCGCAGGTGGGCAGCCCGCGACCGAGGGCGAGGTGGCCCAGGAGTGCGGTGCGGGCCTGATCCGGGTCCGGTATGACGAGGAGCAGTTGGCCTTTGCCGCGCCAGGCTTCCTGCGCTCGGGTGAGGTGGAGCGGGACGTGTTCGACCAGCTCGTCACCGCGCTGAGGATCAGCCCCGACCAGGTCCGGCACACGCAGTGGATCGACAACGGTCCCGGCTGGGTCGGAGTGGTGCTCGACTCCGCCGAGGAGGTGCTCGACCTGCGGCCGGACTTCGCGGCTCTCGGAGATCTGGATGTGGGGGTGATCGGTGCGCATGCGCCAGGAGGACCGGCTGACTATGAGGTGCGGGCGTTCGTCCCCGGCCTGGGTGTCAACGAGGACCCGGTGACCGGCAGTCTCAACGCGGGCTTCGGTGTCTGGCTGATCGGTGCGGGGCTCGCGCCGGAGGTCTTCACGGTCCGGCAGGGCACCGCGCTCGGTCGCGCCGGCCACGTCGACCTGCGCGCCGAGGACGGGCAGGTGTGGGTCGGCGGCGCGGCCCAGGTGCTGATCAGTGGCGAGGTGACGCTCTGAGCTGACCGGCGTTGACCCCCGGCTCAGTCCGGGCTGGGTGCCTCGACGCGCATCATCGTGGCGACCATCGTGGCGCAGTGCGACTCCGCGCCGTCGGGTGCCACGGCATACACATCCCCCTGGCAGACCGTGATGGTGCGGCCGGAGCGCACCACCGTCGAGCGGGCGACGAGGCGCTCGCCGCGTCCGGGCGCCATCAGGTTGATCTTGAACTCCACAGACAGCACCTCCGAGCCCGCGGGCATCAGCGTCAGCGCCGCATAGCCACAGGCGCTGTCCGCGATCGACGTCGTCACGCCGGCGTGGAAGAAGCCGTGCTGCTGGGTCAGGGCCGACCGGTTCGGCACCTCGATCTGCACGGCGCCCGGTTCCACCGAGGTCAGCTCGGCGCCCAGGTGCTCCATGAAGAGCTGCCGGGCGAAGGAGGCGCGCACGACCTCGCCGAAGTGCTCGTTGCGGATCTGCATGGCGCTCATCCTGGCACCGACTCAGTCGGGCGCCGAACCCGGGCGTGAGCCCCCGTCTGCGGACGCCTCGCCGCTGCCACGGATGAGTGAACGCAGCTCACCCGCCTGCTCGGCGAGACGCCGGTAGTGCTCGCTGTCGGTCACCTCGCTGACGCGGCGGTGCAGCTGCGAGCGGTCGATCTCGATGCGCAGGTCGGTCACCTGCCGCCGCAGCTCGCTCTCCCGCGCCTGGACCTCGCCGGCCATCTGGACGACGACTCTGGCGAGGGTGCCCAGCCGGTCGGCACGCTGGGCGATCGGCTCCAGGGAGCTGACGTCATAGTCACCCGCCTGGATCGACTCGGCAGCGTCGATCACCCCGTCGACCTGGCGCAGGTGGTCGAGCTCGGTGTCGCGCAGCCGCTTCTGGGCCAGACCCGCATCGATGCGTGCCGCGAGCAGCGGTGCCCGCACCGGCTTGCCAAGGTGGTCGCTGGCGCCCAGCTCGATCGACCGGGCGATCTCGTCGTCGTGCTCGGCCGTGGAGACGACGATGACCGGCAGGTGCTGCAGGCGTGGGTCCGACTTGATCGCCATGAGCACGTCGGTGCAGCTGGTCGGTCCGGCCATCACCAGGTCCAGCAGCACCACGTCGACACCGGAGGCCCTGGCCAGGTGGGCGAGGGCCTGCTGACCGCTGGCGACCGCGTGCACGGTGTGCCCGAGCGCGGCGACGGCCGCGCACAGGGCCTGTCGGTCAGCCTCGCCCTCGTCGACGACCAGGACCTGCGCTGTCATCGGGTGCCACCGAGGTCGATCGTGATGGTGGGGTCCCCGTCGGCCGGCAGGTCGACGCTGCCCGTCCCGTCCGCGGCCAGGGGCACCGGCTGTCCGTCCACGCTCACCGCGACCTGCAGCGGGGTGGAGCTGCCCCACGCGTCGACCTCGTGGGCCCACACCGACAGCTGCTCCGTGTCGACCTCCAGGGCGGGCAGCTCGGCCACAGCGGTCCGCTCGGGGAGCCGGGCTGCCCCCGCCAGTGCGCTGTCCCCACCGGCCGGACCGGCAGTGCGCAGGTCGGTCGACACCGGTCGGCCGTGCGAGGTGACCTGCAGTGCGTCGAGGCCGAGGTCGTGGTCCCTGCGGACCTCCAGGGTGGTCAGCGGACGGAACGCGCCGGAGCGGAACACGGCGACCGTGACGACGACCACGAGCGCGACCACGAGGAACGCCAGCCCGCGCTCGAACGCACCGGTCCAGATGACCAGGCCGTGCGCGGCCACGGCCGCGACGAACAGCAGATAGACGGCGACCAGCACCGGCGGGCTGGCCACCCACCCCAGCGTCGAGGCGGGCACATAGTCCCCGCGGCGCTGGGTGGCGGCGATGAGCAGCACCGGGATGACACCGGTCAGCAGCGGGATCGTCAGGGCGCCGAGCAGGCTCAGAACGGTGGTGAACGACGCCCGACCGGTCAGCACGAGCACCTCGACCAGCACGAACACCGCAGCCAGTGGCGCTACGGCGAGCAGACGCCGCCACAGCGGCTCCGGGCCGCCGCGCCGCCCTAGTCCCTCGAGCAGCTCGACCGTCAGGCTGTGCAGACCGATCGAGGAGTGCACCGCCGCCATCCCCATCGCGCCGATGACAAAGACCGTCCCGAGCACAAGCACCAGCGGGCCGGCGGTCTCGGCCAGCGGCACCAGCGCCGTGCCGGACTCGGCCTCGAGCCGGTCCGCGTCCACGGCGCCGAGCACGACCAGGGTCCACCCGGCATACACCAGGATCACGACCAGCATGGCCGCGGCGGCCCCGCGGATGATCGACCGGCCTCCGGGGTCGCGCTCCAGCATGGTCCGGGCGCCGGCGGCCACCGTGGTGTGGCCGAAGTAGGACGCCAGCAGCACCCCGAAGACCAGCCCGAGCACCGTGGGGTCGAAGCCGCCGCCCGTCGGGGACGTGTCGGCCCGCGCCCACCGGCTCGCGTCGAAAGAGGCGAGCGCCAGCACGGTCAACAGGCCGATGATCAGCAGGTTCACGGCCCCGACCAGCAGGGCGGAGGCGATCGTCGCACTGAACCGGCCGCGCCACACGAAGCCGACCGTGACGAGGAAGAGCAGCGCGATCCACACCGACTCGGGGACGCCGAAGACCTCCTCCAGCGTGCCGGCCAGACCGAGGTAGTAGACGATCATCACGACCGCGCCGAAGACCGCGATGGCCCCCTGCGTCAGGTGCGCGGCGTGCCGCCCGAGGTGTTGGCGGACCACCCCGCCGAGGAAGGCACCCGCCCACCGCACGGTGCCGGTGCGTGTCACCGACTCGGCGATCGCCGCGACGGAGAGCACGTTGGCCAGACCGATGACGACGATGAGCAGCAGCCCGAGGAAGGGGCCGACGCCGGCCAGGGCGATCGGCAGTGCCAGGACACCGGCCCCGACCGTCTGGGTCAGGGTCAGCGCGAAGGCGGCCCAGAAGGGCGACAGGCGGTCCAGTGCGTCCGTCATCCGCGTGCTCCACCAGCGCACCCGCTCGCGCAGGGGGAGCCGGTCAGCCCACAGGTCGTCCGGACGTATGCCGTGCCGCCGGGTCAGTGCCTCGCTCACCTCGGGCTCCGCCACCCCGAGAGCCGCCCGGATGAGGGGCACGTCCTGCCGACGCGCCGGGTGCCTGGCGGCGAAGGCGTGCGCCAGGTCGGCGCGCGTGCTGGGGGAGGTGGGCACCAGATGCGCCCAGGCGGGGGCGGAGCGCTCCAGGTGCTGGGCGCGCGGAGTGGTGGGCAGCTCGGCTCCGGTGGTGAGGGCGGTGACGTAGTCGCGCTCGGCGGTGGCCGCCATGTTCTCGCAGATCGCGGGCAGCGCGACGTGCCGTCGGGTCAGGGCGAGCAGCCCGGCGCGGCTCTCGATGGCGTGCAGTGCGGTGCTCACGCGCTGCCCGGTCAGCCCCCGGAGCACCTCGGCCGCGGTGAGGCTCGGCTGCGCGTCCTCGGTGTCGGTCACGGTGCCGCCCCGGCGAGCACCCAGTCGGTCGTCTCGCCGATCGCGGTGGTCAACGGATGACGGGGAAAGCGCAGGGTGAAGACGTCAGCGCTGGCCAGCAGCATCAGGTCGTCGTCATGGGCGAGCACACCGACGGCGGCGGCGCCATAGGCGTCCTGCACCCGCGCCCGGAGCTCGTGGGTGTCCAGTGTCGCGGGCACCTTGTTGACCACGAGGCCCTGCCGGTGCACGCCGAGCCCTGCGGCCACCTCACCGAGCACCGCCGTGCCCTCGTAGTCCTGCTGGTCCGGGCGCAGCACGGTGAGCACGGTGTCGCTGATCGCCAGGCTGAGCAGGGTCTCCTCGCCCAGCCCGGGGTGGGTGTCGATGAGCAGCACCGCGAGGTCGTGGGCCGTGACCAGGTCTCGCAGGCCCCGGACCAGGCGCTGGGCCTCATAGCCGTCGCGCAGCACCCGGGTGATCTCGCCGGCCCGCACGCTGGCGGGGACCAGCTGGATCTCGCCGGCCAGGTCGGGTGGGCCGACGCGGTGGGACACCTCAGCGATGGTCCGCCGGTCGAAGAGGTAGTCGTTGAGGGAGCCGTCGACACGGGCGCCGTCCATCCCGAACAGGACGTGGATGCCCGGGGAGGCCAGGTCGGTGTCGACCACCCCGACCCGCTGACCGCGCTGCGCGAGCTGGACCGCGAGGTTGGCGGTCAGGCTGGACTTGCCCGTGCCGCCGCGGAAGGAGTGGACCGAGACGATCTGCGTCATGGCGTCCGACCCGCCCGCCCGCGCGGGTCAACCACCCCGGTCCCAGGGCTGCTGTGCGCGGCGCGCTGGAGGGGGCGGCGGTGCCGGTCGCGGTCGCGGAGCATGACGCAGGTCCTCCCGCCTGCGACCGTAGCAGTCCGCAGCGACCCCGAACAGGGCTGTCGCCGCCTCCGTCAGCGCGAGCCGGTGCAGCCGCCCGGCTCAACCCCACCGCGCGGCAGGAGGATGGTGTCCAGGGGGCTTCCGCTGTCCCAGACGGCTCAGGCGAGGCCGTGCGCGTGAGCGTAGGCCGCAGCGGCGGTGCGAGAGTCCACGCCCAGCTTGGTGTAGATGTTGCTCAGGTGCCGCGCCACCGTCTTCTCTGCCAGGACCAGGTCGGTGGCGATCACCCGGTTGCTGTGTCCGGCGGCGAGCAGGCGAAGGACCTCCAGCTCACGGTCGGTGAGGCCGGCCGGGCCCGCCCCGCCGGCGCTGACGAGCAGGGCGTCGAGGGCGACGACCGACGGCTCGGCACCGAGGGACTCGAAGGCCGCCCGGGTGGTCTCCAGCTCCCGGCGCGCCGACTCGTGGTCACCGAGGTCGGTGAGCGCCCGCCCGATCGCGACCCGCGACCGTGCCACCTCGAACGGGCTCCCGACACTGCTCCACAGCTGAGCCGCCTTGCGCGCATAGGGCAGCGCGCCGGCCGCATCACCCTGGGCGAGCTCGAGGGTGGCGTGCGCGAAGGCTGCCGCCGCCAGCACCGGGTCGCAGTCCGTCAGGCGCGCCAGGCCGTCCAGCTCCTCCGTCAGGGCCCGTGCCTCGTCCAGTGCCCCGGTGCTGGCCATGACCTCGATGGCTGCCGGCAGCAGGGAGATCCGACGGGCCGGGATCCCCGTCTCGGCCAGGCAGCGGCGGACTGCCGAGACCGCGGCCTCGGACCGGCCCTGCCCGAGCCACAGCTGAGCCAGTCCCGGCTGCGGGTCGCAGCCGTGGGTGGCCGCGTTGCGATAGGCCTCCTCGGCACCAGCCAGCTCACCTCGCAGCCGGAGCAGGTCCCCCCGCTCGCGCTCAGCGAAGCCGGCCGCCAGTGGTTGCCCCTGCCGGTCGTAGCGCAGCGTCGAGGCGGTGAACTCGGCGACCGCCTCCACCCACGACCCGCGCAGCGTGAGCACCTGCCCGTGGTGCAGCGCGCAGGGACCGGCGAACGCGCTGACCCAGGGCTGCCCCTCGCACCAGGTCAGCAGCCCCGAGGTCCACTGCGACATCCGGTCGACCGCGCCGATCTCCTGACAGCCCTCGATGGCGGTGCAGAAGACCAGCCCGGACGTGAACCCGTCCGGCTCGCCCGCCAGGACTCCGGCCATCGCCTCGTCCAGGAGCGTGAGTCCTTCGTGCACCGCGCCGCCATAGATGGCGAACCTGCCCTGCGACACGAGGCCGAGGGCGAGCAGGTTGGCCTCCCGGTGCGCGGCACCGATGGCCGAGACCTCCGTCGCGAGGGCACCGACCCGCTCGAACTCCCCGGCACCCAGGGAGCGGTGCAGCTCGAGGACGGCGACATAACCGCGACCGACCGGGCTCCCGTCCCGTGCGTTCGCGGGCAGCTCGGCGAGCACCCGCTGGGCCCGACCCAACCAACCGTTCAGCAGTGACTGCTGGTGGGTGGTGCCGAAGATCATCCCGAGGAGGAAGGCGGACCGCAGCGCGCCCTCGGGGGACCCGTCATCGAGGTGGTGCTGATAGGCCTGCTGCAGGGTGCGGACGGCCTGGTCATGGTCCCCGGCCAGGTGCGCCGCCATCCCGAGGGCGTTGAGGTCTGTTGCCCCAGGGCCCTCGTTAGGAGGTTGGTTGAGGTTCATCGGCGCAGTGCTCCTCTGGCGAGGCTACTCCCGACTGCGCTCGTGGCGCTCGGGGTCAGGCGGCTGCCGTCGTGATGACTGCCGCGGGTGCGACCTCGCCGCGCTCCAGGATCTTGCGGGCGACATAGGCGGCGTCGCGACCGACGCCCGGCAGGGTCATTGAGGCGAACGAGTGCTGGTAGGCCAGCCCGCAGAAGAACAGTCCGGGCACGTCCCGGGCGACGCCGCGGAACTCCCGTGGCCAGCCGGACTCGTCGAGCACCGGCAGGTCCAGCCAGGAGTAGTCGTGCTGGTAGCCGGTCGCCCAGACCACGTTGCTCGCCTCGATGGTCGAGCCGTCCTCGAGCAGCGGTAGGCCGTCTCGCACACCCGTGACCCGTGCCTCGGTGCGCACGACACCAGCCTGCGCCAGGTGGGCGCGCTTGACCCGGAGGTTCGGGGCGCCGTGGGCGAGCACCTGCGGCCGTTGCCGCCGGCCCATCGGCGTGTTCCTGGTGAAGACGTGCCGGAAGGCGAACTGCAGGACGGGCATCACGACGTGCAGCATCGGGCTGTCCCAGGACACCGGGATCTCGCCGCGGTCCCGCCCCGCCAGAGTGGTCGGGTGGGTGGCCGAGACCTCCAGGGCGATGTCGTGGCCGGAGTGGGAGGCACCGACCACCAGCGTGGGACCGTCGCGCAGCTGCCCCGGGCGGCGGTAGGCGCTGGAGTGCAGTTGCAGGATGGACTCGTCGAGGTCCGCGGCGAGGGCAGGCACCGACGGGGTCCGGCCGAACGGTCCGCTGGCGACCACGACGTCGCGGCACCGGATCGTCCCCCTGGTGGTGTCCACGGTGAAGCCGTTTTCGCGCGCCCCCAGGTGCGTGACGCGGGTGGCGAGCTCGACCGGGAGGCGGAACCTGGCGGCATACGCCTCGAGGTAGTCCGCGGTCTCGTCCTTGGTCGCGAAGTCCCACCCCCTGCCCGGGAACGGCATCCCGGGAAGGCCGTTGTATCTGTTGGCCGTGAACAACCTCAGCGAGTCGTACTGGTGTCGCCAGTTGTCGCCGACCCTCCTGCTGCTGTCCAGGACCAGACAGCCACCACCGTGGCGGGTGAGGTGGTAGGCCGTGGCCAGACCGGCCTGGCCGGCGCCGATGATGACGGTGTCGACGACGGGTGGTGGGGATGTGGTGGACATGATGAGCTCCGATGGACCGGGCCGGCGAACCGCAGGAACCAGACGAGCATCACGACGGATGTCGCCACGTGGAAGCAGTGCAGCACCCAGATCGGGCCCGCCGGCAGTGAGAAGACATAGAACGAGTGCACGGCGTTGCCGCCGTTGACCAGCACCAGGTGACCCAGGCTGTAGGACTCCAGATCCCGCGTCACGACGGCCTTGACGATCATCGGCAGCATGCTGCTGGCAAAGATGACCGTCGAGACGAGACCGGCGAGGAGGGCGAGACCAGACATGCCATCGACGTTAGGGACCAGCGGCAGAGTCCTCATCGGGCAAATGACCCAACCTGCTGCGGGTGCGTGGGCAGGACTACCCATCGGCCTCTGGACTAGTCACCAGCTCGGTGGCACGATGCGAGAACGGTTGGCCAGCTTCGCTGTCCAGCAACGGAGTCAACGAGAGAGTGAGAATCCGTGGAGCTCGTCCCAGGAAACAGCCTGATCACCGCGACGCCTCAGGAGGGCCGTGAGCTGGCGATGATGATCGCCCGCAAGACCATCGGCGCCATCCAGCCCGATGCCGAGGTCCGCCAGCTGCTGCGGCCGAGCTATGCCACGAGCGCCGACTCGCTCACGGCTGCTGGCCACGTGGTCGCGGTCGAGTTCGCGACGATCGCAGCCGCCAACAACTACTGGCGGGACGCCTCGGCCTGAGCCTGCCCCACGAGGTGCCAGGGGCCGCTGAGGGTAGCCTCCCCTCCCTGGAAAGCCCTGCGGAAAACCGGTAGCAATAGACTATGACCAAGGTCATCGGGTTTGTCCGCAGCTTCCCAGTCGTGAGCCTGACCCTCGCAATCGGCACCCTGGTGCTGGCCCTGCTGGGCCTCGGGCACAGCGGTCCCGCGCAGTGGATCGCGACCGGCTATGTCGCCGTCATCATCCTCATCACCTCGACCGACATGGTCAGGGACATCCTGCGCGGCCACTGGGGGCTGGACATCCTGGCCGTGATCGCCATGGTGGCCACCCTGGCGGTGGGGGAGTATGTCGCGTCGCTGATCATCGTGCTGATGCTCTCCGGCGGCGAGGCGTTGGAGGTGTATGCCGCAGGCCGGGCGCGCGCGGAGCTCACCTCACTGCTGGACCGGGCTCCTCGTCGGGCCCGTCGGGTCGGGGACGGCGACCGGATGGAGGACATCGACGTCGACGAGGTCGTGGTGGGCGACATCCTGCTGGTGCGGCCGGCCGAGGTGGTGCCGGTCGACGGGGACCTGCTGGATGCCGAGGCTGTCTTTGACGAGTCGTCGCTGACCGGTGAGAGCCTGCCGGTGGAGCGCGTGCGGGGTGACTCCCTGATGAGCGGTTCGGTCAACGGCCAGCGTGCGGTGCAGATGCGTGCGACCGCCACCGCGGCCGACTCGCAGTATCAACAGATCCTGACTCTCGTCGCCGAAGCTGAGGACGCCAAGGCCCCCACGGTCCGGGTCGCCGACCGCTTCGCGGTGCCGTTCACCATCGTCTCGCTGCTGATCGCGGGGATCGCCTGGTGGGTCTCCGGCGACCCGGTGCGCTTCGCCGAGGTCCTGGTCCTGGCGACCCCGTGCCCGCTGCTGATCGCTGCACCGGTCGCGTTCATGGGCGGGATGAGCCGTTCGGCCAGGTCCGGTGTCATCGTCAAGGGTGGTGCGACGCTCGAGTCGCTCGCGAGGGCCCGCACCGTCGCCTTCGACAAGACCGGCACGCTGAGCCACGGTCGTCCTGAGCTGGCGGAGGTTCGCCCTGCGAACGGTTTTGACGCCGACGAGGTGCTGCGCCTGGCCGCCTCCGCCGAGCAGTTCTCCTCACACGTGCTGGCTGCCGGCGTGATCCGGGCGGCACAACACCGGGGGCTGTCGCTGGCTGCCGGTGTCGACGCGAGCGAGGTGGCCACCCACGGCGTCGAGGCCAGGATCGGGCGGCACGCCGTGCGCGTCGGCAAGCTCGGCTTCGTCCAGGAAGTTGACCCGGCGGCGGACTTCGACGATCTCGAGGCGGGGCACACCGCGGTCGCGGTGGCGGTCGACGGCCGGTTCGCCGGCACCCTCGTGTTGCGAGACGCCCTGCGCGAGAACGCAGCTGCCACAGTGCGGGTGCTGCGCGAGGCCGGGATAGGACACGTCGCGATGCTCACCGGCGACAACGAGGCAACTGCTCGGTCGCTGGCCGGAGCGGCCGGCATCGACGAGGTGCACGCCAGCCTGCTCCCGCAGGACAAGGTGCGACTGGTGAGCGAGCTCGAGCCCCGGGTGGTCATGGTGGGCGATGGCGTCAATGACGCACCGGTGCTGGCGGCCGCCGACGTCGGCATCGCGATGGGTGCGCGAGGGTCAACGGCTGCCAGTGAGTCTGCCGACGTGGTGATCATGGCGGACGACATCGGCAAGGTCGCTCAGGCGCTGGAGATCGGCCGCGACACCTATCGAGTGGCGCTGACGGCCATCTGGATCGGGGTGGTGCTCAGCATCGGCCTGATGGTGGTCGCCGCGTTCGGCCACATCCCGGCCGTTGCCGGTGCGCTGACCCAGGAGCTGGTGGATCTTGCCACGATCCTCTATGCCCTGCGGGCGCTGCGCGGACGCACCAGCCATCCCGAGCTGGCGCTGCCCCGCGCTCTGCCCCCCGGTGGAGCTGCGTGGCAGGACCCGGCTCAGCGGGTCGGTGCAGCGTCTGGCTGAGTCTGTCGGTCCGTGGAGCGCGCCGCCACCACCGCAGCCACGCGTCAGGCGCTTCCGGTCTTGCAGTTCCGGTGCTAGAAGCCCGGTCCTGCAAGACCGAGAACGCATGACACTTGAGGCGTCGCTGTGCGGTTGCGGGAGAGCGCTGCTGCTGGTCGGCTCCGACGTGATCTGATACCCTAGGGGGGTATCTAGAGGAGAGGTCGATGTCACCACACCACGAGCACGCCGGTCACGGCCACCACGCCGGACACGGCGCACAGGTGGGTCTCGGTGATCACGGCGACCACGCTGACCACGGCAGCGATGGGGGTCACCACGACCACGCCGACCACGAGAGCGATGCCGGCCATGGTGGTCACCACGGCCACGAGGGTCATGGCGGCCACGAGGGTCACGTAGCCGTCTTCCGTCGCCTCTTCTGGATCATGCTGGTCCTGGCCGTGCCGACGGTGCTGCTCAGCCCGATGTTCGCCGACCTGCTCGGCTATGGGCTGCCGGACGTGCCCGGCATCACCTGGGTCGCGCCGGTGCTCGGCACGGTCATGTTCGCCTTGGGTGGGCAGCCCTTCCTCACCGGCGCCGTGGACGAGATCCGGTCTCGCAAGCCCGGCATGATGCTCCTGATCGGCATGGCCATCACGGTCGCCTTCGCGTCGTCCCTGGCGGCCAGTCTCGGCCTGATCTCCCACGAGCTCGAGTTCTGGTGGGAGCTCGCCCTGCTGATCGTCATCATGCTGCTCGGTCACTGGATCGAGATGCGGTCCCTCGCCCAGACCTCATCGGCCCTGGACTCGCTGGCCGCGCTGCTGCCGGACGAGGCCGAGCGCGTCGAGGGCGACTCCATCGTGACCGTCGCACCGACAGACCTGCGTGTGGGCGACGTGGTCATCGTGCGCCCGGGTGCACGCGTCCCGGCCGACGGCACCGTCGTCCAGGGAGCGGCGGCGGTGGACGAGTCGATGATCACCGGTGAGTCAAAGGCGGTGCGCCGCAGCGAGGGTGACCAAGTGGTCGCGGGCACCGTGGCCACCGACTCCGGTCTGCGGGTCGAGATCAGTGCGGTGGGTGACGACACCGCGCTCGCGGGGATTCAGCGGCTCGTGGAGCAGGCACAGGGCAGCTCGAGCCGGGCGCAGCGGCTGGCGGACAAGGCTGCGGGCTGGCTGTTCTGGTATGCCCTGGGCGCCGCCATCATCGCCGCGATTGTCTGGCTCGTCGTCGCCGACCCGGCCACCACTCTCGAGCGGGTGATCACGGTGCTGATCATCGCCTGTCCCCACGCACTGGGCCTGGCGATCCCGCTGGTCGTGTCCATCACCACCGAGCGCGCGGCCCGCGGTGGCGTGCTCATCAAGGACCGGCTGGCCCTGGAGCGGACCCGCTCGGTCGACACCGTCCTCTTCGACAAGACCGGCACCCTCACCCGCGGCGAACCCGCCGTCGGCCACGTGGTCGGCGCTGCCGGTCTCAACGAGTCGCAGGTGCTGGCACTCGCTGCCGCCGCAGAGCTGGACAGCGAGCACCCGCTGGCGCGTGCCATCGTGCGGGCGGCCACCGAGCGGGAGCTGGAGATCCCTGCCGCCACCGGCTTCAGCGCCTCGCCCGCCGTCGGCGTGACCGCGACGATCGACGGCTCGACCGTGCGTGTCGGCGGGCCCTATCTGCTGGAGGAGGAGGGGCTCGACCCGCTCGAGGCCGGCGGCTCGTGGGCTGAGGACGGCGCCACCGTGCTGCACGTCGTGCGCGACGGCGCCGTGATCGGTGCCCTGTCGGTCTCGGACGAGATCCGACCCGAGTCCCGAGAGGCGGTCGACGCGCTGCACAGCCTCGGCATCCAGGTCGTCATGATCACGGGCGATGCCGAGCCGGTCGCCCGTGCGGTCGCAGCCGACCTCGGGATCGACGAGGTCTTTGCGGGCGTCCGCCCGGAGCACAAGGCCGACAAGGTCGCCGAGCTCCAGGAGCGTGGACGCACCGTCGCGATGGTCGGCGACGGCGTCAACGACGCTCCCGCCCTGGCGCGTGCCGATGTCGGCATCGCCATCGGCGCCGGCACCGACGTGGCGATCGCCTCGGCCGGGGTCATCCTGGCCAGCGACGACCCGCGCTCGGTGCTCTCGATCATCCAGCTGTCTCGCGCCGCCTATCGCAAGATGCAGCAGAACCTGTGGTGGGCCGCTGGCTACAACCTCGTCGCGGTGCCGCTGGCCGCAGGTGTCCTGGCCCCGGTCGGCTTCGTGATGCCGATGGCAGTCGGCGCCATCCTGATGTCGCTGTCCACGGTGATCGTCGCGCTCAACGCCCAGCTGTTGCGACGTCTGGACCTCAGCCCCGAGGCGAGCATCGCGGCGTTGCGGTGAGGTCGGCGTTGCGGTGAGGTCGGCGCTCAGGTGAGGTCGCGCCGCATCACGATCCGCGGCATCCGGCTGGCGACCGCATCGGTCGTGCCGACCTGGCGGAAACCGACCCGGGCGAACATCGTCTTGGTCCCGACGAAAGCCATGGTGAGATCCATCCGTCCTTCTGGGTCCACCGGATAGGCCTCGATGGCCGGCGCACCCAGCCCCGCGGCATACGCCACCGCACCCTCGAGCATCTGCTCGGTGACGCCCTGCCGGCGGTGGCCGCTGCGCACCACGACGCAGATAATGCTCCACACCGGGACCTCGTCCACCGGCCGGATCAGTTTCGAGGAGACCAGACGAGGGATCTCGGCTCGGGGGCTGATGCTGCACCACCCGACCGGTTCGCCGTCGCGATAGGTCACGACCCCCGGTGGGTGCTCACGCCGCGTCAGCGCTCGCATCGCCTCCGCCCGGGAGCCACCTCCCAGCTCCTCGATCTCCCGCGCCGGCAACCTGTGCGACAGGCACCAGCAGTGCGTCTCGCGCCGGGTCGGGTTGAGCACCGTCGCAAGGTCGTCGAACCGGTCGGGTGTCACTGGATGCGTCTCCCACTCGTTCACCTCCTCAGCCAACCACGCAGCACCGACACCGACCTCCTACGATGGCGAGATGACCATCGAACTTGGCCTCGACACGTTCGGCGACATCGCGCTCGACCTCAAGGGACAGCCGCTGGCGGCCGCGACCGTGATCCGCGAGGTGCTGGCGGAGGGGCAGCTCGCCGACCGGCTCGGGGTGGACTTCTTCGGCGTCGGTGAGCACCACCGCCCCGACTATGCGATCTCCGCGCCCGACACCGTGCTGGCCGGGCTGGCGACCACGACGGAGCGGATCCTGCTGGGGACGTCGGTCACGGTGCTCAGCTCGGACGACCCCATCCGCGTCTTCGAGCGCTTCTCGACCGTCGACGCCCTGAGCAACGGTCGCGCCGAGATCACCGTGGGTCGCGGCTCGTTCATCGAGTCCTTCCCGCTCTTCGGGCTCGACCTCGAGGACTACGAGGTGCTCTTCAGCGAGAAGCTCGACCTGCTGGCAGAGGTCCTCAAGGAGGCGCCGTTCAGCTGGACCGGCACCGTGCGCAAGCCAGTCCAGGCGGGTCCGGTCATGCCACCGACCGAGTCCGGGCACCTGCGCACCTGGGTCGGTGTCGGCGGGACTCCCGCGTCCGTGGTGCGCGCCGCGAAATATGGTCTGCCGGTCGTCATCGCCATCATCGGGGGCACCAGCGCCGCCTTCGAGCCGTTGGCCGACCTCTATCGCCGGGCCTGTGCCGAGTTCGGCCATGAGGGTCTGCCGGTCGGCGTCCACTCGCCGGGGCACGTCGCGGCCACCGACGAGCAGGCCGCGCAGGAATACCTCCCCCACTTCCTTGAGCAGATGCGCAAGCTCGGGTCCGAGCGTGGCTGGCCCCCCATGACGGAGGCCGCTGCCCGCCAGCAGTTCGGGCCGGAGGGCGCGGTCTACTGTGGCTCGCCCGAGACCGTGGCGCGCAAGGTCGCGGCGACGGTGCAGACCCTCGGCGCGTCGCGCTTCCAGTTCAAATACTCCAACGGCCGGTTGCCGCACGAGCAGCGGATGAGCTCGATCAGGCTGTATGCCGAGGAGGTCGCCCCTCGCGTGCGGGAGCTGCTGGCGCAGTGAGTATGCCGTGGGGCTGGCTCACCGAGCCGGTGCCGAGACCTGTGCCGGGGCGCCCGTTGGTGGCTCGAGCGGTGCGAGCGGGATGACCTGAAGACCGTCCGGGCCGGAGAGCACGAGGAGCTCCGAGGACTGGTCCGGGTCGGAGCTGGCCCGCGCGGCCGCGATGGCTGCGACAACTTCCTCGATCGACCAGGGGGTGACGTCGTCACCGAGACGTCGTCGCAGCTCGACCGACCCGCCGACGCGATCTGCCACCTCTCGAGCGATGGCCGGATCGGCAGGGCCGACGAGGAGCACGTGCCCAGGGACCTCAACCCGTGGCCCTCGCGACACGGGGGCGCCTGGCTGCGCGGGGGTCGCTGGCTGAGCGGCCGAGCCGGTGCCCAGGGATGCCGCGAGAGCCTCCGCGGAGGCCCGGTCGCCGCGGAAGACGGTCCAGTGATAGGCCGACACGATGCCGGCACTCACCAGGATGCCGAGCGCGAAGCGCGTGCCCCGCAGCGTCTCGGCGGAGAAGCCGTTGGCGAGCACGTCCTCCAGCAGCAGATAGACGCCGGTGAGCAGCGCGATGACGGCCACCACGCCGATGACGCCGAAGAGCAGGACCAGATAGATGCGCCGGGTCGGGGACGTCAACTCCTCGACGGGGTCGGCGACGGCAGCCCGCTGGGCGAGCCTCCAGTGCCACCACCACACCGGGACGCCGACGCCGAGCAGGGTGATGGCCGCGAGCAGGCTGTTGACGGTGCTGACACCAACGAGGATGTCGCGGTCGCCGGCCAGCGCCTCGACGATCGCCACGATCACCATCGTCAGTCCGGAGGCGGCAGCGACCAGACCGATGCCGGCCATCAGGTATTCGTAGACACGACGGACCTCGGTGCGCTCGTGCCGACGACCGGCACCCAGCACGGCCTGGTGGTGCCACCAGACCAGGATGCCGACGACAGCGGTGCCGACCAGGCCCGGCAGCCCCGAGAAGTGCTGCTCGGCAGTGGCACCGCGGGTGTCGCCGATCAGCCACACGAGCACGTCGAAGCCCAGATAGGTCAGCGCGGCCAGCGCCGCCACCAGTCCGGCGCCCACACCGGCCAGCAGCACATAGCCCAGCCAACTGGTGTCGCGGCTGCTCGGCGCCAGGTTGCTCAGCCAGTAGTAGGACCACACGACGGCACCGATCAGGAGCAGCACCCCGGCCTCGAGCAGCCCGTCGGTGCTGGTGCCGACGACGATCGTCTCCCCACCCAGGTCGAAGAGCTGTCGGAGTGCCTCGGCCGTGAGCCGGACCAGCGCGACCGCTGCGGTGCCCAGCCCGATCAAGGATCCGAGCAGGTCGACCAGGCGGAGCCGCCGGTCCGGTGTCGTGCGGGTGGCCAGACTCTGGTGGAGGGCCCACACCAGGGTCCACACCAGCGCGGTCGCGACCGAGCCGCCGCTCAGCGGACCGCTCCCGGTCAATGAGGTCAGAGCCCCATAGAGACCGGTCATAGCCGTGAGGAGCGAGATGATCGTGGCGAGAGTCAGGTATGCCGTCCAGCCCAGAGAGCGGACCTCGCGCGGGTCTGCGCTCAGCCGGGTGAGCGTCCACCGGCCCAGGGCCAGGAAGAGGGGCAGCCCGATGAAGGTGAACGTCAGGTCACGGGCGAGGGTGGCGTCGCTGCGGGTCAGCGTCTCCCCGGTCTCGAACAGGGGGGTCAGCAGACCGGTGAGACCCATGGCGGCGACGATGAGCAGACCCAGCAGGACGGCATACTGGAAGAGCCGCCGCACGGTCTGGCCCCTGTCCTCAGGCTGGCCCGGGTCGTCCTCCTGGTGTCGGCGCACCGCCGCGACGATCGCCACCACGGCTCCGACGGGGATCGCCAGGACGAGCAGGACCGCGAGCAGACTGAGCATCACGGCGTCCCCTCACAGCCGTAGTAGGGCCACACCATGGTGCTGATGACCCAGGCATCACCGGACCGCTCCAGGGGGAAGGTGATCGGGTCGGACCAGCCGTCGCCGCCGAAGAGGCCGCCCCCAAAGACGAGGTCGACGTGGATCTGGGCGGAGTTCTCGCGCACCGAGCTCTCGGTGACCACCACCCGGTCCGGCTCTGCAGGGTGGCCGTGGACGAAGTCGTCGACGGTGCACCCGACATCCGGCCCGAGCTGGGCCACCGCGGTCTGCGCGTCCTGGTCCAGCACCGCCTGCAGATAGGTCTGGACGGTGGACTCGGGCGTGTCAGGCGCAAACGTGCGCGGTTCCTGCTGGGTCGAGATGACTCCGGCGACCACCGCGAGCAGGACCAGCAGACCCACGGCGATCCCGAGCACCCGGTTGGCCCTGGTGTTCATGGGCCTAATCCTGCCTCTAGACGACGACCGGGTCAGGGACCTGGGCCGGCCTCGTCGCCGCTAGTTGCTGATCTTCTTGTCGTAGAACTCCGACCACTTGCTGTTGCCCTTGTCGTAGGCCTGCCTCCAGGCGTCGTTCTTGAGGGCGTAGGCCTGCGACCAGTTGTCGGTCTTGAGCTCGTAGGCATAGCTCCACATGTCACCCTTGCGCTCGTAGAAATAGCTCCAGACCTCGTTCTTGAGTGCGTAGTCCAGGTGCCCTGCGGTGTCGAGCGCCTCGGCGACGGCCATGGCGTGCTGCCCCTCGGTCTCGGCCGCGGTCATCAGCCGCTGGCCGACCTCCTCGGCGTCTGCCATCTGCTCGGCACCCTCCGATTCGATCCGCGAGAGCTCGGTGGCCTTCCACTCCTCCCACGCCTGCATCATCCGGGTGTGCTCGCCGTCCCAGTAGTCCTCCAGGTCCTCCTGGCTGTCGGCGCGGGTGTAGTCCCCACCGCCGGCGTCGGCGATCGCCCTCAGCGCCTCCTGGTCGGCGTCGCCGGCCTGGAAGCCGATGACGTTGACGATCGGCTGGATGCCGGACTCGGCCAGGCCCTCGGCCGCGGCCACCGGGTCGCCGCCACAGGTCTCGATGCCGTCGGTGACGACATACACGATGCCGTCGGTGGCGTCCGGCGGGAGGTCGTCGGCGGCTGCGGTGATCGCGTCCGCGAGCGGGGTCCAGCCGGTCGGCTCGACGTCGTCGAGGGCGGCGCTGAAGCCGTCTTCGTCGACCGGTCCCGAGAAGACCTCCGCGGTCGATCCGCACGACTCCGCCTTGCCGGCATCGGTGTTGTCGCCCTCGTGGCCGTAGACGCGCAGCGACACCGTGGAGTTTGCCGGCAGCGTGCCGACGAAGGCGCCCAGCGCCTCCTTGGCCTCCGCCATCCGGGTGCCCGAGTCGGACGCGTCGCCCATCGACCCGCTCGCGTCCAGGACCAGCGCGAAGTGGTTGGTGCCGACCGTCGCCTCGTCCGGGGCGCGCTCGCCCTCGGTGGGCTCGGCCACCGACTCACCCAGACTCGCGTCAAAGGTGATGGCAGTGGTCACGTCGTCGAAGTAGTCGCCCTGGAGCTGGGACTGGATGGCCTCCTGCCACTGCGCCGCGCTCTGCGGCCGCATCGCCACGACGGCGTCGATGACTTTGGCCTCGTCGTAGGCGTCGCCGGCGAACGGGCCGGGCTCGAAGAAGAACTCCCGCTCGACGGCGGTCAGCTCGCGGGGGGCGTCCGGCCACTCGATCGGGACCAGCTCGCCGAGCTCGGTGGGTGCGCCGGTGTGGTCTGCGGCGTCCGTGGTGAGGGCTGCCGTGTCGGAAGATGCGTCCGGTTGCTCCGTGGACGGGACCGGGTCTGCCGACTCGAACGTCGCGCGGTCCTGCCCGCAGCCGGTCAGGACCAGAGCCCCCGCCAGCGCGATCGGGACCATCCCCCGGGTCAGTGTGCGTCGCATGTGTCTCTCCTCAGTGTGATCGCCTCGGTGTGCTTCCCCTGTGAGTCGGACGCCGGGCCCGATTGGTTGCACGCGATCCCAGACTTCTGTTCGTGACCGGTGGTGCAGGTCGTCCTCTAGTCGGTGACCGTGATCTCGTGGGCCGTCTCGAGCTCCGTGCCCGCGGCGTCCTTGCCGCGCAGCACCACCTCGTTGGTGCCCGTGGACACCGCGCTCACCGAGACGCTGGCCTGGTCCACGACATAGCGGCCGCTCGGCAGGACCCACACCCAGCTGTCCAGCCCCGTGACCACGGCGTCGAAGGTCGTGTGCTCTCCCACGCGCACCTGCGTCGGCCCCTCGATGGCCACCGTGGCCAGGTCAGTCTCTGCTGGCGTGCCCGACCACCAACGACCAGCAAGTATGCCGCCCAACAGGCCGAGCGCCAAAGTCGCCACCAGCGCCATGACGAGCACGCCGCGGGGTCTGCGGGGTGGCGGGGTCGCGGCCGTGACGCTGGACTGTGGTGGGCGCGGTGCGAGGGCGCCTTCGATGTCCGCCAGCCAGGACGCCACGTCAGGATGGCGCGCGTCGGGGTCGGTGGCCTGGCCGCGGCGCAGGGCCGCGGCCAGCTCGTGGGGCAGGTCGGCGCCCTCGCAGAGCCACGCCAACAACGCCGACAACGCCCAGATGTCGGCTCGGGTGTCGACGATGCCAGGCCCGCCGGTCTGCTCCGGTGGCCGGAAGCCGGAGGTCCCCGCGGCCACGGTCAGCCCGGAGTTCAGGGCCAGGTCCTTGCACATGCCGAGGTCGGCGACCACGAGGCGCTCGTCGGCGCGCACCACTGACGCACCAGCCGCCGCACCAGCTGCTGTGTCGTCGGCCAGCGCGGAGTCCCGCACGAGCCATCGCCCCGGCGCGGTCGTGAGCAGGACGTTGCCGGGACTCAGGTCCCGGTGCACCAGCTGCGCGTCGTGCACGGCCTCGATAGCAGCTGCCAGTCCGCGGGCCGTGACCAGCACGTCTGCGGCAGAGGCGGTCCACCCCTCGCGGCGCAGGGTGGCGACTCGATCCGCGAGGGTGCCGCGGTCGGCGTGCTCCAGCACGAGATAGGGCTGCTGTCGCTCGCTCTCACCGATGTCGTGCACGGTCAGGACGTGCGGACTCTTGACCCGTCGCAGGCTGCGGCCCTCGGCGATGAAGCGCTCGCGCACCTCCGGGTTGAGACTGTGGTTCTCGGCGAGGACCTTCAGCGCGACGGTGTCCTCGAGCCAGCCGTCCGTGGCGCGATGCACCGTGGCGAACGAGCCGACGCCGATGACGTCCTCGAGGCGATAGCGCCCCAGTCGCCCAGTCATGAGGCTGCACCTGACGGGTCGGCGGTGGAGGCTGAGGAGTCCGCGGGGGTGCTGGCTGAGTTCAGGGTGCTGGGTGAGTTCCTCGTGTCGCGGGGTGAGGTCCCGGCCGCGCCCGCCTGCCCGGGGCGGAGGTCGCGCAGAGACACGGCGACCAGGGCGCGCCCGCGCGAGACCTGCGACTTCACCGTCCCCAGGCTCCGGTCCAGCCGTTCGGCGATCTCGACATAGGGCCGGCCCTCCAGGTCCCGCATCGTCACCGGCTGGCGATAGAGCTCGGGCAGCGCGGCGAGCGCGTCCTGCACGGTGGCTCGCGTGGCGATCAGCGAGCTGATCCGCTGGCCGGGTCCGAGGTCGTCCTCCGGGAGGGGAGCGGTCGCGCGTTGCCGGCGCAGGTGGTCCACGACCCGGTTGCGCACGATCCGGTGCACCCAGCTGGTGACCTTTGCGGTGCCCCTGAAACTGCTGATGCCGGTTGCGACCGAGATCAGGCTGTCCTGCACCACGTCGTCGATGGCACTCTCATCGAAGAGCGCACCGCGCGCAAACCGGTGGAGGATCCCGGACTCGTCCAACCGCTCGACGAGCAGCGTGGTCCCCAGCTCAGACCCGTTCGCGGCGGCCAGCGCCAGCTCCTGGAGCGAGTCGTCGTCGGTGGCGGGGATCTCTCGCAGGAGACTTCGGGCAGCGGTGCCGTCGCTGGCGTGCAGGGCCCGCACGAGTTCCTTCAGATGCTCAGACATGGCATCAGTGGGTGCGCCCCGGCGCAGCGGCGAACGGGTCCTGCCCGGCGTCCTGGACCGGGACGATGTGCTGGCCGAGCGGCAGCAGCGCCAGCGGCACCATCTTCCAGCAGGCGATGCCGAAGGGGATGCCGATGATCGTGATGCAGAGCAGCAGTCCGGCGATCAGGTGCGCGATCGCCAGCTCCCACCCGAGCACCAGGATCCACAGCACGTTGCCGATGATCGACCACACGCCGGCGTCGCGCCGGAACTCGGTGCGCCGACCGAACGGCCAGAGCACATAGTTGGCCAGCCGGAACGAGGCGATCCCGAACGGGATGGTGATGATCAGCACGAAGGCGATCAGGCCTGCCAGGGCATAGAGCAGCGCAAGCCACCAGCCGGCCAGCACCAACCACAGGAGGTTCCCCAGAGTCCGCATGGGTCCACGGTAGCCACCGTGGCGCGATGTCGAGAACGCGCGGACCACCCAACGCCCAGTTGTGCCGTCCAGTTGCACGCATCCTTCACGTGCTGTGCCGGATGAACGTGAAGGATGCATGCAGTTGGTCCTGTCGCTGCGCCGGTTCAATCCCGACCCGCCGCAGCCGCCCCGGAGAGGGGGGCGTTTCCACCGCGTATCCTGTGGAAATGACGATGTCGAGGGTGTCGGCCCGGGAACCGGGTGAGTCCGCTGCGCGACGTGCGGGGGAGCGCCGTGCGGACCTGTTGGCGGCGATCACCGCGGCACCGCGAGGGCTGGGCATCCGGGCGCTGGCAGAGGCCACTGGCATCCACGAGAACACTGTGCGGTTCCACCTCGGTCGTCTGCTCGACGACGGGCTGGTGGAGCGTCAGCGCGGCGTGTCGTCGGGCCCGGGCCGCCCGCCGCTGACCTTCGTCGCGAGGCGTGACCGAGAAGGCGCCGGGCGGGACAACTACGAGCTGATCGCCGCGGTGCTGACCGACCTGGTGGACAGCACGAGCGCGGAGCCAGGGGTGGTCGCCCAGGAGGCGGGGCGGGTCTGGGCTCGCAGGCAGGCTGCTTCACGCAGCGACGTGCAGGGTCAGGGCGCCGACGCCCCGTCAGGCTGGGACGCCGCGCTGGACGAGCTGACGCGGGTGCTCGATGACGCCGGGTTCGCTCCCGAGCTCCAGTCAGCTCCGGATGGCGCCACTGTGCGGGTCCACAACTGTCCGTTCCTGTCGATCGCCCGTTCCGACCAGGCTGTGCCGTGCGGTGTACACCTGGGGCTGATGGAAGGTGTCCTGGAGGCGGCGGGGGCCCCGGGAACCGTGGACCAGCTCGTGCCGTTCGTCACGCCCACGCTCTGTGTCGCGCACCTCTCAGCGCAGGACGTCACCTAGGTCTGGCTCACTCACCTTGTGGCGGGTTCGCGGCCACGAGTGGGGTGTCGGCCCCGAGGGCGCCCATCTTGGCGGCACCACCCGGCGAGCCGAGGGGCTCATCGCGCCCGGGCAGGGTGTCGAAGAAGAAGTCCGCGTTGTCCTGCAGATAGGGAATGTGCTCGGTGGCCAGGTCGTCCTCGTAGTAGATCGCCTCGACCGGGCACACCGGCTCGCAGGCACCGCAGTCGACGCACTCGTCCGGGTGGATATAGAGGGCGCGCTCGCCCTCATAGATGCAGTCGACCGGGCACTCGTCGACGCAGGCCCGGTCGACGATGTCGATGCACGGCTGGGCGATCACATAAGTCACGACATACCTCCTTCGGGGACTCCCTCCAGTATTCACGATGCATCTCGTGGAAACAAGGGTGGCGCCGGTCAGGACGGAGGGTGGCGCCGGTCAGGCCGGACGGTGCAGCCGAAGGCCCAGCCAGTGCGCCATAGCCCGGACCTCGTGGTCGACCTCGGCCTGGGCGGTGCGGGTCATGCCGACGTCGTCATGCACGGCGTCGACGCGCAGCAGCCCCGCCACGGGGTCGGCGGTGGCGTCGACCTTGCCGACCAGCTGGTCACCGCGCAGGACCGGCAGCGCGAAGTAGCCCCAGCGCCGCTTGGCCGCAGGCTTGTACATCTCCAGCTGGTAGTCGAACTCGAAGAGCTCCACCATGCGCTTGCGGTCAAAGACCAGCCGATCCAGCGGCGACAGGATCGCGGTCCGGCCGGAGAAGGGCGCCCCAAGCTGAGCGGGGTCGACCCGCCACGTGCCCCGGACCCCGTCGACCACAGCCTCCTCGCCGACCTCGCCCACGTCGTTGGGCTCACCCGGCACCTGGGTGCTGCGTGCCCGGGCGATGCCCAGCGCGCGCAGCCGTCGCTCGCGGCGCGTCCTGATGGCAGCGTGGGTCGGCACGGTCGGCCCGTCGGGATAGACCCGCTCGGCCAGGTCCCACAACCGCTCGCGACCCTCGCGCCCCGCGAGCGCGACCTCGCCACGAGCCTCCATCAGCTCGACGAGCATCCGCACGCTGCGGTTGTTGTTCCACCCGCTCGAGCGCCAGGGCCGCACGCAGGTGTCCGGCAGCGCGGCCGCCGGCAGCGGACCGTCGGCACGCAGCATCTCGAGGATGTCGGTGCGGCAGATCTCGTTGTCGTCGACCCACTCGGCCACGTCCTGGCGCCACCCCTCGACCTCACCAGGCCCCGGCCACCGGACCATCTGGTCCCGGAACAGCGCCAGGTCCTCGCTCGGGCGCAGGAACCCCTGGAACTCGATGAGGCTCTGGTCCGCCACCACGTCGTCAAGGTCGTCGGGGGAGTAGGCCGACCCGAGCCTGCTCCAGAACACCAGGTCGGCGCTGGGCGCGACCGCGGCGGTCAGGTCGACCTGCACGACGGAGAGCTGGCGCGCCACCGCCAGCAGGTCGGTCGGGCGCGGGGAGGCCAGCAGCTGAGCCCGCACCGCGATGCGGCGCGCGTCCCGCCGAGTCAGTGAGTGGACCATGCGCCGACGCTACGCCCGTCGCCGTGGTCAACCCAGCCTGCTGCGCAGCACCTCGTATGCCGCCACGACGGCAGTAGTCAGCGTGGGCTCGAGCACGGGCGCGAAGAACGGCGAGTGGTTGGCCGGCGTGGGAGCATCGGCGTCGATGACCTCCTGAGGGGTCCCGCCGAAGAACCAGTAGACGCCGGGCACGCCGATGGCGTCGGGCAGGGCACCGAAGTCCTCGCTGCCCATCTGCGGCGGGCGCGAGCTGACCCGCTCGGCCCCGAGGGCGCCGGTGAGCACCTCGGTGACCCGGGCCGTCTCCTGCGGGTCGTTGTGCACGAGCGGGAAGGTGTAGAGCTCGCGGACCTGTGGCTCCGGTGCGCCCGACGCCATCGCCTCGGCCGCGATGATCCGGCGGATCCCGGCCAGCACAAACTCGCGGACGCCCTGGTCGAGGGAGCGGACGTTGATCGTGAAGACCGCCTCGGCGGGGATGATGTTCTCCTTCAGCCCGGCGTGGAAGGTGGCGACCGTCACGACTGCTGCGTCCTGGGCGGCGACCTCGCGGGACACCAGGCTCTGCAGCCGCACGACCATGTGGGCCGCGAGCACGACCGGGTCGATGGCGTCCTCGGGCCGGGAACCGTGACCTCCCTCGCCGCGCACCAGCACCTCCAGCGAGTCAGCCATCGCCAGGGCCGGACCGGTCGACAGGTGCACCGTCCCGGCCAGGTCGTTGGACAGGTGCTGGGCATACATCACCTCCGGTCGTGGCGTCTTGTCCCACAACCCGTCCGCGAGCATGGCCGCAGCCCCGGCGGCAGTCTCCTCGCCGGGCTGGAAGACGAGGACGACTGTCCCTGACCAGTCGTCCCGCGACTCCGCGAGCAGGGTCGCGGCGCCGACGGCCGCGGTGATGTGCGTGTCGTGACCGCAGGCATGCATCACCGGCACGTCGCTGCCGTCCGGCAGGGTGCCGCGCACCGTCGACGCGTAGTCCAGCCCGGTGTCCTCGGCGACGGGCAGGGCATCCGTGTCGGCGCGCAGTCCCACGACCGGCCCGTCCCCGTTCGACAGCACCGCCACCACCCCGGTGCCACCGCAGCGTGACGTGGCATAGCCGAGCGCGGCCATCCGCTCCTCGATCAGGGCGGCCGTGGCCGTCTCCTGCATGGACAGCTCCGGGTGCGCGTGCAGGTGCCGATAGAGCTCGTGGAGGTCTGCGGTCAGGGACTCGGAGAGTGCTTTCACACACGGCATACTCGCAGAACCTCGGGCGAGTATGGAGAAGGTGCGCTGACAGCGTGCGGCCCCCGAAGCGGCCTCTTACGCTAGGCCCTGGACGGTGGACTCGGTGAGGGGCCACCGTCCATCAATGTGCTGGCAGTCCACCACTGTGCTGACCACGACCCTGGCGCTTGCGCTGCGTGTTGTCCGAGCCGCAGGCCGTAACATTGAGCGCACAGTCCCCGATCCCAGTGAGGCACCATGAACCCGGTCGAGCGTGCCAAGGTGTATGCCGACCTCAGCCGAGACCTGCTGGCGCAGAAGAATGAGCCCCTCACGCTCGAGCGGATCGCGGAGCTGGCTGTCCAGGTCGTGCCGGGCTGTGAGTGGGCGGGCATCTCGCTGCGCACCGCCCGGTCTCCCGCCGAGCCCGGGGCCTCGACCGGCCCGCTGGTGCAGCGCGCTGACGAGCTGCAAGAGAGCCTCCAGCAGGGACCCTGCTATGACACCTCCGTCGAGAACGAGACCCACATCATCGGGGACACCCGGACCGACCATCGCTGGCCCGAGTGGGCCGCTCGGGTCGCCGACCTCGGCATCCTCTCGGTCCTCAGCGTCCAGCTCCTCGGCGCCGAGGGTGAGCTGCTGGGCGCCCTCAACCTCTATGCGCCGCAGGTCAACGCGTTCTCCCGCAACGACCTGGACGAGGCCCACCTGTTTGCCGCCCATGCCGGCGGCGCGATCGGGATCTCCCGGGAGGTCTCGGGCCTGCGCGAGGCGCTGCGCTCGCGGCACCTGATCGGGGTCGCGCAGGGCATGCTGATCCAGCGCTATGGCCTCACTCTCGACCAGGCCTTCAACGTGCTGGCCCGTCACTCGCAGGAGAGCAACACCAAGGTGCGCGACGTCGCCGCGCAGATCGTGGAGGACGGGAGCCTGCCGGCCACTCACGACGAGGTCCGGGTCGCCAGCCCGGAGCTCGCGAACTAGGACCGCCAGCACGGCCCGACAGGCTGAGCGGACCCGACCACGACACACCTGCACTTGCCGGTCGAGGCGCTTCGCGGCATACTGAAGGTGCCTCTAGCAGTGGGGCTCGATCTCCTGATTCCGTCCGGACCGAGCATCCCAGACGGGGTCATGCCTGAACGATGGGTTTGATCATGCACGAGGCTTCATTAGTTCATCCGGTGAGCGCACAGTGGGACTGGCAGCACGAAGGACTGTGCCGCACCCGCAGCCCGGAACTCTTCTTCCACCCCGACGGTGAGCGTGGCGCGGTCAAGCGCGCCCGCGAGGAGCGCGCCACGGCCCTCTGCCACGCGTGCCCGGTGATGGAGCAGTGCCGGGCCCACGCGCTCGGCGTCCCCGAACCCTATGGCGTGTGGGGAGGACTGACCGAGGAGGAGCGCGAGCAGATCCTCAGCGCTGCCGACGTGAGGAGCGTGGGATGAAGACTGCCCTGATTACCACCGTGCGCCGGGAGCACGATGAGCTCCTAGACCAGGTCGGCGGGATCTCCCTCGGGGCCGTCGTGCCCGACTTCCATGTCGTGATCGCCCTCGCGGACCGCGCGGTGACCCAGGGTCGCCTGCCGATCACCAGTGACAGGTGGGAGACGCTGATCGACGGACTGCCGACCGTCAAGCAGCAGCTCCCCACGGCACGCGCCCTCCACCTCGGGGTCACCACGGCACTGGACGCCGGCGCCGAGCTGCTCATCTTCATCGAGCCGACCTCGATCCCGGACCAGCACCTCGTCGCGCGGTTCGCGGAACGCGTCCAGCGGGGTGGCCACCCTCGCCCTGTGCTGTGGTATGCCGAGACCGGACGGTTGCCGCCTGCCGGACCGGGTGGCTATGAGCTCGCCAGGCTGTCCGAGCACGTCCGCGGCCAGTCGCAGCTGCTGCCGCCGGGCGTGGAGGAGGTCTATGCCCAGGGCGCGGCGTTCACCAGCCCCTGTTTCGCGATGACCCGCGAGGACTACGTCGCTGCCGGTGGGTTGTGCACCGACTATGTCAGCGGCCTGGGCCACGACACCGACCTGGCCACAGCGGTGATCGGTGCCGGAGGTGATGTGGTGCGGGTGACCGGTGCCACGGCATACCAGCGACACCAGCCCACCACCATGCCAGATAAGGTCACCCTCGCGTCGGCCGCCACCAACGCGACCCTCTATCACCAACGATGGGGTCGCTGGCCGGATGTCCGGTGGCTCACCGAGCTGGTCGATGCCAACCTGGTGCGCCTCCACGAGGACGGCACGTGCGTCGTGGTGAGCGGCGCGGCGGAGCTCATGGCTGCAAGATGACCTTGATGCACCCGTCGGACTTCTCGCGAAACATCCGATAGGCATCGGGTGCCTCGGACAGGGGCCCCCGATGCGTGGCCAACGACTCCAGAGCCAGCACGTCGTCGGCGCCTGCCACGAGGTCGTGCAGCTCGGGCGTCCAGCGACGCACGTGGCACTGGCCCATCCGCATCTGCACGCCCTTGTCGAACAGCGTCAGCATCGGCATCGGGTCGGCGCTGCCGCCATAGACCCCGGAGATCGACACGGTGCCGCCGCGGCGGACGGCGTCGATGCTGGTGTGCAGGGCATCGAGGCGGTCAATGCCGACTGTCTCAATCGTCTTGCGCGCCAAAGGTTTCGGTGCGCGAGCGGCCGTGGCGATGATGCCGTGGGCCACCGGGTTGCCGTGCGCCTCCATGCCGACGGCCTCCAGGACCGAGTCGGGTCCGCGCCCGTCCGTCAGCTCCCGCAACGCGTCGCCCACGTCCTTGACGGAACGGCGGTCCACCGTCGTGGCGCCATGCTCCCGCGCGAGGGCGAGTCGCTCGTCGACCAGGTCCACGCCGATCACCTGCTCGATGCCCAGGTGCCGAGCAGCCCGGACCGCGAGCTGGCCCACGGGTCCCAGACCGATCACGGCCAGCGATCCGCCCTCCGGCACGTCGGCATACTGCACACCCTGCCAGGCGGTGGGGAGGATGTCGGAGAGATACAGATAGCGCTCATCCTCGTGGTCATGCTCCAGCTTCACCGGCCCGAAGTCGGCGTGCGGCACACGGACCAGCTCGGCCTGGCCGCCGGGGACAGACCCATAGAGCGAGGTGTAGCCGAACAGCGCCGCACCCTTGTTCTGGTCGCGCACCTGGGTGGTCTCGCACTGGGCGAACAGCCCGCGCGAGCACATCCAGCACCGGCCGCAGGAGATGTTGAACGGCACGACCACCCGGTCGCCTGCCCGCAGGTTGCCCACCTCCGGCCCGACCTCCTCGACGATGCCCATGAACTCATGCCCGAGGATGTCGCCGGGCTGGAGATAGGGCGCCAGGACGTTGTAGAGATGCAGGTCGGATCCGCAGATCGCGGTGGAGGTCACCCGCACGATGCAGTCGGTGGGGTCCTTGATGACCGGGTCGGCCACCTCGTCGATGCGAACGTCGCCGAGTCCTTGCCAGGTGAGTGCCTTCATCCTTCGACGGTAGGGGCCGCGCTCTCGCGGTGCACTTTCGGAGGGTGGGTCCTAGCGTCAAGGACATGGAGACCCCGGTAGCCCTCGTCGTCGGTGCCTCGCGCGGGCTCGGTCTGCTGGTCGCGCGCGAGCTCCTGGAGCGTGGCTTCCTCGTCGTGGGGTGTGCCCGCACCCAGGCCGACCTGGACCGCGCCGCCGAGCTGCTGGCGCCCCACGGTCCGACCCAGATGCTCACCTGCGACGTGCGTGACCCGCAGCAGATCACCGACCTTGTGGACCGGGTGGAGCGCGAGCACGGGCCGATCGAGGTGCTGATCACCGTGGCGGGGATCATCCAGGTGGGTCCGGCGGAGGCGATGACCGAGGAGCACTTCCGCGACGCGGTCGACACCATGTTGTGGGCTCCGGTCCGGTTCGCCCGGGCGGTCGTGCCCGGCATGCGGGAGCGGGGCCATGGACGGATCGGCACGGTGACGTCGATCGGCGGCGTGGTCTCACCGCCGCACCTGTTGCCCTACAGCGTGGCCAAGTTCGGCGCGGTCGGCTTCGCCGAGGGGCTGGCCGCCGACCTGGCCGGGACCGGGGTGAGCTCGACCACGATCGTGCCGGGTCTGATGCGCACCGGGTCGCACGAGCGGGCCCACTTCACGGGCGAGCACGAGCATGAGTACGCCTGGTTCGGCCCGGCGGCCTCTCTCCCGCTGCTCACCGTGTCGGCCGAGCGGGCTGCCCGCAAGATCGTCCGTGGCGTGCTCGCGGGTCGGCCGCACGTGGTGATCGGCGCACTGGCGCACGTCGGCATGCGGGTGCACGGCATCGCGCCAGCTACCACGGTGCGGCTCATGGGGCTGGGCAACCGGCTGCTCCCCGAGGCACCGGGATCGATCGACGAGTCCGCGATTCTCCTCGGCCGGCAGGCCATGCAGCGCCTCTCCGAGCGTGGCCGGCGCGTCGTGGGCACCCTGACCACGTGGGGCTCCAGTGCGGCCGAGCAGTTCAACCAGCGCCGGTCCTAGGCCCTGCGGCCGCACCCCGGGCGGGTCCAGGCCAGGCAGCCCTGGTCGGACACACCGGAATACCTGTCCGGTGTGCACCTGTTGTCCCTGGTGTGGCAAAGACTCTGAAGGTTGACATCTGGTCCGACATCGCCTGCCCGTGGTGCTACATCGGCAAGCGCAAGTTTGAGCGAGCCGTGGAGGAGTTCAGCGCGGACGGCCGCGAGGTGGAGGTGGAGTACCACTCCTTCGAGCTGGCGCCGGACACCCCGGTCGACTTCGAGGGCAGCGAGGTGGACTTCCTGGTCGCGCACAAGGGGATGCCGGCTGAGCAGGTCGAGCAGATGCTGTCCCAGGTCTCCTCGATCGCCAGCTCGGTCGGCCTCGACTATGACTTCGAGTCGATGCAGCACACCAACACGGTGCGCGCCCACCAGGTGCTGCACCTGGCCAAGGGCAAGGGCCTGCAGGTCGAGCTCAAGGAACGCCTGCTGAAGGCCTACTTCGAGCAGGGCCGGCACGTCGGCCGCGCGGAGGAGCTGGCCGACCTCGCCGCCGAGGTCGGGCTGGACCGCGACGAGGTGCTGAGCGCGCTGGAGTCCGAGGAGTTCCTGCCCGACGTGCGCGCCGACATCGCCCAGGCCCGGAACTACGGCATCAGTGGCGTCCCCTTCTTCGTCCTGGACCGCAAGTTCGGCGTCTCGGGGGCGCAGGAGACGACCACCTTCGTCCAGGCGCTCGGCCAGGCCTGGGACGAGCAGGACGCGGTATGACGAGGCGCACGGTCGGTGCGTCGCTGCCGGAGGGCGAGGTGAGCGCTTCGTTCTCCGACGCCGAGGTGAGCGCGTCGTCGGCGCAGCTCGAGGAGAGCGTGCCGATGGCCGAGGCGGGTGGGCTGCAGCTGCTCGGAGCGGCCGACGCCGTCGTCTGCGAGGGTGACCTCTGCTGGGTGCCACCCACCGGCGACTGACTCTTCGCAGCGCGGTAGGGGTCGGCCTGGCCGCGCTGGCCCGGACCCGCTCGGTCCGGATCGGCGCCGCCCCTCGCCTACAGTGTGCGCATGCCGCAGAGCGCGCCACCGCCCAGCGCGACACCGCAGGGCGCCACGCCCAGCGCGACACCGCGCCGGGCGCGACGTGCCTGGTCCGTCCGCTTCCGGGTGATCGCTCTGGTGGTCGCCATGCTGGCGCTCGGTCTGACGGTCGCGGGCGCGGTGACCTTCACGGTCCAGTTCAACCAGCTCAACCAGCGGATCGAGACCGAGCTGCTCCAGGAGGTCGAGGAGTTCCGCAACCTGGCCCAGCGTGGCCCGACCCCGGGCGAGGGACCGTTCACCGACCTTGACGACCTCTTCCTTGCCTTCCTGCAGGCCTCGGTGCCGGGTGAGCACGAGTCGATGGTCACGATGACCGACGGGCAGACCGCGTTCTATCCCGGCGGTGAGCTCAGTTTCGACCTCAACGTCCCAGAGATTCGTGCAGAGGTGGCCCGCCTCCACGAGCCGGGCCGCGCAGTCATCACCGACTTCGACCTGAACGGCCGCCAGTTGCGCATGGTGGTGGCAGCCGTGTCCGTGCCCCAGGACACCCGACAGGGCGCCTTCGTGGTGGCCATCGACGCCGGCGCTCAGCGCCGCATCATCTGGAACCAGATGGGCACCTATGCGCTGGTCGCGCTGGGCACCATGATCCTGACGGGACTCACCGGCTACCTCGTGGCCGGGCGGCTGCTGCGTCCTCTTGATGAGCTCTCCCGCGCAACAGCCACCATCAACACCGATGACCTGACGGGCCGGGTCGCCATCCGGGCGGCAGACAACGACGTGGCCCAGCTGGCCGAGAACTTCAACCAGATGCTGGACCGCCTGGAGGCGGGCGTCGCCGACCAGCGACAGTTCCTCGACGATGCCGCCCACGAGCTGCGCACGCCGCTGACCATCATCCGGGGCAACCTTGAGCTGATGGAGGTCGGAGACGCCGAGGACGTCGACTCGACCCGCACCCTGGTGCTCGAGGAGCTGGACCGCATGAAGCGGCTGGTCGACGACCTGCTGATGCTGGCTCGTTCGCAGCGCCCCGGTTTTGTGGAGTTCGCGTCGGTCGATGTGCTCACCCTCGGTCACGAGATCCGAGACCGGGTGCACCTGCTGGCAGACCGCCGGTGGAACACCCTGGTCACGGCACACGGCTCGATCCTGGGCGACCGTCAGCGACTGCAGCAGGCCGTGCTCCAGCTGGCGGCCAACGCGGCCAAGTTTTCCCCGCCGGGGAGCGTGATCGACGTGCGTCTGGACTGGTCTCCACCCTCTGCAGAGGTGATGGAGGAACTGCAACCGGCGGCGCCGACATACCTCGTCCTGTCGGTCCAGGACCGTGGTTCGGGCATCCCACCTGAGGAGATCGGACGCATCTTTGACCGGTTTGGTCGCGCCGACCAGCACCGCCGCGTTGAGGGCTCCGGCCTGGGGCTGACGATCGTGATGGCCATCGCGCAGGCGCACCGTGGGACGGTCACCGTCGACTCCCAGGCAGGTGTCGGCAGCACCTTCCGGCTCTGGGTCCCAGCAGTGATGTGATGCTTGACCCATGTCGAAAATCCTGATTGCCGAGGACGAGGAGCGCATTGCGCAGTTCGTCGCCAAGGGGCTCAAGGCGGCCGGCTACCAGACCCACGTCGTGGGGGACGGGGTCAGCGCGCTGGAGCACGCCTCCAGTGGCGACTACGACCTGATGGTGCTCGACGTGGGGATGCCCAAGATGGACGGCTTCACGGTGCTGCGTGTCCTGCGCACTCTGGAGCACGACATCCCGATCATCATGGTCACGGCGCGCGATGCGGTGACCGACACGGTCGCGGGTCTGGAGGGAGGGGCCGACGACTACCTGACCAAGCCGTTCAAGTTCGAGGAGCTGCTCGCCCGGGTGCGCACTCGGCTGCGTCCGCGGGCCGGCGGCTCCGAGTCGACCGTGCTCAGGCACGGCGACCTGTCCCTGGACCTGACGACCCGTATCGCGACGGTCGGGTCCAAGGAGGTCGACCTGTCCCCCCGGGAGTTCTCGATGGTGCGCGAGTTCCTGGAGCACCCCGGTCAGGTGCTCTCCCGTGAGCAGCTCCTCTCACGAGTGTGGGGTTATGACTTCGACGGTGCCTCCAACGTCGTCGACGTCTATATCCGCTATCTGCGCAACAAGCTGGGCAGCGAGCGGTTCGACACCGTGCGCGGCGTCGGCTACCGCCTCACGGAGGGCAGTGGGTGAGTGGTGCGCCGGCAGCCAGTGCCTGCTCCAGCCCGCAGATGAAAAAGCTCTCATCTGGTCCTCATAGACACATCACCAACGGCGGGCACACTGGGTGACATGAAGTTGATCAGTTCCGTCGTTGCCCTGGTCCTGGCCGGGGTCCTCAGTGTTTGGCTGTGGGTCGGCCAGGGATCGTCCGACACGGTCACTGACGGGGTGGCGATCACCGCCGGGCCGGACGCAAACCTCCAGAAGCCCGTGCCCCAGGAGGTCGCCGACGTGGCGGCCCGAGGTCCGATCTCCAACGAGTATGCCGCGGCGTTCGTCGGTCTCCAGGCCGCGATGGACGTGTGGCGGAGCACTCCGTCCGGAGTCCTCGGCGACCCCGAGCTGCTCGCGGGTGCGGTGACCAAGGCCCAGGAGGCGGTCGCAGCCGAGCTGGCCGCTGCTGAGAAGGCCCGCAAGGAAGAGGAAGCAGCGGAGAAGGCGCGGCAGGAAGAGAGCGACCGCAGGGCGCGCGCCGTCACCCCGGCCCCGGTCTCCCCACCTGACTACGACTACGACGACGACGATGACGACGACGATGACGACGACTGGGACTGTGAGTGGGACGACGGCGAGTGGGACTGCGACGACTGACGCACGCGGCGGTTCGCTGCACCGGGGCGTCGGAATAGCGCGCCGAGCCTGATCCTTGGAACGTCTGGTCGGACACGGAGGTCTGCGCCCGCCCACTTCTCGCAGACCCCGGAGCCGCTCGTATGACGACTGCCCAGCAACCCGCGCCGCTCGGCTCGGCCTCGGTCGGCTCGGCGCCGGTCACGCTGGGTGCCGCCCCGGTGGAGGCACCTCGCACACCGCTGGGGCTGATCACCCTCGCGCTGATCGTCGGCGGGTTCGCGATCGGCACCACCGAGTTCGTCACCATGGGACTGCTGCCGCAGATCGCGAGCGGCCTGGCCGTCTCCATCCCGACCGCAGGCCACACCATCTCGGCGTATGCCGTGGGTGTCGTGGTCGGCACTCCTCTGGTCGCCGTCCTCGGCGCCCGGTGGCCGCGTCGGGGCCTGGCGCTGGCACTCATGGCTGTCTTTGCGGTCGGCAACATCGCCAGCTCCGTTGCTGCGAGCTATGAGTCTCTGGTCCTGGCCCGCTTCCTCGCCGGCCTGCCCCACGGTGCCTTCTTCGGCGTCTCCGCGCTCATCGTCGCGTCCGTCGCCCCTGCCCACCAGCGCGGCCGTGCGGTCAGCCGGGTGATGCTCGGCATCCCCATCGCCAACATGATCGGTGTCCCGGCCGCCACCTGGCTGGGCCAGGAGGTCGGCTGGCGCTCGGCATACTGGCTGGTCGCCGGGCTCGCGGTGCTGACCATCGCCCTGGTCGCCCTCTGGGTGCCGGTGACGCCCGGGAACCTGCAGGCCAGCGGCCGTCGCGAGCTGGCAGCGCTGCGCAGCGCCCAGCTCTGGCTCACTCTTGCCGTGGGGGCCGTGGGCTTCGGCGGGATGTTTGCGATGTACTCCTACATCGCCCCGACGGTGACTGATGTGACCGGTCTGGCGGAGTCAGCGGTGCCGTGGTTCCTGCTCGCCTTCGGCCTCGGCGGCGCGCTCGGCAGCCTGGTCGGTGGGTGGCTGGCGGACTGGTCGGTGCTCCGTGGCCTCGTGCTCAGCCTCGTGGGCGTCGGCGCCGTCCTGGCACTGTTCACCCTGACCGCCCAGTGGGCCTGGCCGGCCGTGCTGACCGTCTTCCTGGTGTCGGTCATGGCCTCGTCGTTGGTCGTGGTCCTGCAGCTGCGTCTGATGCAGGTGGCCGGCGACGCCGAGACGATCGGCGCGGCCAGCAACCACGCGGCCCTGAACATGGCTAATGCGCTCGGCGCGTGGCTCGGCGGCCTGGTGATCGCGGCCGGCTGGGGCTATCAGGCCGCCAGCTGGGTCGGCGTGGCCCTGTCTCTTGGCGGGCTCGTGTTCCTCGGCGCCTCACTGCTGCTGCACCGACGGGGCGGTGGTGGGCGGGGTTGTGGACAAGGTGGGGGCACTGTCGGTGGTGTCTAGTACGTTTGTTCCATGGAGTTGGAGCAGGAGGTTCTCGACCTCGTCGGTGTCGCCCAGGCCGGGGCGCCGGGCGAGGCGCTTGAGCTGTTGGCGGGGATCGCGCAGGTGGGTCAGGCGATGGTCGACAGCGCGCTGGCCCCGGGCGGGCCCTGGGCCAGTGCGCAGGACCGGGTCGAGCTGGTCAAGGGCGCCCAGGAGGCCCTCGGCGCGCTGCACGCGGCACAGACCGCGTGGATCGCCCGGTTCGCCGCGCTGACCCTGGTCGAGAACGACACCACCGGCTGTGAGCAGGTCGATCGCGGTGTCGGGTTCGTCGACGAGTTCGCCTCAGACACCCTGGCCCCGCTGCTGGGCATGTCCCACGGCGCCGCCAGCACCAAGGTCGTGCGGGCCGCGAAGCTGGCAGCGGACCTGCCCCTGACCCTGGCCGCGCTCGCGACCGGAGAGCTGGACCTGTTCCGGGCCCAGTGCATCGCTGAGGAGCTGGCCGACGCCGACCACGACGTGTGTGCGCTCGTGGAACAGATGGTCCACCCCCAGATCACCGGTGACACCCCGATGAAAGCCCGCAACCGGGTCCGGACCGCCCTGGCCAAGATCGACCCCGACCTGGTGCGTGAGCGGGCGGCCCGGGCCAAGCTGGACCGGTTCGTGTCCACCCGCGCCTCGCACCTGCCCGGGCTGACCCAGTGGTATGCCCAGCTCCCGGCCGAGGACTCCGCCAAGGCCTGGGCCGCGATCGATACGCTGGCCCACCAAAAGCTCAACGACGACCCGACCAAGACCCTGGACCAGCACCGCGCTGATGCTCTGGTCGACCTGATCCTGGGCAACGCGACCATCGAGGCGCACGTCACCATCGCCATCCCCATCACCCCCCAGGCCGACGCGGGTGGGGCCAGCGGGACGGGCGCCGCGTTCGGCATCACCGACCAGGAAGACGACCGCGACCAGGGAGACGGCCGCGACCAGGGAGAACCCACTGGTGAGACTGAGCCCACCGGTGAGCTGGAGCCAGGCACGCTCGAGCAGCTCTGGGCGGTCCTGTCCCCGCACACCCCGACCGGCACCGGTGTCGAGATCCCCGGCATCGGAGTCATCCCCGCCCCACTGGCCCTGGCCCTGGCTGGCACCCTCGGTGCCCGAGTCACCCGGATGCTGGTCGACTCCAGGACCGGCACCACGATCGAGACCTCAGCCCCCACCTACCGGCCCACCACCGCGATCGCCAGACACGTGCGCCTGCGCGACGGCACCTGCCGCTTCCCCAACTGCGCCCGCCGGGCCGAACGCTGCGAGATCGACCACATCACCCCCTGGCCAGCCGGGCCGACCACCGTGACCAACCTGCTCTGCCTGTGCAAGCACCACCACCGCCTCAAGCACAGCACCCGATGGCGACCAGCCCTGCACGCCGACGGCACCGTCATCTGGACCAGCCCCTACGGCGAAGAGTTCATCACCAAACCCATCGACCACACAGCCCTCGCCATCGCTTGACGCGAGAGCGCCTCACGGATGCGGCCTGCGCTCTCTCTCCAGGCAGCAGCTTGAAACCGCCTCATAGTTCGGGTGTGCGCCAGTCTGCTGTGTTCCAACCCCGCAACCCGCTCTGCCATCATGGCGACATGATCGTTGCCATCAGCATCAGTCCGACCGGCGGGGACGAGACGGGCGGAGTCAGCGACTCCGTCGCCCGCGCCGTCAAGGTGATCCGAGACTCAGGCCTCCCCTGTGAGACGAACGCGATGTTCACCAACATCGAGGGGGAGTGGGACGAAATCATGGCCGTGGTGAAACAGGCGGTGGACGTCGTGGCCGAGACGTCCCCGCGCGTGGGCCTGGTCCTGAAGGCGGACATCCGCCCAGGCTTCACCGGTCAGCTCGCCGCCAAGGTCGATCGGGTCGAGGCCGTCCTGACCGACGAGGGCTGAAGCGCCAGCCACGCCCGGCAATGCGCAACATCCTGCTTGCAAGGGTCCATGAGGACCCCGCTTGCACAACTGAATCCGTGCAGATCCGGGTGCTGGAGCGCTCGACAGCACCTATCGCTACCCCATTGCAGTACCTTCTGGGTCCGAGTGGGGTACGTCCGCTCGGTCGGGCTGGGCGAGGGGCCAGCGACATCGGTCAGCGGATTCCTAACCTGTACGTTCGAACAGGGACACGATGATCCCTTCGGGCCCGCGGACGTAGGCCATCCGGACACTGCCCTCGTACTCGCCGACACCACCCACGAGCCCGTACCCGTCCGCGGCCAGGGCGTCGATGGCCGCCTGGAGGTCGCCGACCTCGAAGGACACGTTGCGCAGACCCAGCTCGTTGGCCATCGCCGTCGGCGATCCAGGCACGTGGTCGGGCGCGATGAAGCTTGAGAGCTCCAGCCGAGTTCCACCTCCGGGCAGTTGCAGCATCGCGATCTCACAGTGCGCGCCAAGGATGCCGCAGACGGTCTCGACGAACTCACCCCGCACGGATCCGGTGCCCTCGACCTCGAGCCCCAGCCCGACGAAGAACGCCGTCACTGACTCCAAGTCCGCGACGGTGATACCGATGTGGTCGAAACGTTGTACGTGTGTCATGCAATCCATCCTCTGCTGGTGGGCTAGTGGATTCGATGCTGGGACTGACCCGGGGCCGGGATCTCCACATATTCTTGCTGCAAACTTGTGGTCACCCCCGATCGTGAGAAGGCCCTGGGACGGCATATTGCTCTCGCGGCGATCTGACGCACCGCCGGAACGAGCGGCCAGCGGCCGGAGAGTGTCCGGGTGGTCTCACGTACGGTGCCGGTATGACGCGCGAACGGTCCCTGCTCTTGGACCACCTCGAGGCAGAACGGAACCATGTGCTGGCTGCCGTGGACGGGTTGGACGAAGCGAACCTGACCCGCACTATCGCTCTTTCGGGTTGGTCAATCGCCCAGTTGCTGAATCACCTGACCTACGACGATGAGATCTTCTGGGGAAACGCCATAATCGGTGGTGATCAAGAAGCTATTGGACTGATCCAAGACGGCTGGAAGGTTCCAGTGACCTCTGGCGATGAGGCCGTGGAGTTGTACCGTCACTGGGCACGCCGCGCCGACGCCGTGCTTGCCGAGGTAGACCTTGACGCCCCACCGCGCTGGTGGCCTTCGGAGGAAGTGTTTCCCTTTCCCCCGTTCGCGGACGCTCGCCAATGCCTGTTCAGGCTCCTCCTGGAGACCGCCACCCACGCCGGTCATCTGGACATGGCTCGCGAGGGGATCGACGGACACCAGCACCTGGTCGTCAATTGATCCCGACGCTGCTACCTGGGTGGCGGCGAGGGGACTCGAACCCCTAACCCCCTGCTGGCAAAAAAGGAGTCCTACGGCAACAGGGCGCGGACCCTGGAGAAGCGGCGCTGGCCGCGCTCCGCGTCAACGGCTGACGACCACCGGCACCGGGAGGCTCGCACGATCCGGGTGCGGGCCCGTCGAGACCCTTTTCGCGCAGGGCAGACAGGTGCCATCGGAATCGCACAGTAATCTTTCTGAACGTAGGTTTGGCTCATGGCTCTCACTGCTCCCTCTCCCCACGCCGGCATGGGGGCGACCCTGCACGAGGACGGCGTCACCTTCCGCGTCTGGGCGCCCAACGCTGAGGGCGTTGCCATCACCGGATCGCACGATGGCTGGGACTCTCCAGACGAGATGTCTCGCGACGGTGACGGCTCCGCGGGGACCTGGTCGGTGCACGTCCCCGGCGTCGAGCCAGGGACTGAGTACCAGTTCCGGGTCCGCACCAATGGCGGCGAGGACGTATGGCGCGCCGACCCTTATGCGCGGATGATGACCAACTCGGTGGGCAACTCCATCGTCTATGACCCTCACGCGTTCGACTGGGGCGCAGACGACTTCACGATGCCTTCCTGGGACGACGTGGTCATCTATGAGCTGCACGTCGGCACCTTTGCCGCCGACGAGCACCACCGGGGCACCTTCGACCGCGCGGCCGATCGGCTGCCCTACCTGCGCGAGCTGGGCGTCTCGGTGGTCCAGGTGATGCCGCCGTCGGAGTATGCCGGTGACATCAGCTGGGGCTACAACCCGGCGCATATGTTTGCGGTCGAGTCCTCCTACGGCGGGCCGGACGCGTTCAAACGGTTCATCAAGGCGGCCCACGAGCACGAGATCGCCGTCATCGTCGATGTCGTGCACAACCACATCGGGCCGTCCGACCTAGACCTGTGGCGCTTCGACGGCTGGTCCGAGAACGACGGCGGCGGGATCTACTTCTACAACGACTGGCGAGCCGAGACACCGTGGGGTGCGACCCGGCCGGACTACGGCCGGCCGATGGTGCGGCAGTTCCTCTATGACAGCGCCAAGCTGTGGCTCCAGGAGTTCCGCTGCGACGGGCTGCGCTTCGATGCCACGTCCTTCATCCGGTCGGTCGACGGCACGGTCTATGAGGCGGACAAGCTGATCCCCGACGCGACGGAATACCTCCAGGCGCTGACCGCCGGCCTGTCTGGCGCGCAGCCGTGGAAGCTGCTGATCGCCGAGGACCTGCAGAACGATGCGACCGTCACCATGCCGGTGGACCAGGGCGGTCTGGGTTTCCACGCCCAGTGGGACGCTGGCTTCGTGCACGTCGTCCGGGACGCACTGACCCAGCTCGACGACGACAACCGCGACATGAATGCAGTGGCGGACGGCATCCTCGGCACCGGTCGTGGCGCCGCTGGGACCCGGGTCATCTACACCGAGTCCCACGACGAGGTGGCCAACGGCAAGACCCGCGTGCCGGAGGCGATCGCACCCGGCGCAGCAGACAGCCTGGCCGCCAAGAAGCGGGCCACCCTGGGCTCGGCCGCGGTCTTCTTCTCGCCCGGTGTGCCGATGTTCTTCCAGGGTCAGGAGATGCTGGCCGATCGCTACTTCGATGACTCGGTGCCGTTGGACTGGAGCGACCTGAGGACCCATTACGGCATCGCCAACCTGCATCGCCACATGATCGCCCTGCGCCGCAACCGGGCGGGCACGACCGCCGGTCTGCGCGGACCCAACGCGGACGTGATCCGCGCCGACCAGGAGCATGGCCTGATCGTGCTGCACCGCTGGGCCCAGGGAGGGCCGCACGACGACACGATCGTGGTGCTCAACTTCTCGGCCTCGCCGGTCGTCGACTACCGGGTCGGGGCACCTCGCCCCGGGCGGTGGGCGGTCCGGCTCAACGCTGACTCGTCCGTCTACGACAGCGCGTTCAGTGACCACCCCGTCTTCGACGTGGAGACGGACCCGACCCCGGCCGACAACTGCGCGCAGAGCGCGACGCTGGCGGTGGGGGCCTACAGTTTTGTCGTCCTCTCACTGGAGCCCTGATGCCGCACACCCCGGACGCTGGTCGCTACGACACGATGCCCTACCGCCGCAGCGGACGGTCCGGACTGGACCTGCCTGCGGTCTGTCTGGGCCTGTGGCACAACTTTGGTGATGACGTCTCGTTTGAGCGCCAGGAGCAGGTGCTGCGTCGCGCCTTCGACCTCGGCATCACGCACTTCGACCTGGCCAACAACTACGGACCGCCGTATGGCGCGGCTGAGGAGAACTTCGGCCGTCACCTGAGCCGGTCGTTCGCCGGGCTGCGCGACGAGCTGGTCATCTCCAGCAAGGCCGGGTGGGACATGTGGCCCGGGCCCTATGGCCAGGTCGGCGGCTCGCGGAAGTATCTGGTGGCCAGCCTCGACCAGTCGCTGAGGCGGATGGGTCTTGACTACGTTGACATCTTCTATCACCACCGGCCGGACCCGAGCACGCCGCTGGAGGAGACGATGGGCGCCCTCGACGCCATCGTGCGGTCCGGCAAGGCACTCTATGTCGGCATCTCGTCCTACTCCGCCGAGGCGACGCAACAGGCCGCCGGGATCCTGGCCGACCTGGGCACGCCGCTGCTCATCCACCAGCCCGTCTACTCGATGCTCAACCGGTGGGTGGAGAACGACGGCCTGCTGGACACCCTCGAGGAGGTCGGCGCGGGCTGCATCGCCTTCTCGCCGCTGGCGCAGGGGATGCTGACGGACAAGTATCTCGACGGCATCCCCGAGGGCTCGCGAGCCAGCCAGGGCAAGTCACTCTCTCCCGACCTGCTCAGCGACGAGTCGCTGCAGCACGTCCGGGCCCTCAACGACATCGCGGCGGCACGGGGGCAAAGCCTGGCTCAGATGGCGCTCGCCTGGGTGTTGCGGGATCCGCGGATGACGTCCGTGCTCATCGGGGCGAGCAGCGTGGCTCAGCTGGAGCAGAACGTGGCAGCCATGGACAACCTGACCTTCTCCCAGGCGGAGCTGGCACAGATCGACCAGCACGCCGTGGACGCCGGCATCGACCTGTGGAAGCAGGCCCGCGAGGGGTCCTGACCCAACCCCGGAAACGGCTGGGTGGGTCGGTGCTGCCCCCCGAGGTGGGGGAGAGGAACAGGTGTGTGCGGTGGCGCAGGGTCAGCCGCTCGGTCGGCCCAGCAGCTGGCGCCGCACGGTGAGCTCTGCCCCGGAGGTGCTCAGGTGCGCGACGAGTTCGTCTGCCACGGTGGCCAGCTCCTCGTCGGTGCACGGGTCCAGCGCGTCGATGATGAACAGCGCGCGGGTGGTGCTTTCGCTCAGCTGCGTCCGGCGGGCCTGGCGCCAGTTCCACCGCCGGCAGGTGACGCCCTCGTCGTCACGCCACACGACCTCACCTGGCTCGGGGTGTTCCATGACCCCGACACCCTCGGCGGTGGTGTCGAAGGGCTCTTCGCCGCTGGCCCGGACGAGACGCGGCACCCCGACATAGCGATCCAGGTCCTCGCCGCCGATGGGGACCTGGTGCAGCACGGAGATGGCGTTGTAGGTGTCGGTGAGCCGGTTGATCCGCGGCAGCCCGGCCGGAGCGCGTCGCGTCAGGGCCTCCAGGCTGTTGCGGGTGCGCTGCGGCTTGGCGTCGAAGGCACGATAGGCCTCCCGCCAGGCTGCGACGTGCGGCAGATCCTCGACGGCGCTCTCTGCCAGGGCTGCACGGGCGAACTCCTCCGCCCGGGTCAGCAGGGCCTCACTCATGGCGTCGCCCGGGCCAGGGATGAGTCCGTCCACCGTGAGCAGCAGTGCGCGGTAGTCGGGCCGCAGCTCCAGCACCTCCGGTGCCACCGAGCCCAGGTCTGCCGAGGCTGCAACCACCGTCTCATCGCCCGCCGTCCCGTCACCCAACGTCACGTGGCCACGATAGCGAGCCACTGACGCTGAGCTGTCGGTGCGGTAGGAGCTACGGCACGACATAGCCGGGGTCAGCGTCATGCGAGTCCGGCAGCAGCTCGTCCGGGGAGCGCGCCGCCGTGCGTTCGGCACCGATGCCGGCCGCGACGACAAACAGGATGCCGATCACCGGGAGCGAGCCGGGCTGCTGGCTGAGGATGAGCAGCCCGAGCAGGAGCGCCATGGCTGGCTCCAGTGCCATCAAGGTGCCGAACGTCGCGGTCCGCATCCGGCGCAGGGCGAGCATCTCGAGGGCGAAAGGCACCACCGGCAGCAGCACGGCCAGGCCCAGGCCGATGAGGGCGTTCTGCCAGGTCAGCTCCGGGATGACCGACCAGCCCAACAGAGCGGTGGCGACCAGCGCCGCCACCGGCATCGAGATCGCAAGCCCCTCCAGCCCGGAGACCGCGTCCCCGACCCGCTGCGTGAGCAGGATGTAGAGCGCCCAGCAACCCGCCGCGGCCAGGGCGAGCGCGACGCCGACCGGGTCGACGCTGCTGCGCCACGGCTCCGTCAGCAGGAGCACGCCGACCAGGGCCAGCACGGGCCAGATCACGCCGCGGCGGTCCTTGCTGCGGAATACGGCGACGCCCAAAGGTCCGAGGAACTCCAGAGCGCTCGCGGTGCCGACGGGGATGCGCTCGACGGCATACATGAACAGGATCGTGATGCCGCCCGTGACCACGCCCAGCGCCAGGCAGGCCATCAGGTCCCGCCGGGGCATCTTGAGGGGTCGGGGTCGCACGAAGACCAGGAAGATCAGGCCGGCCCAGGTCAACCGCAGCCAGGCCGCGCCGTCCGGTCCGATCCGGTCAAAGACCGAGAACGCGGCGACGACCCCGAGCTGGACGCAGAACATCGAGCCGAGCGCCATCATCGCCCCGCTTCGAGCGGCCGTGCGGGCGTCCGCCGGTGCCGTCCCCGGACCGCCCACCCGGCCGTCCGTCATACGGCCTGCTGGCACACCACGTCAAAGGGGGCCTGCGAGGCCAGCCGGGCCCGGATGCCCGCGGTGACGAACTCCTTGGCCGCCCGCGCCGCCTCCAGGGGAGAGTCGCCGTGGGCGAGGCGAGCGGTCACTGCCGCCGCCAGGGTGCAGCCCGCGCCGGCGACCGCGACGTCGCCGACCTTCGGGGCGGCGAGCAGCTCGGTGGTGGTGCCGTCATAGAAGACGTCGATCGCCTCGTCGCCGGGCAGGTGCACGCCACCCTTGGCCAGCACGACGGCCCCCGAGGTCTCATGGATCCGGCGGGCGGCCTCGGTGAGCTCCTCGACGGAGGTGATCGTCATCCCCGAGAGCGACTCGGCCTCGAAGTGGTTGGGCGTGACAAACGTGGCCAGCGGCAGGATCTGTGCCTTCAGCGCCGTGTCCGTGTCCAGCGCGGCACCGGGCTCCTGACCCTTGCAGATCAGGACGGGGTCGAGGACGACCTGGCGGAACTGACGCTGCTGCAGGACGCCGGCGACGGTCTCGATCGTGGCCGGGGTGCCGAGCATGCCGATCTTGACCGTGGGGAGCTGGTCCGGTGCATAGGCCGAGGTGATCGCCTCGAGCTGGTCGGAGATGACCTGGGGCTCGACGGGGACGAACCGGTGCTCCCAGTCGGCCTGGGGATCGAAGGAGACGATGCAGGTCAGTGCCACTATGCCAAAGACGTCGAGGGCGGCGAAGGTGCGCAGGTCGGCCTGGGCGCCGGCACCGCCGGTGGCCTCGGATCCGGCGATGGTCAGGGCGAGTGGGACGGAAGTCATCCTCCGATGATGCCACTGTCTGCGCTGCTGCTCTCCATGGGTCGGCGCAGGTCTGTCCGCCTCCCCAGCGCAGCATCCTGGGTACCCCCTACTATCGGTGCCATGACGCTCTCGCTCGCTGTCGGCCGCCCCACCCTCGCCGACCACGTTGTCCCCCGCGGTCTGGTGACCGACATCGCGCTGGTGGCCGGTGGCGCTGCGCTCACCGGGCTGCTCGCCCAGGTCGCGATCCCGCTCTGGCCGGTGCCCATCACCGGTCAGACGCTGGCCGTGCTGCTGGTCGGGTCGACGCTCGGGGCCAGTCGCGGTGCGCTGGCGATGCTGGCGTATGCCGTGGCAGGAGTCGCGGGGATCCCCTGGTTCTCTGACACGGGGCACGGCATCGGGGTGCTGCTGGGGTCGAGTGGAGGTTACATCGTCGGCTTCGTGCTGGCGGCCGCGCTCACCGGGTGGCTGGCCCAGCGCCAGTGGGACCGCAAGTTCCTGCACGCGGCCGTGACCTTCCTCGCAGGCTCTGGTGTGGTCTTCCTGGTCGGGCTGCCCTGGCTGGCCGTGGTGACCGGTGCTGACCTGCAGCAGACGCTCGCCTGGGGGCTGTGGCCCTTCGTCCCCGGTGGCATCGTCAAGGCGCTCATCGCGGCGGCCATCATCCCCGCCGTCTGGCAGGGCGTGCGCCGGCTCGACGCCGCCAAGGGTCGCGACCTGTCGTGATGCAGGGTGGTCTGCCGATGGCGGAGTCGCAGAGCGCGACAGCGGCCGACCTGGGGGTCATGGGGGACCAGTTGCTGCAGGAGGCGACCGAGCGGCCCGACGGGCTGCGCACCCGGCCCGTCCTGCGCGGCCCGTTGATGAGCGCGGTCCTGTTTGCCCTCCGCGCCGGCAGCTCGTTGCCCGAGCACGCGTCGCCGCCCGCTGCCTCGCTGCAGGTCCTGCGCGGTCGGGTCGTGCTCGTGGCGGGCGAGCAGTCCTGGACGTTGGGCGCCGGTGAGCTGCTGCCGATCCCGCAGGCGCGGCACCGTGTCGACGCCGCGACGGACGCGGTCTGCCTGCTGACGATCCACCGCTGACCCATTTTGGGGTGGTGGACCTCAGCCGCCGATGGCGCTCATCGGTCGGCCGGGCTGCAGGAACCCCGGGTCGTTGATGCCGTGGCCGGGCAGCTTGGCGGTGATGCAGGCGCGGACCAGGGTGGCGAGCTCCTCGTCGGAGGCTCCCTCGCGCAGCGGCGTGCGCAGGTCGGTCTCGGTGTTGGCGAACAGGCAGTTGCGCACCTGCCCGTCGGCCGTGAGCCGGACCCGGTCGCACGCGCCGCAGAACGGCATCGTGACCGAGGCGATGACCCCGACCGTGTCGGGACCGCCGTTGACCAGGAACCGTTCGGCAGGCGCACTGCCACGGTCCTGCACCGGCTCAAGCTCAAAGTGCTCGCGCAGCCGTGCCAGCACCTCCTCGCCGGTGACCATGTTCTCCCGGCGCCAGGTGTGCCCGGCATCGAGCGGCATCTGCTCGATGAACCGCAGCTGGTAGCCGTGGTCCAGGGCAAAACGCAGCAGGTCCGGGGACTCGTGGTCGTTGATGTCGCGCATCAGCACGGTGTTGATCTTCACCGGCTTGAGCCCGGCGGCTGCAGCAGCCTCGATGCCCTTGAGCGTGTCGTCGAGACGGTCGCGACGAGCCAGCGTGCGGAACGTCTCGCGGTCCAGGGTGTCGAGGCTGATGTTGACCCGGGTCAGGCCGGCCTCGACGAGCGAGGGGGCCATCTTGTCCAGCCCGAGCCCGTTGGTCGTCATCGAGACCTCGACACCGAGCGCCGAGATGCCGGCGACCACGTCGACGACGTCGCGTCGCAGGAGCGGCTCACCACCGGTCAGCCGCACCTCGTCGATGCCGAGACCGACGGCGATGCGTGCCAGGTGGATGAGCTCCTCCGTCGTCAGCAGGGTCGGCTTGGCCAGCCACGGCAGCCCCTGCTCCGGCATGCAATAGGTGCAGCGCAGCGAACAACGGTCGGTCAGCGAGATGCGCAGGTCGCGGTGGACCCGGCCATAACTGTCGACGAGAGTCATCAGTGATCAAACCCTACGATCTGGGAAAGGAGGTGTGGCAGCAGCGGCAACAGGGCCTGCGTCGACTGCTCGACGCCCTTGACGCTGCCCGGCAGGTTGACCAGGAGAGTGCCCACGGCACCCTCCTCGGTCGCGTCAGCAACTCCAATCACCCCGCGGGACAAGACCGCCAGAGGAGTATGCCGGGTGCCCTCCCGGCGCAGGTGCTCGGCAACTCCGTGGAGCTCACGGGTCACCAAGCTGCTGGTGGCCTCGGGCGTGAAGTCACGCGGAGACACTCCCGTGCCTCCGGTTGTCACGATGACGCCGAATCCTTCGTCGATGCCCGCCCGGAGCCCCTCGGTGACAGGTTCGACCCCGTCGGTGACCACTCGTGGCCCCATGGTGTCGTAGCCCGCCTCGGTGAGCAGCTCCACCAGCCGCGGTCCCGAGCGGTCCTCGCGGGCACCATGAGCGGCGCGATCCGACACCGTGATCACCAGGACACGGGGCGTCGGTGCATCTGCGAGGTGGCTCATGACCCCATGGTAGGCACCATCGCGCCGGGGACCGCCAGCCCCTACCTGGACATCGCCGGGTTCCTTCCGTGCGCCGCAGCGCTATGAGGTCGGTGTTTCCGTGCCGAGGCACGGTCAGGTGAGGGCCCGGCCCAGGAGGACGCCCGCCGCGGCTGCCGTGACGCACAGCAGCAGAGTGCCCACGGCCGACCAGGCGGCGACCCGCCAGGCGCCCTCGCGCGCGAGCCGGACCGACTCCACCATGGCGGTCGAGAAGGTTGTGTAGCCCCCGCAGAAGCCCGTGGCGGCGACCGCGAAGACGTCGGGGTGGTCGGTGGCGACCGTCGCGCTCAGCACCCCGATCAGGAACGAGCCGGTGACGTTGACCAGCAGCGTGGCAGCCGGGAACCCATGGCGCCACCTCCGGTTCACCAGCGAGTCGACCACGAGCCGTGTCGCGGCCCCGACGCCACCCAGCAGGGCCAGCAGGAGCACCGACACCGGCGCCAGCTCAGTCATGCCGGGCACCGCCGCCGGCACGCTGACCACCCAGCCGGTGGGCCAGGACCATGCCCGCCAGGGCGGCGAGCAGGCCCGCGCTGACGCTGCCCGCGCCATAACCGACCGCCCGGGCAGGCTGTCCGTCAGACCACAGCTCGAGCACCTCCAGGGCCAGGGTGGAGTATGTCGTGAAGCCCCCGAGCAGCCCCGTCCCGAGACCGAGTCGGGCCAGCTGCCGGCGCGGGGTCTCCGCGCCGGTGCGGGACAGGGACTCCAGGAGCAGGCCGAGCAGGAATGCTCCGACCAGGTTCACTGCCAGGGTGGCCCACGGGATGTCCTGTGCGGTGGGGATCAGGTGAGCCGCGGCATACCGACCGGTCGTGCCGAGGACGCCGCCGACCGCGACGACCACGACCAGGAGGGGAGTGAGCCGCACCGTGGGTTAGCGGTCCTTCGTGCCGGGGATCACCAGCACCGCCCGGTGCTGGGTGTGGACCAGGTGGCCGGCGATGGACCCACCGATCACCTCGTTCATCCAGCCGCTGAAGCCGGGACGCCGACCGCCGATGGCGATCATCAGGGCGTCCCACTGCTGGGCGACCTCGGTCAGCCCGCTGGCGATGTCGCCGACCGTCTGCTCCAGCCGCCAGGGCACGTTGACACCGGCCAGCGCGTCCGCGATCTGCCGGTGGACCTGCTCCTTGAGGACCTCGCTGCTGCCGGTCGCCAGGTCCGGGTCGAGCGGGGTGATCAGCCGGGTGCCGTCCAGGCTGGCGCCATAGACGACCTGGGTCGAGTCGACCCACGCACAGACCAGGCCTGCGCCCATGCGGGCGGCCACGCCGGCTGCCTCGAGCACCACGTCGGGGCGTTGGTCGACATCCACGCCGACCACGATGATGGTGTCTGGACCGGGCGAGGGCCAGGTCGGTGGGGTGGGGGAGTTGCTGCTCTCGGTCACGGGAACCTCCTGGTTGCTGGCCCCATCTTGTCGTGAACAGCCGTGCAGCGCAGCCCCGGCGCGGTTGACGACCGGGCTATCGTGTCCGGATGTCGCAGACCGAGCACCACATCCGCCACCTGGAGCATGCGGTGGCCCTGGCGCGGCGTGCCGTGGAGTCTGGGGACGGCGGCCCGTTCGGTGCCGTCGTGGTGCAGGACGGCGAGGTGCTGGCCGAGGGGTGGAACAGGGTGATCGCCACCAACGACCCGACTGCGCACGCCGAGGTCACTGCCATCCGGTCGGCCTGCTCCGCGCTGGGGACCTTCCAGTTGCCGGGCGCCACCATCTACGCCTCCTGCGAACCGTGCCCCATGTGTCTGGGAGCGATCTTCTGGACCCGACCGTCCGCGGTCTATTTCACGTCCACCCGAACGCACGCCGAGCAGGCGGGTTTCGACGACTCCGAGATCTATGACCAGGTCGGGCTGGAGCACACGCACCGGTCGCTGCCCTTCCACCGGCTCGAGGTGGCCGGTGCCACCGAGGTCTTTGAGCTGTGGCGGACCTGGCCGGGGCGCACTGACTACTGACCCACGCCTGCCGCACGCCAGCGTCCCACTCCCCCAACGCTGCTCACACCAACAGGAACAGCACGAACCCGATCGCCGGCAGGGTCCCCTGGGTCAGGGCAGCCACCAGGAACCTGCGGCCGGTGGTCAGCAGCACGACGGCCGCCAGCACCATGGAGGCGGTGGTGAAGAGCACCAGCGTGCGCCCAGCCGTCTGCGAGCCGGTCAGGAACAACACCAGCCCGACCGCCGCTCCGACGCCCAGGAAGAGGTTGTAGAACCCCTGGTTGTAGGCCATCGGCGCGACCGTCTCCGCGGTCTGCTGGTCGCGCAGCCCGAACCGCCTCCAGATCGCGGGGCGGCGCCACCAGAGACTCTCCATCAGGAAGATGTAGCCGTGCAGGAGGGCCGCCAGCCCGACCACGACCGTCGCCAGGATCGTCATCCTCGCAGCGTAGGCCCATGAGCGCGTGGTTCACTGCAGCGTGCGCGAGATCTGGGACGCCGCGACGTCCACCCAGCCCCCGCCGGGGACGACCGGCGCGGTGCTGCTCGCTGCCCTGGCACTCGTGCTGACCTGGTCGCCGACGGGCTATCGCATCGTGCGGCACGCGGTCACGATCGTCCACGAGGCCGGACACGCCACTGTCGCCGTGCTCACCGGCCGGCAGCTGCGCGGCATCCGGCTGCATGCCGACACCTCGGGAGTCACGGTCAGCCGGGGTCGGGCGCGCGGGCCGGGCATGGTCGCCACGGTCGCGGCCGGCTATCCCGCACCGGCCCTCCTCGGGCTTGCTGGGGCGTTCGTGCTCCACCGGGAGTATGCCGTGGGGGCCCTCTGGGGGTTCGTCCTGCTCTGCGCGGTGATGCTGGCGCAGATCCGCAACTTCTATGGGCTCTGGGTGCTGCTCGTCGCCGGCGTCGCGGTCGGCGCTCTCACCTGGTGGCTGCCGGCCCACGTCGCGTCGTGGATCGCCCATCTGCTGGTCTGGGCACTCCTGCTGGCCGCACCCCGGTCGGTGGTCGAGCTGCAACGGTTGCGGCGCCGCGGGGCCGTGCGGACGTCTGACGCCGACCAGCTGGCGCACCTGACCGGCCTGCCTGCCCTCGTCTGGATCGCGGTCTTCTGGACCGTGTGCGTCCTCGCGCTGGTGGGCGGTGGTCTGCTCCTGCTCGGTTGAGCGGTGGAAAAACCACTGGCGGGCCGGGATCGACAGGAGGACCGTGGAGGCATGGACATCGTGCGGGTCACGCCCGACGACACCGCGACCGTGGACCAGCTGGTCGGCCTCAGTGAGGCGATCGTGAAGGTCGACTGTCCGTGGGAGCACCCCTTCACCAGGACGAGGCTGACGGGGATGTTGCGCTATGGCTGGGACGGCGAGCCACCGGAGCAGTATGCCGGCGTGCTGGAGGGCCACGTCATCGGCTCGGCCCGCCTGTGGACCAGTGACTACGACAACCTCGACCTGGCGTGGTTTGACCTGGGTGTGCACCCCGACCACAGGCGTCGCGGCCACGGCACCGCGCTCCTGGCGGCCGTCACCGAGCGTGCGCGCGAGCTGGGCCGCAGCAGCACGGGCATCGGTGGCTGGGAGTCGGCGGCCACCCGGGGTTTTGCGGAGGGAGCGGGTTTCACCTTCGGGCAGGAGGAGGTGGCACGCCGGCTGGACGTGGACGATGTGCCCGATGGCTTCGCCGAGCTGGTCGACCGGGCCCGCCGCGACCACGCAGGCGCCTACGAGTTCCTGACGATGTCAGGACCCGTGCCGCAGGAGCTGCTGGCGCAGATGACCGACCTGCAGGCGGCCATCAACGACGCCCCCTGGGATGACATCGACATGGAGCCGGAGGTCTTCCCGATCGAGCGGTTGCTCGGCTACGAGCAGGCGCAGGCGGCGTCCGGGAGACGGTTGCACCGGGTGATCGCACGACACGCCGCGACCGGGGAGCTGGTCGGCCACACGATCGTGGCGGTGTCGGGCGAGCGTCCTGACTACGGAGACCAGCAGGACACGACGGTCGTGCGGGAGCACCGCGGACACCGGCTGGGCATCGTGCTCAAGGGGCTGATGCTGGACTACCTGCGACGGGTCGAGCCGCAGTGCCGCTCGTTCGATACCTGGAACGCAGCGTCCAACGACCACATGATCGCCGTCAACGAGGCGATGGGCTTCCACGTGATCGGTCGCAGCCTGGCCTACCAGCGCAAGGGCTGACTCTCCCCGTCCGGCTCAGAGGATGAACCGGAAGAGCGGGCTGTCCGGCGGGATGGGCTCGACCTCGATCGGGCTCGCTTCCATGCGGTCCAGCAGCGGCTGCAGGTCCTCGCGGGAACCCAGTTCGATGCCGACCAGCGCCGGACCCGTCTCGCGGTTGTTGCGCTTGGTGTATTCGAACAGTGCGATGTCGTCGTCCGGACCCAGCACGTCGTGCAGGAAGCCGCGCAGGGCACCGGGCTCCTGCGGGAAGTCGACCAGGAAGTAGTGCTTGCGCCCCTCGTGCACCAGGGCGCGCTCGGCGACCTCGGCATAACGCAGCACGTCGTTGTTGCCGCCAGAGACCACCACGACCACGGTCTGACCAGGCTGTATGCCGAGGTCTGGCAGCGCCGCCGCGGCCAGGGCGCCCGCGGGCTCGGTGATGATCCCCTCGGTCTGATAGAGCGCGAGCATCTCGACGCAGACCGCCCCCTCCGCCACCGAGACGAGCTCGGCCCGCCCGTCCCGCACGATCGGGAAGGTGTGGTCCCCCACCCGGCGCACCGCCGCGCCATCCACGAAGGGATCGATCTGCTCCAGGGTGACCGGGCCACCGGCAGACAGGGCGCGCGCCATACCGGCAGCTCCGGCGGGTTCGACCCCCACGACCCGGGCGTCCTGGTCGTGCTCGCGCAGCCAGGCCAGGCCACCTGCGAGCAGGCCCCCGCCGCCGACCGGCATGACCAGCACGTCGGGTGCGTGACCGAGCACCCCGACGATCTCGCGCGTGACGGTGCCCTGGCCGGCGATCGTCATCGGGTGGTCGAAGGCAGGCACCAGCGTCGCGCCGGTGCGCTCGGCGTCCTCGGCGGCGGCAGCGGCCGCCGCGTCATAGGTCGAGCCGGTGACGACGATCTCGACGAGCTCCCCACCGATGGCTGCGACGCGGTCTCGCTTCTGCCGGGGCGTGGTGCGGGGCAAGAAGATCCGTGCCGGCACCTCGAGGCTCGCGCAGGCAAACGCGACGCCCTGGGCGTGGTTGCCCGCGCTCGCGGCGACGACGCCCTTGTGGTGGTCGGCCGGGTCGAGCTGCGAGATGAGGTTGATCGCGCCCCGGTTCTTGTAGGAGCGGACCGGCTGCTGGTCCTCGCGCTTGAGCAGCACCTTGGCCCCGGTCGCCTCCGAGAGTCGCCGGCTGCGCGTCAGCGGGGTGATGCTGACCAGGCCCTGCACGCGCGCGGCTGCCGCGTCGACGTCGGCGGCGGTGACGCGAGCCCCAGCGTTCAGGCGGTCAGTCGGTGCCGAGTTCGTCATGGTTCATGGTGTCACGCGGAAGGAGTCCGTCCGGATGGGGGCTACCGTCGGGACCATGGCTATCGCGACCTATCCCAGCATCGTGGTCGACTGTCCCGACGCCTGACTGGCCCGGTCAGGACGGCCCCCAGCAGATGCACCTTGACCCTCATGGTTACGTGACTTCAGGATTAGCAGGGCCGCGAGAGATGATTTGATGACATTACCCTGATGATATGATGCGCTATGCGCACGACAGTGAATATCGAAGAACGCCTCCTCGCTGAGGCCAAGATCCTGGCGGCGCGGGGGCACCGGACCATTGGGTCGGTGCTGGAGGACGCGCTGCGGCTGCTTCTTGCGGAACACTCCAGGCGGGCCGAGGGGGTGGGGGACTTCAGCCTGCCGACCTTCGAGCCGGCCGATCCTGGTGTTCGCCCCGGCATAGACCTGCTGGACCGCGAGGCTCTGGCGGAGGCGCTCGGGGACAACACCACTGCCTCGCGGAGTTGACGTGCTCTTCCTCGACGTCAACGTCTGCCTCGATGCCTTCCGTCCCACCTCATCGGAGGATGCCGGCAGAGTCCACTCATGGCTGGCGTCACGGGTGACTGGCGATGAGCAGCTCGGTGTCAGCGAGTTCGTGCTGTCGGCGATGGTGCGCATCGCCACGCACCCGAAGATCTATGCCGAGCCCGCGCCTGTGGGTGCGGCACTGGACTTTGCGGACGCGTTGCTGGCGGCACCCGCGACCACCGTGGTGCGGCCGGGCGGGCACCACTGGCGTCTGTTCAGCGACCTGGCCAGGACCTACGACCTGCGGGGCAACCACATCCCCGACGCCTATCTCGCGGCCCTGGCCATGGAGCACGCAGCAACCTTCGTCACCCGAGATCGTCGCATCGGGCGATTCCCCGGGCTGCGCATGCTCGATCCGTCGATCGAGCAGGCTTAAGCGCCGCAGCGTGCGACTCGGTGCTACAGATGCTCAGCCCTCGGCCGGCGTCGCCCTGTTTGCCGTGCCGAAGGCGACACCCGGGCCGGCGTCCTCACCCGAAGAGGATCGCGGCCTCGTCCCAGCGCTCGCGGGGGACGGACTTGCGCTCCCTGGTGGCCTCCGCCAGCCCGACAGAGACGATGTCGGTGCCCTTGAGGGCGACCATCGTGCCCCACTCCCGGCGGTGCACCGCGTCGATGGCGTGGGTGCCGAAGCGGGTGGCCAGCACGCGGTCATAGGAGGTGGGGACACCTCCGCGTTGGAGATGACCGAGCGTCATGCTCCGCGTCTCGATGCCGGTCCGCTCCTCGATGATCGGGGTGAGCTGCTCGGCGATGCCACCAAAGCGGGGGCGGCCCATGTGGTCGACGCCGTGCTTGGCCGAGACGTCCGCACCGGACAGGCGGAAGCCCTCGGCGGCGACGACGACCGGTGCCCGACCGCGGTTGACGGTGGCCTGCACCCAGTCGGTGACCTGCTCGATGGTGACCGGCACCTCGGGGATCAGGATCGCGTGGGCGCCGGAGGCGATGCCGGCGTTGAGGGCGATCCAGCCGGCGTCGCGACCCATCACCTCCACAACCATGCAGCGGTGGTGCGACTCCGCGGTCGTCCGCAGGCGGTCGATCGACTCGGTGGCGATGGCGACCGCCGTCTCGAAACCGAAGGTGACATCGGTCGAGGACAGGTCGTTGTCGATCGTCTTGGGCACCCCGAGGACCGGGATCCCTTCGTCAAAGAGCATCCGCGCGACGGTCAGCGTCCCCTCGCCGCCGATCGCGATGAACCCGTCCATCTCGTGCTTGTCCATCACCTCCCGCACCCGCTCGGCGCCCCCGTTGCCCTCGCCGTAGGGCCCCATGCGCGAGGTGCCCAGAATTGTGCCGCCCTGCTTGGACAGGCCGCGGACCTGTTTGCGCGGCAGCGTGAAGATGTCGTCCTCCACGAGCCCTCGATAGCCGTCGCGGATGCCGAGGAAGGTGTGCTCATAGACCTTGTCGCCCTTGAGCACGATCCCTCGGATCACCGCGTTGAGCCCCGGGCAGTCGCCCCCACTGGTCAGGATGCCGATCTTCACGGGCACAGTCTGTCTGTTCTGAGGTTCCGAGCCAACCCCGGGGCTTCATCTGGGTCTGCGGGCGACATTCACGCCCGCGGGCGCCATCGGAGCCGGCCGGACGGAGGGGGCCGTTGTTCAGCGCGTCAAGGTGACCACGAACTGCTCCTCGTCGCCGGTGACCGCGGTGCCGTCCAGGTCGGTCATGGCGACCACCTGCAGCCCGGCCTCCTGTGCGAGGACGCCGAACGACTCCTGGGTGTGCCAGTGGATCACCCAGTCCCGCTCCGCCACCTCGACCGTCTCGGAGGGCTGCCGAGCCCACCGCTCGTAACGCACGTGCGTCGTGCGCGTGCGGTGCGTGACGTCATACTCCTCGGACAGGGCAGTGAACGCCACCATGGTCCCGTCCTGGGTCTGGACGCGACGGGAGGCCCCCAAGTCGTCCCTGGGCGGCGGGACCCACAGCGGGATCTCTGCGACCCCGCGATCGGTGAGATGCTCCCGGATCGCGGCGAGGGCGCGACGGGCCAGGTCGTCGTCGGGCAGCAGGGTGAAGGTCGGGCCCGCCAGGAAGATGGTCGCAAACCGTCGGTCGAGGTCCAGGTCCTCCATCCGCTGGTGGTGGGTGACGACCTCCAGCCCGGCCGCCGCGGCCCGTTGAGCGCACCGCGCGAGCATGTCCGCCGAGGAGTCGACGCCCTCCACCTCGAGACCACGCCGGCGCAGCTCCAGGAGCGGGTCGCCGTCGCCACAGCCGAGCTCCAGCGCCGGCTCCCCGGAGGCCGCGATGAGGTCGGCATAGCGGTCGGCGGGGAAGTGGGTGCCCTTGAGCAGCGCATAGCCCTCGGCCACGATCCCGGTGTAGTAGTCGGCCGCGTCCATGGTCTCGAGGCTGGCACGGGGTCGGCAACGGTGCCACCTGGTTTTCGCTCCCAGCGACCCAGCGCGTCCTAGAGTCGATCCCATGGAGTCCTGGGACGAGGCCACCGCCGGCCTCACGGCGCCACTGTCGGTGGTCGACCTGGATGCCTTCGACGCGAACGCGGCTGACCTGGTGCGGCGGGCCGGGGGCACCCCCATCCGCGTCGCGTCCAAGAGCCTGCGGGTCCGCTCCCTCATCCAGGCGGCGCTGGACAAGCCCGGCTTCGCCGGCGTGATGGCGTATGCCGTGCGCGAGGCGCTGTGGCTCGCTCGCCCCAGCGCTGGGGCTGGGGCTGGGACTGCTGGGGCTGGGGCTGCTCGGGCTCAGACTGGTGACGCCGGGATCGAGGACGTCTTCGTCGCCTATCCGACGGTCGACACGGCAGCCGTGCGGGAGATTACGGCGGACCCGGTGGTGGCCTCGCGCATCACGCTGACGATCGACAGCATGGAGCACCTCGACCTGCTGGCGTCGGCGGCCGGAGAGCATCCGTTGCGGGTCGCCCTCGATGTCGACTCCTCGCTGCGGTTCGGCCGGGGACGGCTCACCGCCCACCTCGGGGTCCGCCGCTCCTATCTGCGCGACCCGGGTGAGGTGGCCTCGCTGGCCAGGGCCGCCCGCGACCGCGGACTGACCGTGGTGGGGCTGATGTTCTATGACGCCCAGATCGCCGGCCTGCCGGACAGCTCTCCTGCCGTGCGCTGGGTCAAGCGTCGCTCGGCAGAGGAGCTGCTGGTCCGTCGTGCTGCCGTGGTCGCCGCGGCCCGGGAGGTCACCGAGCTGGAGTTCGTCAACGGTGGTGGCACCGGCAGCCTGCATGTCACCGGGGCGGACCCGGTCGTGACCGAGCTCGCTGCGGGCAGCGGACTCCTCGGCCCCACCCTCTTCGACGGCTACCGGTCCTTCACGCCGAGCCACGCCGCGGCATACGCCATCCCGGTGGTCCGACGGCCAGGACCAGGCTTCGTCACCGGGTTCAGCGGCGGCTACATCGCCTCGGGCCCGCCCGGCAGGTCGCGGGTGCCGTCGGTCCTGCACCCGCGTGGCCTCAAGCTGCTCCGCGCGGAGGGGGCCGGCGAGGTGCAGACGCCCGTCCATGGCGATGCCGCCAACGCGGTGGCGCTGGGTGACCGGATCTGGCTGCGGCACGCGAAGTCCGGTGAGCTGTTCGAGCGCTTCGACACCGTGCACCTGGTGCGTGGTGCGGAGCTCGTCGAGTCGGTGCCGACCTATCGCGGCGAGGGGCAGAACTTCGGATGAGCAGGCCCGCTTCGCCGCGCCTCGGCATACCGCAGCCGTCGCGGTCCCGGCCGACCCGGGACGTATCGTGATCTTGTGAGCCTCTATGACATCCCCCTGACCACCCTGGACGGAGAGCCCACCTCCCTGGGTGACCATGCCGGACGCGCTCTGCTGCTGGTCAACGTCGCCTCGCGGTGCGGCATGACGCCGCAGTATGCCGGCCTGGAGCGGCTGCAGGAGACGTATGCCGAGCGCGGGCTGACCGTCATCGGCTTCCCCTGCAACCAGTTCGGCGGGCAGGAGCCGGGCACCGCCGAGGAGATTCAGACCTTCTGCGCCACGACGTATGGCGTGACGTTCCCGATGATGGACAAGGTCGAGGTCAACGGCGCGGACCAGCACGCCCTCTTTGCCGAGCTCACTCGCGTCGCGGACGCCGAGGGCACGGCGGGGGACGTGGGGTGGAACTTCGAGAAGTGGCTGATTGCGCCGAGCGGTGAGCCCGTGGCACGGTTCCGCTCGCGGGTCGAGCCGGAGTCCGATGAGGTCGTCCGAGCGATCGAGGGCGCGCTGCCCGGTCCGGCCGCCTGAGGTCCCGACGTGCGCGTCACTGACCTGCAGATCTATCCGGTCAAGTCACTGGCCGGTGACCGGTTGGACGAGGCCGTCGTCGAGCCCTGGGGACTGGCGGGTGATCGTCGCTGGGCGCTCGTCGACGAGGCTGGCGAGAAGGTCACCGCCCGTGAGGAGCATGCGCTGCTCGGGTTGCGGGCCGAGCAGATCGACGAGGACACGATCCGCATCCACGACCGCGACGGGCAGAGCATCCCGGTTGAGACCCCGCTCGGGCTCGGCCCGGTGCCCGTCAGTCACGCGCGCCAGGGGTTCGCCAACCCCGCCGACGAGGACGTGAACTGGTGGATCGCCGAGCGGGTGGGCCGCCCGCTGCGTCTGGTCTGGCAGGAGGACCCCGCGGTGCGCCGGGTCTCCGGTGCCCACGGCGGCCAGGACGGGGACGTGCTGTCCCTGGCTGATGCCGGGCCGCTCCTGCTGACCTCGCGCGCCTCGCTGACCCGGCTCCGGGAGTGGATCGGGGCGGAGTGGGCGCAGGAGGACCCAGACCTGAGCATGCTCCGCTTCCGGCCCAACGTCGTCATCGACGGGGACGAGCCGTTCGCCGAGGACGGGTGGTCGACGGTGCGCCTGGGTGGGGTGGAGTTCCGCACCGCCGAGACCTGCGACCGGTGCGTGATGGCCACGATCCACCCTGAGGAGCTCGTCTCTGGCAAGGAGCCGACCGCCACCCTCGCCCGGCACCGCAGGTGGGGCGGCAAGACCTGGTTCGGCACCCGGTTGGTCCCGATGGGTTCAGGGTCACTGCGCGTCGGTGACGAGGTCGCTCCGGGCCTCCCGACTCTCAGTCCTTGAGCGAGGAGAGCACGTCCTGCTCCTCGTCCCAGGTCAGACCGGACTTGCGGGCACCGGACCTGCTCGTGACCCAGCGCAAGGTGTCGTGCGCCGTCTCGGACAGCGGCCGAGGGGCCAGACCAGCAGCGAGGGTGGCGCTGATGTCGCGGTCGCACATCCCGGCATACTCCTGTGCCGGCAGCCACAGGGGGAGCGAGCGGGGGCCGGCCCATGGGCGGACATCGTGGGCCAGGAGGGTGTCCGGGTCGACCCAGACAAGCCGGTTGAGCAGGTGGCTCCCTCGCTCGTCCTCGGCGAGCTCGCTGATGCCCCTGGCCGTCTCCTTGAGGAGGTCCTGGAAGGACACGCTCGGCCCGGTCGCGTCAAAGACGCCAGTCAGCTGCTGCTCGGCGGCGCCGACCAGCCACTCCGCCAGGTCGCGGACATCGATCACCTGTGACGGGGCGTCCTGCGGCTCCGGCACCAGGATCCGACCCCCGCGAGACAGTCGCAGCGGCCAATAGGTGTAGCGCCCGCTCGGGTCACCCGGCCCGATGATCAGGCCGGGGCGCACGATGAGGTTGTGACCGTCCATAGCCTGCTGCACGGCCTGCTCGCAGGCGACCTTGTTGCGACCGTAGGCCTCCGGGTTGCTGGTGTCGTCGAGGTCGTCCTCGGCGGGCTCGAACAGGGGAGTCGTGCCTGGTGTGCCCCCCGGCGCGGACAGGTCTGCATAGACGCTGATCGACGAGACGAACGTCCAGTGGGCGACCCGGTCGGCGAGGGCGGTCAGCGCGGTCTGCACCCAGCTTGGCGTGCGGGCCACGTCGATGACGGCGTCCCAGTCGTGCGAGGCCAGGCCGGCCCAAGAGCCGGCAGCGGGGTTCGTCTCCTCCGAGCGGTCCAAGATGATGTGCTGGGCGCCCTTGGGCACCGAGCCGCTGTCGCCACGGGACACACACGCGACATGGTGGCCACGGGCCAGGGCCGCCTTGGCCACGGCCTTGGAGAGGAAGACGCTGCCGCCGAAGATGAGGAGTCTCACCACCCCATCCTGACCCAGGTGGCCTAGCGGCGCGCGCGTTCGCGATATTCGGCGCGTTCCCCCTGGAAGGCGGCTCGCCGGGCGCGGGCGGTGTTTGGCGCGCGGAGCAGGTGCAGCTGCTCGCGGCGCTCCCGCCCGAAGGTCGCCCGCGCACCAGCGGTCCAGCTGCGTTCGAACAGCCGCTTGGCCGCAGCCAGGGCGTCCGGGGATCTGGCGAGCAGCTCCTCGGCCAGCTCTTCGGCGGCTTGCGCCGGGTCGTCGGCGACCTGGGTGGCCAGACCGAGAGCGACGGCCTCCGAGCCGTCGATGACGCGGGCGGTCATGGTCAGCAGCTTGGCCTGGTCCATGCCGACCTGGTCGGCCAGCAGCCGGATGCCGGCCATGTCGGGGATGAGGCCCCACTTGCCCTCCAGCACAGACCATCTCGCCGTCGGGGTGGTGATGCGGAAGTCTGCGCCCAGCGCGATCTGCAGGCCCCCGCCGAGGCAGTTGCCGTGCACGGCTGCGATCACCGGGACGGAGAGCCGGCGCCAACCGAAGCACGCCTCCTGGAAGGTGTTCGTCCCCCGCCAGGGGCGAGGCACGAACGCCTTGGCCAGGTCGGTCCGGTTGCTCAGGGCCGAGGCGAAGTCCAGTCCGGCACAGAAGGACTCGCCGTTGCCGCTGAGGATGACAGCGCGGACGTCCCGATGGCCCCGCAGCTCGTGCGCCGCCTCGGTGAGGTCGCCGAGCATGCCCAGGGAGAGGGCGTTCAGCTTGTCCGGCCGGTTCAGGGTGACGCGGGCGATCTGCCCGTCGATGTGGCACGTGACCTGCTCACTCATGGGTTCCCGTTCGTCGGTCGAAGTGCTCCGGGCCGGCGGCCAGGACGGTGGTGAGGTCAGGCTAGTGCCGCAGGGGCGTCACGCAGAAGCTTGTGCAGGCAACTTCCGACCGACTGTGGTCCACTCGCACCCGGCGCCTCCGGGCGAGATCGTCAGTGGCGTTCGCTGCGACGGTCGACGGCGGTCTGCAGCTGCGAGATCACCTTGGCCTCGGCGTCGTTGACCGCGTCCTTGGTGTCGGTCAGGTGCGAGGTGCCGATCATGGGGGGCAGGCCGTGGACGTTGAGCTCGAGCGAGGTGCGCATGCCCGGCTTGTCCCGGTCCTTGATCCGGATCGCGATGTCGACCTGCGAGGCGTCGAAGCGGCCGCCGAGCTGGGTGAAGAGCTGGGCCAGGGTCCGCTCGAGGAAGGGGAGATCGTCCTGATTGGTGCCGTCCTGCAGTCGGATGCGATCGAGCAGGCGGGCGGTTTCGGCAGTCATTGCCAGACTCCTTCCAACGGAGCCGGAGCCATTCCGGCGTCCACCTCCATTCTACGAAATGACCTGGGTCACAACGCCATCGGGGTCATCGCCGCGGCTATCATCGCGTGGCCCTGGGCCTCGAACCCAGCGTCTCCCACCTGGTGCGCCCAGACCGCCGTCCCGATGGCCTCGCGCAGGCGGGTGCGGTGCCAGGCCGCCGGCTCGCGCGGGTCCGATCCATAACCCTCGAGGAAGGCCGTTTCCAGCCCGCGGTCACGCGCGAAGTCCTGGGCCGCGAGTCGGCCGAGGTCGGTCATCGCCGGTCGCAGGGCTGCTCGACCGAAGTCGATCACGCAGACCTGTCCCGCATGCCTCAGCCAGTTGCGTGGCTGCCAGTCGCCGTGGGTCGGCACCAGGACCGACGGCGGGGTGGGCCAGGACCGGATCTCGGCCCGGAGCTGCGCCTCGACCTGCGGTGTGATCCTGTGGTCGCTGTCGAGCCAGGCGAGGGAACGGGCATTCTCGCGGGCCTCAGCGTCGGCATCGGCGACCGACAGCTGGCTGTGCAGCTGGCAGAGCAGCTCCCCGGCCTGCCGGAAGACGTCGGGGTCGTCCTGTGCCGGGGTGTCGAGGACGAGGTGTCCGGGAAGGAAGGTCGTCACCAGCAGCCGCACCGGACGGTCGGCGTGGACGAGCTCGGGTGCCCGGTGGCGCGAGGCCCAGGGAGTGAGCCACCGCTCGTGTGCCGTGATCTCGCGGTCCATGTGGTGGTCATCGGCAGAGCCTGCCTTGACGATGAACCGTGTGCCCCGCTGACTCACCTCGAGCACGGAGCGAATCCCGAGATCCCACCCGTGGTCGTGGCGGATCGTCGCGTCCGGGAGCCACAGATGGAGCAGCCGCGACTGCTCGGCTGACAACCCGGGGTGGGTGCTGAGCGCCGTCACGTCACTCCGTCGGCTCGGGCTGCGGCGTCTGCTCGGCCTGCTCGCTCAGGTCGGACAGGGCGGCGCGGGCGGTCTTTAGGTCGGCCTCGGCGCGCTTGGCGGCGGCGACTGCCTGGCTGACCTTGTCCAGGGCATCGTCGTCGTCGGCGCGGGCCCGCTCGAGCTGCGCCTCGAGCTTCTGGATGCGCTGCCGGGTGGCGTCGCTGCGGTTGCGGGCCGCATCGAGGGCCGCGCGGCGTCGGCCGATCTCCCGGCTCGCACTGTCGACGGCCTGCTCCGCCTGGGCGATGCGGCGCTCGTGCTCTTCCTCAGCCGCTGCCTCCGCCAGAGCGTCTGCGCCGTCATCGTCGTCCTCGCTGTCCTCGTCGTCCTCGTTGTCCTCGACGTCGTGGTCGTCACCGTCGCCTGACTCGTTCTCGTCCTCGACCAGTTCAGCTGCCTCTGAGTCCTCTTCGACCTCGGCCAGTTCAGCTGCCTCTGAGTCCTCCTCGACCTCGACCTCGTCAGTGGTGTCCTCCTCAGCAGTAGGCGCGTCACTCGCCTGCTGGGCACGCTCAGCCTTGTCGGACTTCTTCCGGCCACCGGGGATTGAGGTCAGCACCACGCCGGTGCTGGTCGTGGCCGCGGACTGGGACAGGTCCACCTCTCCGAAGCCGGCATAGGCCAGGGCCCGGGTCATGGTGCCCGACCGGAGGACCTCTTCGGCTGCCTCGTCAGCCAGCGCGGCGATGCCGGTGTCACGCACCTCGGCCTCGACGGAGGCGCTGACCGACTGCTCCTGGTCGTCTGCGACCTCATGGACAGCGCGCACCAGGTCAGCCAGCACCGCGTCTCGGTCGCCGCGCATGCTGGTGATGGCCGCCGCATCGAGCGTCGAGGTGGCCTGACGCAGCCGTGCCCCGAGATCGGCCAGCTCGGCGATGACGGGATGTTGTGCGTGCGCGACCTGGTTGATGAACCACGCGGCCACGCTCGGTTTGCGCAGCGCACCAATCTCCTTGGCAACGTCCTTGGCCCCGGCTGCCTTCGCCTCCTTGACCAGAGCCGTCCGGGTCGCGATGAAGTCAGCTGGTGCCTCGGCATACAAGCGGCTGGCCGCGGCGCGGACCAGGGCGTGGGCTTCGTCCTCGCGGTCCTCGGAGTTCTGACGCTCGTCCTCGGCCGTGCCGCGCGGGTCGGGTCTGTCGCTGGGGGCCACCGGTCCAGCCTACGGATCGGGGATACTGATGGCCGACGGAAGGAGGAGCTGATGGCTCCGCTGGCCGCTGCTCCGGTCGATGACCAGGAGTTCGTCGTCGTGTCCCGCGAGCACCGCACGCCCGTCGTGGTCGAGCTCGAGCTGGCTCCCGTCGCAGAGCCCATGTCCTTCCTGCCGGGCCAGTATGTGCTGGTCGGCGACGCGGACTACCGGGTCCCCGTCCGCTCCTACTCCATCGCCAACGCCCCTGACGTCGCCGGGCGAATCACCCTTTTGGTGACCACGGTGCCGGAGGGGGCGACGAGTCCCTGGTTGGCCCACGAGGTGCCGGTCGGCGAGACGCTGCTGGTCTCGGGGCCTTATGGCAGCTTTGTCGCCGACCCGGACTCGCCGACACCGATCCTGTGCGTGGCCGGTGGTTCTGGTGTGGCGCCGATCAGAGCACTCGCGGAGGAGGCGGTGCGCCGTGGCGTCCCCGTCCCGTTCACCGTGCTCTTCTCGGGGCGCACGGAGGCGGACGTGATCGACCGGGACCGCTTCACGGGCTGGGCCCGTGAGCATGAGAACTTCACGTTCGTGCGCACGCTGACCCGTGAGGACGGACCGCCGCCGGCCGGCCGGGTGCCGGAGGTGCTGCCCCAGCTGCAACCGGACCTGTCCGGCCACGAGGTCTTTGTCGCCGGCGCCCCGGGACTTGTGTCGGCGACCGTCCAGACCGTCCGTGACCTTGGCGCGAGTCCGGGGCGGCTGCACACGGAGGAGTTCTATGCCGAACCGCAACCCTGGTGACCGCGTGGACAGCCGACCAAGCAACCTGGAGGAGACATGACGGGCGAGGCATCGAGCATCTACACCAAGACCGGTGACGACGGCACCACCGGACGGCTCTTCGGCGGTCGCGTGGGCAAGGACGACGCGGTCATGGACGCGTGCGGAGACGTTGACGAGGCCGTGGCCGCTCTCGGCGTGGCCCGCGAGGCGCTGGAGGACCCGGAGCTGGCAGAGCTGGTGCTGCGTCTGCAACGGCACCTGTTTGTCGTCGGGGCCGACCTGATGACCAACCCCCGGGCCCGCGACCGGCTCACCGAAGGTGTGTCGGAGGTCGGTGCTGGGATGGTTGACGAGGTGGAGCGCACCATCGACCGACTGGTGGCTGATCGACCGCTGCGGCCGGTGTTCATCGTGCCGGGGGCGACCCGGGCGTCGGCGGCGCTCGACCTGGCGCGCACCGTGGCAAGGCGAGCCGAGCGCCACACGATCCGGGCGGCACGCGAGGGCGCGGCCGTCTCGGACCACGTGCTCGTCTATCTCAACCGGCTCAGCGACCTGCTCTACGTCCTGGCTCGGCACGCGGCCGGTGACGCCGAGGAAGCGCCGAGCCACGACTGACTGCTCAGCGGGGTCGTGCAGGTTCTGTGGAGGTCTTGTGAGTTCGGGGATCGAAGCGCTGATTCCTGCCTATGGTTCTGGGCATGGATCAGTTGACCCGACAGGTGAGCGTCCCGGCACGTGCCGCGCGGCTGGCTGCCTGCAGTCTCCTGGGCGCGGCACTGGTGGTGGGCCTGTCGGCCTGCAGCGACGCCGGCGACCTCCAGATCGTCAACGAGGGACCCGGTGGCTTCACGGTGCTGACCGGAGACGAGAACGTGACCATCGAGACCGAGGCCGAGGCCGGGGTGGTCATCCTGGACTATGGCTGCACTCCGGGCGACGTCACCGTCCGGTTCGCTGCAGGCCACGAGGTCGTCCTCGCGGGGCCAGTCTGCCCGGACACGGCGATCGTGGTCGGCGACGGGACGGCCAGGCTGAGACCTGCTGGGGAGTAGCCCATAGGCGGGGACAACCCCGCCAGGATTAGAACGGCGGTGGGTCGTCGTGGGGCCTGGACCAGGGCCCTTGTCCGGTGCCGCCGGCGTCCTTCCCGCGGTCGTGTTGCCCGCGGTCGTGCGGCTGCTCGCTGTCGTGCTGGTCACCTGCCTGCTGCTCGTCACAGTTCGGGTCACCGGCGTCGGCGTCTGTGGGCTCGTCGTGGTCGCTACGGGTGGCCCTATGGCGCTCGTGTTCGGCTCGGGTGGTGTCGGGGGCGGGGCGGTAGGCCCGTTGTCCGTCGGGGCCGGTGTGGGTCAGGGTGATCTGGTCCCAGCCGGTGAAGTCGTCCTCGAACCCGGGGTTGTCTTCGCGGGCTTCGAAGGGTGATCCGGGGGGCCGGTAGGACAGGGCCTGGTAGATCGCGGCGTCGATCGCGTCGCCCTTCGTGGCTCCTGCGGCGATCTCCTGGTCGATCTGGGTCTTCGCCGCGGTCAGGAGCTTGGTGTACTGGTTGTAATCGAAGGCCTTGGTGGTGTAGATCCGGCCCAACAACGTGGTCCAGGTGACGTCACGGTCGGCGTTGATGATCGCGTCGACGTCTTTCTTGGTCTTCTTGTCGTGGTGGGTAGTGCTCAGGGCCATCGCGTTGGCCTCACAGGTGTGGCCACCGGTGGTGCCGTACTCCTGGACGTGATCCAGCTGGGAGATCTTGGCGGGTTTGACGCAGCCGGGGGCGCGGCAGAACCGGTCAGCGGCGATGATCTGGGCCCGCATCGTCGCATCGAAGCGGTAGGCGGTGATCGAGCGTTCCAGGCACCGGCCGGTGGCCGGGTCGGTCAGCAGGCGGTGCAGCGTGGAGCCGGGCACCAGGGCCAGGTCACGCACCTGTGTCGGGGACAGGAACAGTGAGTCGCGCCCGACGACCTCACCGACACCGACATCGGGTAGGCGGATCTGCTCATCGACCAGGCCGTAGGGATCATCAGCATCAGCATCAGGGCCGGCATCAGGGTGGTTCGGGGCTTGCTGGTCGGGTGGGGCCCCGTCAGCGCTGGGGCCCGGACGGTCGCGGTGGTGGTGAGCGGCGGGGTCGGGACAGGGTTGTCCCCCCAGGCCGGGACCTGGTGGGTCCGCGGGCGTCTTCGCGGTGGCCTCGCAGGTGCAGGTGCAGGTGCAACCCGGCCCGCCTGGCCCCCCGGGACCTTCGGTGCTGCCGGTGGTGCCGTGCTGGGCGGCGAACGCTGCCGGGATCGGGGTCCCTGCGGGGTCGGTGCCGAGGAGGGTGGTGAGGGGGACGATGACATCGAGGGTGGCCGGCGGTAGCCCGGACAGGACCCGGGCCAGCTGTTCGGACTGTTCGATGGTGACCTGGTCGGGGTCGTCGGGGATGGCTGAGAGGTCGACTGTCCCTTTCAGCAGGAGGGCGGTGGCGATCGCGCACCGGAGCTGACGCTGGCTGCGTGGGTCGCCCAGGGCGCGGGCCCTACGGGCGGCGGCGTCGATCCGTTCGTTGATCGCGGTCCCCTCTAAAGGGGTGGTCCCGATCATGAAGGTGCCGGTGCCGTTCTCATCGAGCATCAGGTGGGTGTCGGCGTTGGCTTTCGCGGCAGCGTCAGCCTCTTTCTGCTTCTCGGGGTCTTGGGCGTTGACCCGGGCGATCTCGCGTTTCAGGGCACGGTAGAACTCCTTGTGCCGCCACGGGCCACCCAGAAAGCTCCCGGCGGAGTCGAGGCGTTCGGTGACCGCAGCGCCTGGGTCGGTGCCGAAGAAGCCGTTGGCGATCGCGGCCCCGTCCTCGTGAGCCATGCCGGTGCAGGCCCGGTAGTAGCGGCGCACCAACCGCCAGGACGACTCACCACACCTCAGGGAGTGGTGGACCGGGCCGGCGACCTCGGGTGCGGCGTTGGCGACCGAGACCAGGTCGCGGACTTCGCTGACACCCCACCCGATGCCTGCCTCGATCTCTGCGCAGGTCTTCGACTTCGCCCGCGCACGCCACAGCTCCTGCTGGGAAGCAGAAAGGTCGTCCGAGCTGGTCGCGCCTTTCTCGAGCAGCAGCAACTTGCCGTGCACCCAGGTCAACTGATTCGTCGCCGAGAGGACGACCGACTCCAGGTGCCCGGCCACGCCGGTCAGGGACTCGATCGCCCTCAGCAGGTCACTGCCGCGCTCCACCAACTGCGGGGCCTCAGACGTGCTCGGCCGCTCGGCGACGGTCGCACAGGCCAGCGACGCACGCGTCAACGCCTCCGCCGCCCCAGGCTCGACACCGAGGTCAGTCAACGCCGCCCGCAGCCGCTGCTCAGCGTCCTCGGGTGGTGTCGAGTCGGCGGTCCGCGAAGCCGCGTCGTCACGCTGGGGTGCGTCCCCGGACTGCGAGGCTGTCTCCTCCGCCGGCTCCGGCACGATGGGCGGCAACGGCCAGGTCCCACGCCAGAGCCCGTCTCGACCCAGCTCCAGCCCAGGAGCAGCAGTCAACAACCGCTCCAGCCGGTCCGCTAACACTTCGGTCGACATCACTACCCCCTTCCCACACGTCCAGTCCTGCCAACTAAGGCTTACGATAGCACATATGTTCGAACATGGTGATGGGGCACGTCCGAACCTGTGGACAGCGGGGGCACGAGTCCCTGGTGCGGCACTGACGTTCAACTCGAGCGCGAGCAGTCGGCCGTTGCCGATCGACACCCACATCGCTAAGCATCAATGCGACAACGCTTCCCGCCGGCTCACTGGCTCAGCGGCTCCGGTGCAGGTGTTTAAGCGCTTCCCGTCGACTCAACGGACTCAGCTCATGAGCGTCGACGAACTCCAGCACCCACGAGGGATCGGTCTTGGCGTGCTCGCGCAACGCCCAGCCGATCGCCTTGCGGATGAAGAACTCCGCACCGAACCGGCTCCCCGGCAGGTTGGCAGTCAGGGCGTGCTCCAGCAGTGCGGTGTCGGTGGCACTCTTCGCCGGCAGCTGGGACAGGATCGCGGTGCGCCGCAGCCACATGTCCTGGTCGGTCGCCCACGGGCGAACGATGGGTGTGGCCCGCGCTGGGTCGTTCTGCAGCACGGCGGCGACGTGGTGGGTCGCCAGGTCGTCGACCAGGTCCCACCAGGCGCCGGACTGGACGAGGTCGGCATACAGGGACAGTGCCTCCACGTCGCGGAACGGCCTCGAACGTCGGTGGCCCGCGAGCGCCAGCGCGGCATATCGCTCCTCCCGATAGGCCGCCTGGTCCCACAGCATCCGGATCGTCGCCTCCCACACGGCCCGATCGTCGAAGATGTATGCCGAGTCGCTGAGGATCGGTCGCAGCGTCAACCGCAGCAGGGGCGTGGTGAGGCCACGAAACGGCAGCTGCGACTTCATGTATCGCTGCTGTCCCACCGCCCGCACCGGATCACCTGCCGCAGCGAGTGCCTCGCGGACCGCGTCGACCAGTGCCGAGTTGGCTGGGGCACGCGGCGGTCGCGCGGATGGCACCAGCGCCGGGGGTGGATCGGCCGGTTCGGGACCGCCGGACGCACTCATGCCACGTAGTCGCGCAGGTGCTGCCCGGTGAGGGTGGAGCCATCCTTCACCAGTGCTGCCGGGGTGCCCTCGAAGACGACCTGCCCACCGTCGTGACCAGCGCCGGGGCCGAGGTCGATGATCCAGTCGGCGTGCGCCATGACGGCCTGGTGGTGCTCGATGACGATCACGGACTTGCCGGAGTCCACCAAGCGGTCCAGCAGCGCCAGCAGCTGCTCGACATCCGCCAGGTGCAGCCCGGTGGTGGGCTCGTCCAGGACGTAGGTGCCGCCCTTCTCGCCCATGTGGACCGCCAGCTTCAGCCGTTGGCGCTCACCACCGGAGAGGGTGGTCAGCGGCTGGCCCACCGTGAGATAGCCGAGTCCCACGTCCACCATGCGCTGCAGGATCTTGTGGGCCGCGGGGGTGCGTGCGTCACCCTCGCCGAAGAACGCCTCGGCCTGCACGACCGACATCTCCAGGACCTGACTGATGTCGCGACCACCGAGGTGGAACTCCAGCACCGACGCGTCGAACCGCTTGCCGCCGCAGTCCTCGCAGGTGGTGGTGACGCCGGCCATCATGCCGAGGTCGGTGTAGATCACGCCCGCGCCCTTGCAGGTCGGGCAGGCGCCCTCGGAGTTGGCGCTGAACAGCGAGGGCTTGACCCCGTTGGCCTTCGCGAACGCCTTGCGGATCGGCTCGAGCATGCCGGTGTAGGTCGCCGGGTTGCTGCGTCGCGAGCCCTTGATCACGGACTGGTCGATGGTGACGACGCCGTCTCTGCCCGAGACCGAGCCGGTGATCAGCGAGCTCTTGCCCGAGCCGGCCACGCCGGTGACCACGGTCAGGACCCCGAGCGGGATGTCGACGTCGATGTCTCGCAGGTTGTGGGTCGACGCGCCGCGGATCTGCAGGCTCTCCGCCGACTCCCGCACCGACTCCTTGAGCGTGGCCCGGTCATCGATGTGCCGACCCGTGATCGTGTCGCTGGCCCGCAACCCCTCGACGGTCCCCTCGAACATGACCTGCCCGCCCTCGCTCCCCGCGAGCGGTCCCAGGTCGATGACATGGTCGGCGACCCCGATCATCTCCGGCTTGTGCTCGACGACCAGGACCGTGTTGCCCTTGTCGCGCAACTGGACGAGCAGCTCGTTCATCCGCTGGATGTCGTGCGGGTGCAACCCGATCGACGGCTCGTCAAAGACGTAGGTGATGTCGGTCAGCGGCGACCCGAGGTGGCGGATCATCTTGGTGCGCTGCGCCTCACCACCCGAGAGCGTGCCGGAAGGTCGCTCGAGGGAGAGATAGCCCAGCCCGATGTCCACGAACGAGTCGAGGGTGTCTCGCAACGACTCCAGCAGCGGCCCCACGGACGGCTCGTCCAGGCCGGCGACCCACTCGGCCAGGTCGCTGATCTGCATCGCGCACGCGTCGGCGATGTTGATGCCCTTGACCTTCACCGACCTGGCCTGCTCGCTCAGCCGGGTGCCGTCGCAGTCCGGGCAGGTCTGGAACGTGATGGCCCGGTCCACGAACGCCCGGATGTGCGGCTGCATCGCCTCCCGGTCCTTGCTCAGGAACGACTTCTGGATCTTGGGGACCAGCCCCTCGAAGGTCACGTTGATGCCCTCGACCTTGATCCGGGTCGGCTCCTTGTAGAGCAGGTCGTGGAGCTCGCGCTTGGTGTAGTCCTTGATCGGCTTGTCGGCGTCCAGGAAGCCGGAGCTGCGATAGATCCGGCCGTACCACCCGTCCATCGTGTAGCCCGGGACGGTCAGCGCGCCCTCAGCCAGTGACTTGTCCTCGTCGAAGAGCGCGGTGAGGTCGAAGTCGCTCACCGCACCGCGACCCTCACAGCGTGGGCACATGCCGCCGGTCTGGTTGAAGGATGCCTTCTTGGCGATGGTCCGCTCGCCCTTCTGCACGGTGATGGCGCCGCTGGCCTGGACGGTCGGCACGTTGAAGGAGAAGGCGTTGGAGCTGCCGATGTGGGGCGTGCCGAGCCGGCTGAAGATGATCCGCAGCATGGCGTTGGCGTCCGTGGCGGTGCCGACGGTCGAGCGAGGGTTGGCACCCATCGGCTCCTGGTCCACGATGATCGCCGTGGTCAGCCCCTCGAGCACGTCCACGTCGGGCCTGGCCAACGACGGCATGAACCCCTGGACGAAGGTGCTGTAGGTCTCGTTGATCAGCCGCTGGGACTCCGCGGCGATGGTGTCGAACACCAGGGAGCTCTTGCCCGACCCGGAGACCCCGGTGAGCACGGTGATGCGCCGTTTGGGAATCTCGACGCTGACGTCCTTGAGGTTGTTCTCCCGCGCACCGCGGACCCGGATGACGTCGTGCGCGTCACTGGCGCGGGACGCGGCGGGAGCGGGCCTGGACGAGGTGCGAGACGGCATACGACAGATGGTGCCACCTGATGCCGACACTCACCCCAGGTGTGGATCCCTGCGCCGGTGCGACAGGACGATCGTCACCACCACGACCAGGAGTATGGCGATCAACCCAGCCAGCATGAGCGGCGAGCCGGCGAGCGCAGCCGCTGCAGCCGCCCACATCGCGAAGCCGATCGTGGCATAGAGCAGCGCCCACGCCAGCGCCCCCGGGATCTGCACGAGGGTGAAGATGGGCCACCTGATCCGCAGCAGGCCGGCCGCGGCGAGCACCAGGGTCTGGAAGCCGACGGTCAGGTAGCACAGCGGGATCATCACCAGGCCCCACCGCTCGATGGCCTGCCGACCCCGCGCCGTGCCCTCGCCCTGCAGCCACTGGTGCACGCTCGCCCGCCAGCCCTCGACGGGGTGCGTGTGCCGCAGCGTCTGCTCGGTGACGACGCGGGCGATCCAGTAGGTCCCCTGACCGCGCGCCATCCCGATCAGGAACAACCCGGTCAGTGCGATCCAGAACGGTCCCTCGGTGAGCCAGTCCACTCAGCGGGCCCCGGACGCGGGGCCGGAGGCGGGCTCGTGGGTGGAGTCCTCGGCGGCATCCTCGGCGGCATCCTCGGCGGCACCCTCAGGGGCACCCTCAGCCGCCTGCCACTGCGCCTGAGCCTCGAGCCGCTCCGTCTCGGCGGCGGCAGCCTCGGCCTCGGCGAGCGCCTCGCGCGCGGGCGCGATCTGTTGTGTGATGTCCGCGACCAGCTGCTCGACGGCGGTCATGCCCTGGACCGGGCCACCGGCGAGCAGCCCGTCCATGCCCAGCAGCACGGCCGAGGGACGACCCGGGTTGCCGAAGACGCTGCCGACCGCGCCACCGACCTCCTCGACATAGAACGGCTCCCACAGGGGCGTGATCTGGCGCATGTTGTCGTGGCTCATCGCGTGCAGCACGCGGAAGTCGATCTCGGGGACCGCGCGGGCCCAGTCGGCGAGCTTGCCGGTGATCATCTTGCAGGGGCCGCAGCCGGGGTTGAGCAGCAGCAGCACCTGGGCACGCTCGGCGGCGAGGTCGCGCAGGGAGACCGGCTCGTCGCCATCCTCGGTGCGCACCGGCACGTCCGGGATCGGCAGGCGCAGGTAGTCCTCCTCCGGCTCGTAGCCCTCGACCGCCTCCGGCTCGCTCGCGCCCTCGCGCGTCACCAGATAGGTCACGGCGGCGGCGACGACCAGGCCGACCACCCACCACCAGCCCTCGCCGAGGTCACCGAACCGGGCGATCGCGGAGCCGCCGAGAGCTGCATCGACGAGCACCAGCAGCGAGACCGCGACCAGCAGCCCGTTGCGGGCCACGGTCCACCAGTCCACGGTGCTGGACCCGACCGAGCCGAAGCAGTTGCAGGAGGCCTCCTCACCGGAGGCGACCACCCGCCATACCAGGATGAGGTATGCCGTGAAGAGGCCGAGCGTGAGGACTGCGGCGACCACGGAGGCCGGGTGGGGCAGCGCCAGGAGGAGGGCCGCCAGGGCGATCTCCGCCCACGGGTGCGCCCTGACGATCCACGACCGGTTCAGCGCATCCGGCACGCCGAGCGCGACGAAGGCCTCGGCCGTCCCCTCCGGGTGGCGCAGCTTGCCGACGCCGCTGGCGACCAGGACGGCGGCGAGCACGAGCCAGCCGGTGAGTGCAGCAGAGATGTCCACCCCACTAGGTTACGTGGCGTCAGGTGGCAGTGGCACGTCCCGCCGCCTCGCTCTCTAGGCTGTGGCCCATGGAGACCGCCGTCGTGCCGCTGCACGTGCTCGACACGGATGTGGACATCCTGGTCTCCGGGGGCCCCAAGGCCGAGGAGTTTGCCCAGACCGTGGCCGAGCGCTGGCACCTGGCCGTCGCCGAGCTGGCCGGCCGGGTCGGTGGCGCACGGGTTGATGATGCTCGGGAGGGCGGCGCACGGGAGTCGGCCGGCGCGCCCGTCACCGTCGAGGTTGAGCTGCTCGAGGAGATGCCGCGGGAGTCGCTGTCGGATGGCGTGCTGCGCGGGACCGACGAGCGGATGCTGCTGCAGCGGCTCACCCAGCAGGTGACGCGGGCCGTGATCGCGGAGCGGACCGGAGACCTGCTGATGCTGCACGCGGGAGCCCTGTCCCACCGGGACACCGGGGCGGCGGCGATCTTCATCGCCCCCGGAGGGACCGGCAAGTCGACGGCCTGTCGGGTGCTGGGGCCCGAGCGTGCCTATCTGAGCGACGAGACGGTCGGCATCCGCAGAGACGGCACGATCGCGCCCTATCTGAAGCCGATTTCCACCCGCCGCGCCGACTGGTCGGGCATCAAGGACGAGGTGGCCCCATCCGCCCTGGACCTGGTCGCGCCGCCGGTGCCGGCCTGGGCCGCGGGGGTGCTGGTGCTGCGCCGGGAGCCGGACCGGCAGGAGCCGCCGGAGATCACGACGCTGGAGACCCTGGAGGCACTGACCGAGATCGCGCCGGAGACCTCGGGCTTCATGGCGACCGAGCGACCCCTGACCTGGTTGGCGCAGGTGCTGGAGTCCACCGGCGGTGTCCGCCGGGTGACCTATGGTGCGGCCGAGGACCTGCGGCCGCTGGTCGACGAGATCTGCGGGAGGCAGCGGTGAGGGTGCGGGCCCAGCAGGTCCTGGACGAGGTCGTGCGCGGAGACGAGGCGGTGGTCCTGTGGGACGGCCAGATCCTGCGGGTGAGCGCGCTCGCACACAGCATCCGTGAGCTCTCGAGGGACTGGATCGAGCTGTCCGACCTGGCGGTGGCGCTCGCGCAACGGCACGGTGCGCCGGACGGTGACCTGATGGACGCCCTGACCCCGGTCGTGGCGGACCTGGCCTCCGCAGGGCTGGTCGAGACCCGCGACTGAGGTGCAGCCAGCGCCGCGCGGCGGGCCGCGGTAGTTCCCCAACCGGCCGCCGTCACGCCGCGCATGTGCCTCATGGCTGCGGTCGACGAAGCGCTGCGCCTCCAGCTGCAATTGTGACCGCGCGACGCGCGCAGAATCGCTGCGCGGCCCCCGAGACGGGCACATTTCTGGCAACTTCGACCCGTCCGCCCCACCCGTCGCCCTGACCTGCAGAACCACAACGGTGTTGTGAGCAACATCACGGGCAGATGGCGCAACACAGCGTGCACAACGGTGTATGACGCAACTTGCGTTCACTCGCGGGGTTTGGGTTCACTGGTGGTGGCCCCCGGCCATCCTCATCGCCTCTGACACTCTGGACTGCCCTATGCCCACGTCCCTGCCCTGCCACAGCTCTGTCCGCGCCACCACGCCCAAGCCGGTGGTCACCTGCCGTCCGCGGCGCGCGCTGACGACCGCGCTGGCGATCGCGCTCGCGGTCCCGCTGCTGACCGCCGGACCCAGCTCTGCCGCCCCGACTGTGCCGGTCCCGGCTACCCCGGTCGTGCTGCCGATGGACAACGTCCTGAGCGTGACGATGTATACCCGCACCAGCGTCAACGTGCGCTCCGGCCCGAGCACGAGCCACTCGGTCGTCGGCGGTTACGCCAAGGGCACGAAGGTGACCGGCACCTGGACCAGCAACGGCTGGTTGCACCTCGGGAACGGCCGCTATGTCGCAGGCAGTGTTCTGGTCTCCACGCCGCCGTCCTCCGGTGACGTCACCCGCTACACCCGCACCAGCGTCAACGTGCGCTCCGGCCCGAGCACGAGCCACTCGGTCGTCGGTGGCTACCCCAAGGGTACGAAGGTGACCGGCACGTGGACTAACGGCTGGCTGCACATCGGCAACGGGCGCTATGTCGCCGGCACGGTGCTCGTGTCGACCCCGCCGGAGTCCAGCACCGAGGTCACCCGCTACACCCGGACCAGTGTCAACGTGCGCTCCGGCCCGAGCACGAGCCACTCGGTCGTCGGCGGCCACGCCAAGGGCACCGAGCTGACCGGGACGCTGACCAGCAACGGCTGGCTGCAGACCTCCGCGAGCCGCTACGTGGCCGGCAGCGTGCTCGTCACCGAGGACCCGACGGACAACGTCTCGGGCAGCGCGATCCTGGCCGAGGCTGAGAAGTACGCGGGCATCATGTACCGCTACGGCGGCACCAGCCCGAGCACCGGCTTCGACTGCTCCGGCTACACGCAGTATGTCTTCGGCCAGCTCGGCATCAGCCTCCCGCGCTCCGCCGCCGCCCAGCAGTCCTACGCCACCCCGGTCAGCAGCCCGCAGCCCGGCGACCTCGTCTTCTGGGGCTCCCCCGCCTACCACGTCGGCATCTATGCCGGCGGCGGGCAGATCTGGGACTCGGGCAAGCCCGGCATCCCGGTCCAGAAGCGCAACATCTTCTCCGGCGTCTCCGGCTACGGACGGGTCAACTGAGCCACACCCGGTGCTGTCAGGATGGGGGCTATGCGCACCCGTGAGATCGCCGAGGAGCTGCGACCCGAGCTGGTCGCCCTCCGGCGTGAGCTGCACCAGATCCCGGAGCTGGGGCTCCACCTCCCGCTGACCCAGCAGAAGGTGCTGGACGAGCTGGCCGGCCTCGACCTGGAGATCACCACCGGCGAGGGGCTCTCCTCGGTCGTGGCCGTCCTGCGTGGCACCGCGCCGCCTCCCGAGGGCCGGACCGACCGTCCCGTCGTGCTCCTGCGCGGCGATATGGACGGCCTGCCGGTGACCGAGGACCTGGCCCACCTGGACTACCAGTCCACCCACGTCGGACAGATGCACGCCTGCGGGCACGATCTGCATACGGCCTCCCTGGTCGGTGCCGCGCGCATCCTGCACCGACTGCGCGATGAGCTGGCGGGCGACGTCGTCCTGATGTTCCAGCCCGCCGAGGAGGGACCGGGCGGGGCTGAGCCAATGCTGGCCGAGGGGCTGCTGTCCGCGGCCGGCCGGCCGGTCGAGGCGGCCTATGCGATGCACGTCTCGTCCTCGGAGTTCCCTCTGCGCCAGTGGTTCTCGCGGCCGACCGCCATCATGGCGGCGGCCGACACGGTGCACATCGAGGTGACCGGTCGGGGCGGTCACGGGTCGCAGCCGCACTTCTCGCTCGACCCCGTGCCGGTCCTGTGCGAGATCGTGCTGGCGCTGCAGACGATGCTCAGCCGCAGCTTCGACCCCTTTGACACCGTGGTGCTGACGGTGGGGCGCATCGCAGCCGGCACCAAGGACAACATCATCGGCGACACCGGCGAGCTGTCCGCGACCCTGCGCACCTTCTCGCCCGAGACCCGCGAGCTGGCGCTGGCCAACATCGAGCGCGTCACGCACCACGTCGCCGCCGCGCATGGGCAGACCGCGCGGATGTGGACGACGGAGGCCTATCCCGCGACGATCAACGACGAGCGGGAGTATGCGCTCGCTCGCCGGGCCGTCGAGGACCTGTTCGGCCCCGAGCAGTATGTCGACCGCCCCACCCCCGAGATGGGCTCGGAAGACATGTCGTTCGTGCTGAACGAGGTGCCCGGTGCCTACTTCTTCGTCAGTGCCTGCCCGGCGCAGGACTATCGCAACGCACCGACCAACCACTCGCCGAGGGCGGAGTTTGACGACGTCGTCGTCCCGGACGCCGCTGCCTGGTATGCCGAGGTGGCGCTGCGTCGGACCGCTCAGGTCGGCACGGAGCACGGCTGAGCATGCTCACCCACGGTGGTGGACGCACCGGGGGCCGCTGACCAGTGGCGGCGCTGGTCAGCAGGAACTTGTCGCAGCTGCGAGAGCGCGCCGAGTCGCTCGGCCTGACCCTCCTCTCTTCGGCCGACGAACTGGAGCAGCGACATCGTCAGGACGAGGCGACGCTGGAGACGCTGCGCGCTTTTGACGCCCACTCGATGGACGCTGAGCGTCCAGGTGGTCTGCCGGAGTTGAGCTGGGCCGGACGCCGGCCGCTCCCCACGCCGCCGGCTCTGCCGGTGGTGGCCCGCGAGGCGCCGACCTGGATCACGGTGCTCGACGCTCCACGTGTGCACCCCGGTGGACGGCTCACCGGCTTCGAGGTCGGCATCAAGGACCTGCTGGACGTCGAGGGCTGCACGGTCACGGCCGGGACGCGGGCGCACCGCGCTGGTCCCGCGGTCCGCGACGCTCCCGCCGTGCACGCGCTGCGGGCTGCGGGAGCGACGATCCGCGGGACGACCAACCTGCACGCCCTCGCCTATGGCGCCACGGGCACCAGCAGTGACTGGGGCGTCCCACGCAACCCTGCCTCCCCTGGTGCTATCCCCGGTGGTTCGAGCAGCGGCTCGGCGGTGGCCGTCGCCGAGCGCAGCGCAGCGCTCACGCTCGGGACCGACACCTCCGGCTCGATCCGCATCCCGGCCGCGCTGTGCGGGGTCGTCGGGCTGAAGCCGACGCGCGGGCTGGTCAGCCTCGAAGGCTGCCACCCGCTGTCGCCGACCCTCGACCACATCGGCCCGCTCGCCGGCTCCGTCGAAGTCGTCGCTGCCGCCGTGGGCACCCTCGCTGGCTGGCACTCGTGGCAGCTGCCGCAGGAGCCGCAGGGCCGGATCCGGGTCGGCCTGCTCGGGGGCTACTTCGACGAGGGCCTGAGCGCGCCGATCCGTGCGGCGCTGGGTGAGGCGCTCACGGTGCTGGACCGTGCCGGGGTCGAGCTGACTCCGGTCGAGCTCGATCTGGCACGACACATCCCAGGCGCCCAGATCGCCGTGCTGGGAGCCGAGGCCCTCGCCACCAACCTCCCCACCCTGCGAGCGCACGGCCGTGAGCTGCCCGCGGATGTGCGGCTCCGCCTCGAGGCCGGTCTGGCGCGGACGGACGAGCAGCTGACGGTGGCGCGCGAGCTGACGGTGAGGTGGCGCCGCCAGGTGGACGCGGCGCTGGCGCACTGCCACGTGCTGCTGTGTCCGACGACGGCGATCCCCGCCACCGCCCCCGAGGTCTCGCACGTGGAGGTCGACGGCGACCTGGTGACCGTGCAGCTCTCCCTGACCAGGTTGACGATGCCGTTCAACTTCTCCGGACACCCTGCGATCTCGCTGCCCTGGCGAGACTCTGGGGGCACCCTGCTGGGGGTGCAGCTGATCGGGCGGACCGGTGGCGACCAGGACCTGCTGGCGGTCGCGTCCCACGTGGAGCAGCTACTGTCCTGATGTCCACGGGTCCGGTGGACATCGCACTGGCCCACCGATGAGTTCTGCCGGGCCGACCGGTCAACCCTCACCGAGCGCACCGAGCCGGCTGCGCGGCATACTGACTGGACGAGGGAAGGGCAGTCGATGAGCACCACTGGCCCGAGCACGGGGACCGACGAGTTCATGACGCGTGCCGAGGGGTTCCGCCGCGAGCTGCTGGCGCACTGCTATCGGATGTCCGGCTCGGCGCACGACGCCGAGGACCTGGTGCAGGAGACCTATCTGCGCGCTTGGCGGGCCTATGACAAGTTTGAGGACCGCTCGTCGATGCGCACCTGGCTCTATCGGATCGCCACCAACGTCTGCCTCACGGCGCTCGAGGGACGCGCCCGACGACCCCTGCCGACCGGGCTGGGACAGCCCAGCTCGGACCCCGACACCCCGTTGTCCGAGCCTGGTGAGGTGCCGTGGCTCTCACCGCTGCCCGACTCGATGGGCGGCAGCGGCCCCGAGGACGCGGCCGAGCAGCGCGAGAGCGTCCACCTCGCCTTCATCGCGGCCCTGCAGCACCTGCCACCGCGCCAGCGCGCCGCCCTCGTGCTGCGGGACGTGCTGCAGTGGCGGGCCGCCGAGGTCGCGGAGGCGGTCGGCACCTCGACGGCTGCGGTCAACAGTGCCCTGCAGCGGGCGCGGGCCGCGGTGCGGGCCGCTCAGCTGGAGCGCGACCAGGCTCCTGAGCCGCTGGACGCCGAGCAGGAGGAGCTGCTGCAGCGCTATGTCACGGCGTTCTGGGAGAAGGACGTCGAGGCGCTGGTGGCGATGTTCACCGACCAGGCGGTCTGGGAGATGCCGCCGTTCCCGGAGTGGTACTCCGGCCCCGAGGCGATCTCGCGCCTGATCGCGCAGAAGTGCCCCGGCCAGGTGCACGAGATGATCATGCTGCCGACCTCCGCCAACGGACAGCCGGCGTTCGGGCTCTATATGAAACAGCCCGACGGGTCCTTCCAGCCGTTCCATCTGCAGGTGCTGACCCTCGACCAGCGTCAGGTCTCGCACGTCGGCGCGTTCTTCGACACCCAGCTCTTTGCGCTGTGCGGACTCCCGGAGTCGTTGCCGCCCGGCTCGACGGGGCCACGCGTGCGAGTCAGCGACAGCCAGACCCCGGTGCCGTGAGCGCCGCGCCGGTCGGGACGCTGCCCGAGCTCGGCCTGCTGGAACGCTCGGTCGACTATGCGCGGGGCACGCTGGTCGCGGCGGCCACCACCGCCGGAGATGTGCCGACACCGTGCGCGGCGTGGACCCTCGCTGACCTGCTCACCCACATGGGCTCGTCCCTGCGCACGCTCGAGCAGGCGGCGGTGGTCGGTGGCATCGCGATCCTCGAACCACCCGCCTTCGGGCCCAGCGACCTGGCCGTCGCCGAGCAGGTGGCGCAACTGCAGACACGTGCCTGCGCGCTGATGGAGTCCTGGATGGGACCACAGGCCCCGGTGATCTTCCGGGTCGGCGGCTCCGAGCTGCAGGCCGGGCTGCTCGCCGCTGCCGGGGCGCTGGAGATCACCGTCCACGCCTGGGACGTCGGGCGCGCGTGCCGCCTCACGCGTCCGATCCCACGCCCGCTCGCCGAGGACCTGCTCAGCTATGCGCCACTGCTGGTCAGTGACGTCGACCGACCGCACCGGTTCGGTCCGCCGCTGCCCACCGGGACGGACAGCTCGCCGGCGCAGGAGCTGCTGGCGCTGGTGGGCCGACAGGGTTAGCCAGCTGACGGCATACGACACTGTCTTGAGCGGGTGGTGGTGGGGTGCCGGACGAGACTGCCGGGTCGCACCATGTCGGTGCGGGCTGGAACACTGGCCGGATGAGCGATGAGCAGACCACTCCCGCGAGCCAGCCGAGCGACGCCGCAGTTGCCGGGTCATCGGACGACACCACCACCCTGCTGATCCTGGGGGCGTCCGGGGACCTGACCAGTCGGCTGCTGCTGCCCGGCCTCGGCTCGCTGTTGGCCGTCGAGACCGACCGCCGGGTGCGGGTGGTGGGCGCCGACCGCGCCGATATGAGCCAGGAGGAGTGGGCCGACACCGTCCGCACGGCCTTCGCCTCCGTGCAGGCGCCCGCCGACGTGGTGGACGCGGCCTGCGCCGACACGGTCTACGTCAAGGCCGACCTGCTCGAGCCCGACCAGCTCGACGCGTTGCTCACCTCGGTCGGCGACCCCGTCGTGCTGTATTTTGCGCTGCCCCCTGCCATCAGCGTCCAGGTCTGTCAGCTGCTGGAGCAGCGTGGGGTCTCCGACCAGACGCGGCTCGCGCTGGAGAAGCCGTTTGGCACCGACCTCGAGTCGGCGCGGGCGCTCAACGTGCAGCTGCTCAAGGTGGTCGAGGAGAACAGCATCTATCGCGTCGACCACTTCCTGGGTCGCAGCACGGTGCTCAACCTGCTCGGCGTCCGCTTCGCCAACCGTGTGCTGCAGCCGGTCTGGTCCTCTGAGCACATCGAGAAGGTCGTCATCTCCTATGACGAGAAGCTCGCCCTGGAGGAGCGCGCCGGCTACTACGACAAGGCGGGCGCCCTGGTCGACATGATCCAGTCCCACCTGCTGCAGATCCTGGCGTTCTTCGCCATGGAGGCGCCCGCGTCGCTGGACGAGGACGAGGTGCGGTCGCTGAAGGCAGAGGTCCTGACGGCCACCCGTGTCTGGGGAGGTGACCCCGTGACGGCGTCCCGGCGGGCGCGCTACACCGCCGGCACGATCGGTGCGCGGTCCGTGCCGGACTATGTCGCCGAGGAGGGGGTGGACCCCGCGCTCAACACCGAGACCCTGGCGGAGATGGTTGTGGAGATCGACAACGACCGGTGGCGGGGCACGCCGTTCATCCTGCGCAGCGGCAAGGCGCTGGGCGTTCCGTGCAAGCGCATCGAGGTCGAGTTCCGGCCACCGACGAGCCTGCCGCATGGGCTGCACGGCCCGGACGTGCCCGACAAGTTCATCCTCGAGCTCAAGCCCGCAGAGATGATCCTGTCGCTGTCGATCAACGCCGAGGGTGATCCGTTCGACCTGGAGCAGAAGGAGCTGCACGCCAAGCTCGCCGACTCGCGCATGCTGCCCTATGGCGAGGTCCTGGGCCGGATCCTGGACGGCGACCCACTGCTGTCGATCCGCGGCGACGTGGCCGAGGACTGCTGGCGCATCGTGGAGCCGGTGCTGTCGGCGTGGAAGGCCGATCAGGTGCCGATGCAGGAGTACCCCGCGGGCTCGGCCGGCCCCGACGGCTGGGGCACGATCCCGCCTCCGAAAATGTAGGGGTTTCGCACGTCCTCCACGCAGTCTTGTCGCGGCGTGGTCCGCGCTCCACTTTTTCTCATGGTCTCGGGCAGCTCGAGAATCGTCGTGGTCTGTTCGAACGGGCCCGCGTCCTCGACCTGACCGTGAAGCCGTGTCAGACCTCAAGGTCCTCCCACACGAATGTCGTCGTCCGCCCGCGCTCCCAGTCCTGCCGCAGCAGGCCGTAGGCGACTGAGGCCACGGGCTCGCCGCCCTCCACCGGCCAGCCCTGACGGTAGTGCGCCTCCTTGACCCACCCGCAGCGCAGGAAGGTCTTGCGCATCGCGATGTTGTCCTCCCGGGTCTGCCCCTCGAACCGGATCACCTCGGGCATCGTGGTGAAGACGTGGTCGGCCGCCACACGCAGGATCTCCTGCCCGAGCCCCTGCCCCCGGAACGACGCGTCGAGCCGCAGGTCGAACAGCGGGGCCCCGTCGGTGAGGTCCTCGAGCCGAAAGAAACCGACCCGGCCGAGCTCGTCGTGCTCGACCCAGAACGAGTCGTTGTCCTCGTTCCGAAACGCCCCGTCGGTGATCGCGGCCTCGACCTGCTCCTGAGTCGGTCGGTGACCGACGTGGAACGGGAACTCGTTGCGGGTCATGAAGTCCACCAGCTCAGCACCGTCTGAGCCGGTGGGGTTGAGCCTGGCGAGAGTGACGGTCACCCGCCCGACCCTAGTCCGTGACGCACAGGGACACGTGCCGCTCACCACAGCGTGGCGAGCCCCGAGAGGCGGGTGAACGCCGCGTTATGAGTCACCAGCGTCAACGACTCGAGCATCGCCTGGGCGGCGAGCATGCGGTCGAAGGGGTCGCGATGCTGCCAGTCAAGTTGTTCCGGCGAGGAGCGCGTGCTCATCTGTGATCGGCAGCCGGGTCACTCCCAGACGATCGAGGTGACGTCCGTACCCGCCCACCAGTGCATCGGCGTGCGGCAGTGTGCCGATGCGCTGCTTGGTGGCGATCTCCCAGGCGGACGCTGCCGAGACGACGAGACGCGTGGAGCTCGTGGCGATGGCGGGTCGCGCGACGGGACCGAGTCGCTGGGGATCAGTCAGCGCCCACAGCAGTGCGTGGGTGTCCAGAAGCAGAGTCACGCAGTCCCCTCCCAGTCCGCGAGTTCCTCCTCGGGCAGTGGCTCGAAGAACTGCGCAGGAACCGAGTAGTGGACGAAACCGAGCTCCCGATCGTGTCGTTCGTCAAGTGGGGAGAGCCGCGCCACAGGGCGGTCTCCTCGCGCAATGATGATCTCCTCGCCCCGCTCGACGGCGGCCAGAAGCGCAGACAGATGGGTCTTGGCGTACTGCACCTTCACCGGTTCCATCTGTCCAGACTAGGCACTAGACCAAGCTGGGTCGACCAACCCTGGTCTGCTGCGCTAGCCGAGCATTGCGGGTCCCTAGCGCGGCCGAGCATTGCGTGGGATTTGTTCCACCAGGCGGACCGAATCCCACGCGATGACCCCTCAGCTGGCGGTCACCACCTCGGGGGCGTCGGGGGCGTGCTTGCCGCGACGCTGCCGACGGCGCTCGTTCCACCCCTCGACGAGTCGATAGAGCACCGGCACCAGGAGCAGGGTCAGCACGGTCGAGCTGAGCAGGCCGCCGATCACGACCAGGGCCAGCGGCTGGGAGATGAAAGCCCCGCCGCCGGTGATGGACAGTGCCATCGGCGTCAGCGCGCCGATGGTGGCCAGCGCGGTCATCACGATCGGACGGAACCGATGCCGGGCACCCTCGATGAGGGCGTCGTGCACTTCGAGGCCGCGGCGTCGATACTGGTTGACCAGGTCGATGAGCACGATGGCGTTGGTGACCACGATGCCCACCAGCATCAGCATGCCGATCATCGCGGCCACGTCCAGCGGGGTGTCGGTCAGCAGCAGCATCGCGATCGAGCCGGTCGCGGCGAACGGGACCGAGACCATCAACAGCAACGGCTGCACCAGGCTGTTGAACGTCGCGACCATCACCAGATAGACGATGGCGATCGCGGCCAGCAGGGCCAGGCCGAGGCTGGCGAAGGCGTCAGCCTGCTCCGCACTGACCCCGCCGATCGTGGCCCGGATCCCCTCGGGCAGGTCGAGTCCGTCCAGCCCCTCCTGCACCTGGGCGGTCAGGGCACCCAGGTCGTCACCGGTGGCCGTGGCGGTGATGTTGGCGCTGCGGATGCCGTCGATCCGGCTGATCCGCACCTGCTGGTCGACCCTCTCGAGGGTGGCCACGTCGCCCAGGACGACCTCGCCCTCCGGCCCGGCTCCGACGGTGAGGTCCTCCAGGGCCGCCAGGTCTGCGGGCGGCTCGCCCTGGTGCACCACGACCGAGGCGGGCTGTGTGCCCAGGACCACCCGGCCCACCGTGCTGCCGCCCATCGCGGACGCGACCGCCTGACCGACCTGGGTCTCGGTGATCCCGAGCTGGGCGGCTGCCGCGCGGTCGACGGTGACCTCGAGTCCCGGCACGGTGTCCGTCAGGTTGTTGGTCACGTCCTCGGCACCGACGTCCTTGAGGACCTGGGTGACGTCGTCTGCCGCGCTGGCGAGGTCCTCCTGGTCCTGGCCGGTGACGATGACCTGGAGCTCGGTGGCGCCGGGTGCCGCGTTGGCCGAGGTGGCCGTGAGGTTCGCGGTCTCCGGGGTCGGTGCCTCACTCTTGATGGTCGCGCCGAAGGTGTCTCCGTCGGTGCCCTCGGCCAGGGTGACCGCCAGCGTGGAGGTGTTGGCACCGCCGCCGAGGAAGACGGCCTCGATGCCACCTGAGGAGCCCACCGTCGCCTGGTAGGACTCGACCTCGGGCCGTCCGGAGAGCCAGTCCTCCAGCTCGCGGCTGGCCGCGTCGGTCTCCTCGAGCGTGCTGCCCGACGGCAGGGACAGCGTGACCGTGAGGCTGTTGGCCCCCGAGTCGCCGATGAAGTCGGTCTTGAGCTGGGTCGCGGCGACCCCGGTGCCGGCCAGGAGCGCCACCGCGAGCAGGAGTGACCAGACCGGGTGGGCCAGCGCCGGGCGCAGCACCTTCAGGAAGCCGCGCTGCAGGCGGTCGGGGGCGTCCGTCTTGAGCGACGGAGCGGCGGGCTCCGCGACGTCGGGCTCCGCGACGTCGGGCTCGGTCACCGCGCGAGCGTCGGGGCCACGCCCCAGGAACCAGAAGCCGAGCACCGGGATGATCGTCAGCGCGACCAGGAGCGAGGCGCCCATCGCGATGGCGATGGTCAGTGCGAAGGGTCGGAACAGCTCCCCGATCTGCCCACCGACGAAGGCCATCGGCAAGAACACTGCGACTGTCGCGACGGTCGCCGAGGTGATGGCCCCGGCCACCTCGCGCACCGCTCGCTGGATCGAGGTGAGCCGGTCCTCACCGAGCGCGTTGTGCCGCTTGATGTTCTCGATGACCACGATCGAGTCGTCGACGACGCGGCCGATCGAGATGGTCAGCGCCCCCAGGGTCAGGATGTTGAGCGAGTAGCCCGCGCCCTGCAGCCCCAGCATGGCGATGAGCAGCGACAGCGGGATGCTCACCGCGGTGACCAGGGTCAGTCGCAGCGAGAACAGGAAGAGCAGGACGATCAGGATCGCGAAGCCCAGGCCCAGCAGCCCCTCGGTCGTCAACCCCTCGATGGACTGCTCGATGAACGGCGCCTGGTCGAAGATGATGCGCAGCTCGCCACCACCGAGCTGCTCCTCCAGCTCCGGGGTGATCTCGGTCAGGGCGTGCGAGATGTTGACCGCGTTGCCGTCGGGAGTCTTGGTGATCGACAGCCCGACGCTGGGCTCCCCGTTGGTGCGGGTGTATGCCGTCGCCTCCTGCTCGGTCAGCTCCACCTCCGCGACGTCCCCCAGGGTGAGGGGTGGGCTGGTCGGCTGAGTCGGTGCGGCAGGTGCTCCCGGTTGTGCGGGCGGTGCTCCGGGTAGTGCGGGAGGTGCTCCGGGTAGTGCGGGCGGTGCCACGAGAGGCAGTGCCGCCAGCTCCTCGACGCTGCCGAGCCGGCTGCCGACGGTGACGAGCAGCTCCTCACCGTCGTCGGTGATGGTCCCGGCGGGCACCAGGACCCCGTTGGCCTGCAGCAGCTGCGCCACCGTGGCGCCGCTGACGCCTGCCTGCGCGGCAGCCTCGGGGTCCAGGTCCACCCGCACGATCTGAGCCGCGATGCCGGTCAGCTGCACGTCGCGCACGCCGTCCAGGTCTTCCAGGTCCGGGATGACGACGTCGCGGAGCCGCTGGAGCAGGTCCGAAGGGTTGTCACCGCCGGTGGCGGAGAGCTGGATGATCGGGAAGTCGTCGATGTTACCCGCGATGATCTGGGGCTCGGCGTCCTCCGGCAGACCCTGCAGACCGAGCACGGCTCTCTGCAGGTTGGTCTGAGCCGAGCCCAGGTCGGTCCCGTAGTCGAGCTCGATCGTCACGACCGAGAAGCCCTCGCTGGACTGGGACTGCACCTCGACCACGTTGTCCAGCCCCTGGGCCGCGGTCTCGATCCGGTCGCTGACCTGCTCCTCGACGACCGCCGCGCTCGCGTCCGGCACCGGGGTCGCCACCGCGAGCACGGGGAACTGCAGCGAAGGGAACAGCTCGCGTGGCAGCGCGCTCATCGCGTTGAGGCCGAAGAAGATCGCAAACAGCGTCGTCAGGGCGATCAGCGCACGGTTGTGCAGGCTGAACCTGGTCAGCTTCGTCATGGAGCGGGTCCCTCACGGTCGATAGAGCAACAGGGAAAGTATGACCGCATCCCAATTTTTGGGGTGGTTCGGTCCGCGCTGAACCTATTTTTGGGGTGGTTCGGACCACCCCGGCACCCCGGCGCCCCGACACCCCGGCACCGGTGCCTCCCCAGACCGAGGCCCTCGGCTGGAGACGTCTTGGAGCCTGAAATGTCTCTTGCAGCCGGTTGCAACCGGCCGCAAGAAGCAAAGGACGCTCCAAGACGAGGGGCACTGGCTGATCCCCGCCACCAGTCAGCCGCCCAGAACCTATTTTTGGGGCGGGTTCGGACCGCGCAACACGCACTCTCTGCGGTCGTCTCGACCGCATCCCCACCTTTGGTCAGGGAGCTGGCGCGGCGAACGCGGCCAGGAACTCCACCAGGAGGCCTGCGGTCGCCTCGCGAGGCAGGGCCTCGATCAGGGCCAGCACCTGCGTCAGGTCCAGCTCGCCGCTCTCGCGCGCCCGCTCCGCCAGCGCGACGGCGTCGGGCGCCGGCAGGTCTGCAGGGAGCTCGACCGTCCCGCCCCGGACCTCGTCGGCGCTCTCCCGCAGGACCCTCGTCAGCTCGGGGAGGACGCCCAGCGTTGCCGGAGTGATCGTCAGGTGGGTCGAGCGGGGGATCACAGAGCCGTCGCCTTGCTGAAGAGCCGGCTGCCCCTGCAGCACGAACCCGCGTCGGGCCGCCGCGGCTGCCCACAGGTGGGGGTGCACCCGCTGCTCCGGCGGCACCGTCTCGTCGGTGACCACCGCGAGCAGCGGACCCGCCGGTGCACCCAGGACAGCCAGCCCCCCGATCGAGTCGACGCAGCGGGTGACCTCCTGGGTCGCCACGACGATCTGCCGCGTCAGGTCCGTGAAACCACCCGGGCCCAGCGCCGTCGTGACGGCCCACGCGGCGGCGAGCGAGGTCGCCGAGCGGGACCCGAGCACGGTGGGGTTCACCACGGGATAGCCCGGCCAGTCGGTCAGGGCGAAGTAGCGCGCCAGGTCCAGCTCGCGCTCGGCAAAGAGCAGCAGCGAGGCGCCCTTGGGGGCATAGCCGAACTTGTGCAGGTCGGCCGAGATGCTGCTCACCCCCGGGACCTCGAAGTCCCACTCAGCTGGCGGCATACCTCCCGCGTCGGCCCAGAAGGGCAGCACCAGCCCACCGATGCAGGCATCCACGTGGCACGGGATCCCACGCGTGGCCGCCGCGCCCGCGACCTCGGCCACCGGGTCGAGCACGCCGTGCGGATAGCTCGGCGCCGACACCACGACCAGCGCCGTCTGCTCGGTCAACCGGTCGATGAGGGCAGCAGCGTCCGGCACCCCGGTGACCGGGTCCACGGGCACGACGTCGAGGTCGAGCCCGAGATAGTGCGCCGCCTTGTGGAACGCCGCGTGAGCTGATGCGGCCAGCACGATCCGTGGTCGGCCGGTGTCCGTGGCGGCTCGCTCGCCCTGGGCCGCCCGCCACCGGTCGCGCGCCGCCTTCACCGCGAGCAGGCAGCTCTCGGTCCCACCGGAGGTGACCGACCCCACAGCTTGCGGCCCGTGCAGGATCGTGCGCCCGAAGGTGACCAGGTCGGCCTCCATCAGCGCCACGGACGGAAAGGTCGTGGGGTCCAGGCCGTTGACCGGCAGGGCCATCGCCGCCGCGCTCGCCGCCAGCGCGTCAAGCTCGGCCAGACCGCTGTCATAGACATAGGACAAGACCGAGCCGCCGTGGGTGGGAGCGTCGTGGGAGCGGTATGCCGCCAGCCGCTCCAACACCGGCTGACTGTCGATCGTGGGCCGGGTTGGTCCAGGGCTGGGGGTCGGGTCGGTCATGCGGTCACCTCGGTCGGGACAGGGTCACGATAACGACGTAGGACGAGCAGGCTGGCCCCGACGAGCAGCGCGGGGATCAGCGAGAAAGCCAGGACGATGAGGGTCAGCGCCGACCCGGGCTGGGTCACCACCTCGTCGGCGGTGCTGGACCGGAAGCCACCCAGGGCGAGCAGCAGCAGCACCACGGCCGGGCCGAGCGCCAGCCCGGTTGTCTCGCCGGCCGTCCACAACCCGCTCATGGCGCCGCCGCGGTGTCGGCCGGCGGCCGAGATCACGTCCGGCAGCATCGCCAGCGGGAAGAGCTGCATCCCGGCATAGCCGACGCCGGCCACGGCCACCGGCAGATACAGCCAGCCGCCCGGCGCCCACAGCAGCAGCACCAGGGAGAGTGCGGCGCCGGCGAACAGGACCGACGCGAGCGTGAACGCGGTCTGCTTGCCGACGCGCCCGGCATACCTGGTCCACAGCGGCACCACGAGGATGGCCGGGGCGACGAGCGCGACGAACACAAAGGTCAGGGCGGCCTGGTCGTCGAGGGTGTAGGTCGCGACATACTGCACCGCCGCGAGCATGACGCCGGTGGCCAGCGCCTGCAGCACAAAGACGATGAGCAGGGAGCGATAGGTCGGCAGCTCACGAAAGGCCACCAGGCCGGTCCGATACTCCCCACGAATGCGCGCGGGGCGGTCCGAACCACCCCGAGAGTGGGGGTGGGACCGACCACGCACGCCGACGACGGTCGCGAGCATGCCGCCCAGGAGCACCACGGCGACGACCACGCCCATCACCAGATAGCCGACAGAGTCGCCACCGGCGGCGTCGCGCACGGCCGGGCCGCCCGCCCCGACCAGGAGAATCGCCAGGGCGAGGACCGCGATTCGCCAGCCCATGAGGCGGGTCCGCTCGGCATAGTCGCTGGTCAGGTCCGCGGGCAGGGCGATGTAGGGCACCTGGAAGAGGCTGAACGAGCTCGTGGCCAGGACGAAGAAGACCAGCACCCACAGCCCGGCCGCCACGGGGGAGAGACCGGCCGGTGCCGCGAACATGCCGATGAACCCGATCGGCAGGGTGAGCGCACCGACCGTCATCAGCACGGTCCGGGTCTGGCGTCGTCCGGCCTCCCGGTCGCTGAGCGCACCGACCGCCGGGTCGATCAGCACGTCCCACGCCTTCGGCGCGAGGACCACGACCGTGGCCAGCAGCGCCGGCACCGCGAGGGTGTCCGTCAGGTAGTAGGCCAGCACCAGTCCCGGCAGGGTCCCGAAACCTCCCGTGCCCACACTGCCGGCGGCATAGCCGGCAACGGCGCGACGCGGTATGCGGTCACTCGCCGTCGCGGTCATGGCGGCACTGTAGCGGGGGAGGTGCGGAGAGCGACCGTTCTCACGGGACTCTCATGAAGGCCGGGCCATACTAGCGAGTCCGCTCGTTTTCCGAAGGAGACCCATGAAGATCGCTGTCGTCGGGACCGGTTATGTCGGGCTGTCGAACGCCGTGGTGCTGGCTCAGCACCATGAGGTGGTGGCGTTGGACATCGACCGGGACAAGGTGGAGCAGCTCAACGACCGGGTCAGCCCGATCGTGGACCCGGAGCTGCAGGACTATCTGTCCACCCGGGAGCTCAACCTGCGGGCCACCACGGACCCCCAGGAGGCGTATGACGGGGCGGAGTGGGTGATCATCGCCACGCCGACGGACTATGACACCGAGACGAACTTCTTCAACACCGCGAGCGTGGAGCTGGTGCTGACCGACGTGCTGCGGCACAACCCGGCCGCCACGATCGTGATCAAGTCGACCGTCCCGGTCGGCTACACCGAGCGGCTGCGCGAGCAGCACCCGGAGGCCACGATCCTCTTCTCGCCGGAGTTCCTCCGGGAGGGCAGGGCGCTGTTCGACAACCTGCACCCGTCCCGGATCATCGTCGGCGACGACGGCCCCAGGGCCCGGCAGTTCGCCGAGATGCTGCTCGAGGGCGCTCTGGACAAGGAGGTGCCGGTCCTGCTCACCGGGCCGACCGAGGCCGAGGCGATCAAGCTGTTCGCCAACACCTATCTGGCGATGCGGGTGGCCTACTTCAACGAGCTGGATACGTATGCCGTCACGCGAGGTCTCGACACCCAGCAGGTCATCGAGGGGGTGGGCCTCGACCCCCGGATCGGGAGCCACTACAACAACCCGTCGTTCGGTTATGGCGGCTACTGCCTGCCGAAGGACACCCGGCAGCTGCTGGCCAACTATGGCGACGTGCCGCAGACCCTGATCACCGCGATCGTTGACGCGAACAGCACTCGGATGGACTTCGTGGCCTCGGACATCCTGGCCCGACGGCCGCGTCGCGTCGGGATCTATCGGCTCATCATGAAGACGGGCTCGGACAACTTCCGGGCCTCCAGCATCCAGGGTGTGATGTCGCGGCTGCAGGCGCGCGGCGTCGAGGTCGTCATCTATGAGCCCGCCCTGGAGCAGGAGACGTTCCAGGGCTGCCGGGTGCTGGACAGCCTCGAGGAGTTCGACGCCATCACCGACGTCATCGTCGCCAACCGTCTCGACGCGTCCACCGCGGTGTTCGGCGACAAGCTCTACACGCGCGACCTCTACAGCCGGGACTGAGGCAGTCGCTCCTCAGACCTCCAGCGGTTGCGGACTGGCGTCCTCGACCACCTGCGGGCCCCTGGGGAGCAGGTCGTCGGGTCGCTCGTCAAGCTTGACCAGGACGACGCCGGTGAGGATGAGCGCCCCGCCGAGCAGCTGGATCGCCGCCGGCATCTGGCCGAGCAGCACCCACGCCCAGACGAACGAGAACATCACCTCGGTCAGGCCCACGAACGAGCCCAGCTTCGAGCCCAGGCGGCGGGTGGCCGCGATGCCAGTGGCATAGGAGATCGCCGCCGCGACGACGCCGAGCAGGAGAATGGCCGTCCACCACGGCAGTGCGGCGCCGGCCAGCTGCACGTCGCCGGTCGCGGTGGTCATCGGCAGGATCCCGGCCAGCCCCACGGCGACGAGCCCGGCCGTGCCGATGGCCAGGCCCCCGGTGGCCAGGACAAGCGGGGGCAGGCCGGTGCTCTCATCGGCAGAGATGATGAAGTAGGTCGCCAACCCGACGGCTGCGCACAGCCCCCAGAAGACGCCCAGGAGGTCGATCTGGACGGCGCCGAAGAGGTCCAGCACGAAGGCCAGTCCGGCCACGGCGACCGCGGCCCCCATGATGGTCAGCGGGCGGGGGCGCTGGCCGTGGCGCAGCCACAGCCAGCCGACGACCAGGATGATGCCAAGGTATTCGAGCAGCAGCGCCACCGCGACCGAGATGCGCTCCACGGCAAGGAAGTAGGTCAGCTGGCACGCGGCGACCGCGAGCAGCCCGAACAGGGCCATGCTCACCCACCCGGTGCGCAGCAGGTGCCAGCGTCCGCGCAGCATCAGCAGCGCCGGGACGAGGAGGACCAAGGTGGCCACACCGACCCGCCAGGTCACCGCCGCGAGAGGGGACCAGCCACTGTCCAGCAGGCCCTTGGCCACGGATCCGGACGTGCCGAAGGTGGCGGCCGAGACGATGGCCAGGGCGAGGCCGATGAGCATGCGGTTGCGCACGGGTTGTCCTCCTCACAGGGGCGGGTGCAGGACCGGTGACGCCGTCGTCATGGGTCAACTGAGGTTAGACTCATGACGTTACGCCTACTATCCGTCAGGAGTCAAGATGATCTTTGCTCATGACACCGAGGTGTCCCTCGCGTCCACGGTCGCCCTGATCAACACGGCCCAGGAGATCAACACGGCGGCCGAGCCGGACGGGCTGACCACGCGCGCCGAGCTCGACGAGTTCGTCGCGGAGTGGGGGTGGACCGGCAGCCGCACCCACGACGACGCCGAGCTGCGGCAGGTGCTGCGCCTGCGCACGCGGCTGCACCGGATCTGGCTGGCGGACGAGGAGGCAATCGTCGAGGAGGTCAACCGGTTGCTCCGGGACTGCCGCGCCCTGCCGCAACTGGTCCGGCACGACGAGTGGGACTGGCACCTGCACGCCACCCGTGACGAGCAGCCGCTGGCCGAGCGGATGGCGGTCGAGGCGGCGATGGCACTGGTCGATGTGATCCGTTCGGACGAGACCGAGCGACTGGCGGTCTGTGCCGCCGGGGACTGCGAGAACGTGCTGATCGACCTGTCCCGCAACAGGTCCCGGCGCTACTGCGACGCTGGCTGCACCAACCGGATGGCGGCGGCGGCCTATCGCGCACGCCGGGCGGCCGCGGGGGAGTAGCTCCGTGGCTCCCGCCCGAGGCCGCCCGCCTCGGGTCACGAGCCCAAGTCGGTCAACCCAAGGGGCCGCAGACAACGGGATATGGCGAAATCATGAACTCGTTCGATCGACCCGGCGTGCAAGACGCCGGGATGACAGGACGACGCCCCAGCCAGTCACGAGCACGGCGCACGCGATGCCGATGACGGTGAGAGCAACCTGGCCGTACCCGTGGGCAGGGTCAAGAAACGGGTACGGCACCCATCCGTCGGTCGCGCCGCGGATCAGGACGACGACCAGCCACAGCACCGGGTAGATGAGAATGACCCCGACAGTGCTGGCGGGCTGGGCCCTGCGCTCTGGTGCGAGCACCCAGTCGAGGACCGCGAACAGCGGCGTGACCACATGCAGAACGATGTTCGCCCAGGGAACCGGGACGCCTCCCGCAGCGCCCAGCGGTGCGAGCAGCACCGCGTAGACCAACCCCACGAGCACGATATAGGTGACGCACGCTGCACGGGCCGTCTCTGCCCACGCAGGTGCGGCCCGGCCGGCGACCCCCAGAGCGCCTAGAAGTGTGAACACCGCAGCCAGCAAGATGTTGGACTGGATCGTGAAGTAGCCGAACAGATTAAATGGATTGATCGATGTCCGGCTCGCGGCCTCGGCCACCGTCGCAACGATGGCGGCGATGACCAACGCCGCGACACCCAGTCGAGCCCAGTCCCATGCGCGCGCCAGGGTTCGTCTCACCGGTGAGAGCCTCGATCCGGCGAGGTCCACCTGGTGCGGTGGCGACGTCATGGCAGGAAGGTAGCAGGCGGGATGCGCAAGCCGCTTCTTTGTCGCGGACGGGGACACGGGCGTCGGGCGCGGTCGTGGGCCGTCCCTGGCGTGCGGCGTCCGCCGCCACGGAAGACACTGAGGCATGGCGCGGATGGCGAAACACGATTCGTCGGCAGAGGCGTATGGTGCCGGTTCGGTGGAGCCGCGCCAGATGCCGCTGCGAGGCTGGCTGCTGATCCTGCGCCGCGTGGTGCGCCGGGTGGCGGACGACAACTTCTCGCTGTACAGCGCTGGGGTGGCGTTCTTCGCCGTCCTGTCGATAGCGCCGGTGCTGCTCACCGCCCTTTCTGTCTATGGCGCCATCAACACTCCGGCTCAGGCGCTCGATCAGCTCTCCGGGCTGGTGGAACTCCTGCCGCCAGCACTCGGCGAGCTCGTCGCCGACCAGCTTGTGTCCATCACCGAAGCTTCGACCCAGCTGCTCACGGCCCGTGGCCTGCTTGCCCTGGGTGTCGCCCTGGTCACGGCCACGACTGCCACGACGTTCCTGATCGATGCTCTGACCGTGGCCTACCGCGAGCAGGAGACGCGTGGCATGCTGCGTCGCAGCGGACTGGCGCTGGCGTTCGTGCTCGGCGGCGCACTCGTCCTCGGGGCCGTGATCACTGGCAGCACCGTGGTTTCAGGGGTCCTGTCCGAGGCCCCGACCTGGGTGCGAGTGCCTGTGCTCGTCGGGATCTGGATCGGACTCGCTGCGCTGGTGGCGTTGGGGCTGTCGATCCTGTATCGCTTCGCACCGGACCGCCGCGGCCAGGCACGGTGGCGCTGGATCAGCAGAGGAGCCATCGCCACGACCGCCCTGTGGCTGGCGGCCTCGGCCGGGCTCTTCTTCTTCGTGTGGAATCTCGGGACCTACGAGCGCACCTACGGGTCCCTGGCAGGTGTGGCCATCAGCATGTTCTGGATCTGGCTCACGGTCCTTGTGCTCATCCTCGGTGCCGCACTCAACGCCGAGACCGAAAGGCAGACCGCCCGCGACACCACCATCGGGGCCGAACGCCCTCCGGGACAGCGCGGTGCCGTCGTTGCCGACGACATCCCCCCTCACCCGGAGGACCCGAACTGAGGTCCTCCGCCCCGCTAACCTGGACCCATGCCAACCGCCGCTGACCCTGCCGCCGAGGTGACGGCATACCTCGCGTCGTTGCCCGAGCCCGCCCACGCCCGGGTGGAGCAGATCAGATCCGCGGTGCACGAGGCGACGCCCGGGTTGGGCGAGAAGATCTCGTATGGCGTGCTGACCTTCACCGCGGACGGGCGCACCGCGATGCACACGGGTGGGTATGCCGGGCACGTGAGCGTCTATCCCGTCCCGGGCGACCCTGCGCTGGTCGAGCGCTGCGCGCCCTGGGTGGCGGGGAAGGGGACCCTGAAGTTCCCGCACGCCGGGGAGCTGCCGCTTGACCTCGTCGCGGACTGCGCGGTCTGGTTTGCCGGCGAGGCCAGGAGCAAGTCCGCGCGCCGCAGCAAAGGGTAGGGCGCGCGCCATCCTTCCGGTCCACGTGCGTGGATGCTTCACGCGATTTTGGCGGGGCTGCGTGACGGATGCCACGCACCTGAGCGTGACGTATCACAAATATAACGCCCCACGTGATGTATAACCCCTGTCACCAATCGCGGAGAGACTGGGATGCTTTAACCTGCAGAGATGGACCGAGAGCACGACCAGTTGACCCCTGCCACCTTGGCCGTCGCCCTCGGCCGGCCGGAGCGCGCTCCCGGTGCGCCGGTCGTGGAGCCCGTGACGTTCACGTCCACCTATCTCGCCGGCGGCCCGGTCAACTACGCGCGGGTCGGCAACCCGACGTGGACCGCCCTGGAGGACGTCATCGGCGGCCTCGAGAGTGGCGACGCCCTGACCTTCGCCTCGGGGCTGGCGGCGATCGACGCGGTGCTGAGCCTGGTCCCGATGGGCGGCCGCGTCGTCGCGCCGGCCCACTCCTACAACGGGACCACCGGGCTGCTGACCGAGATGGCGGGCGAGGGACGGTTGGAGGTCAGCGCCGTGGATATTTCCGACACGGCAGCGGTGCTCGCCCAGCTCGACGGCGCCGACCTGCTCTACATCGAGTCGCCGACCAACCCGATGATGGAGGTGGCCGACCTCCCGGCGCTGGTCAGGGAGGCCCGGGCGCGCGGCATCGTCACCGCCGTCGACAACACCTTCGCCACCCCGCTGCTGCAGACCCCGCTGGCCGACGGGGTCGACATCGTGGTGCACTCGGCGACCAAATATCTCTCCGGTCACTCCGACGTGCTGCTGGGGGCCCTGGTGACGGCGCCGACCGACCCTGGCCGTGAGCTGCACGCCCGGCTCCTGACCCGGCGCTCCCTGCACGGTGCGATCCCCGGCCCGATGGAGGCCTGGATCGTGCTGCGCGGGATCCGCACCCTGTCCGTCCGGCTGGAGCGTGCCTGCGCCAGCGCCGCCGAGCTAGTGGACCGGCTGAGCGCGCACCCGGCGGTCACTCGCGTGCGCTATCCCGGGCTCGGCGCGATGATCGCCGTGGAGGTGCACGGTGGGGCTGACGGTGCCGACCGCGTCTGCGCGGCCACCTCGCTGTGGACGCACTCGACGAGCCTGGGCGGGGTCGAGTCCCAGCTCGAGCGGCGGCGCGCGCAGCCCCTCGAGGTCGAGACCGTGCCTGAGTCCCTGATCAGGCTGTCCGTCGGCATCGAGGACGTCGAGGACCTCTGGTGCGACCTGGCGCAGGCGCTCGACCAGGCCTGAGCGTGCGCCTGGTCGCGCGCGCCAGGCCACGGAACGCGCGGATGCTCACTTGCTAGCAATCTAGAAGAGTGTTAGCGTTCCCTACATGCCCGACGACAAAGCACAGTTCAACGTCTATCTGCCCAAGGACCTCATCCGCGAGATCAAGCACCGTGGGGTCGACGAGGGCATCAGCATGTCGGCCCTGATCGAAAGGATCGTCCGCGACTACCTGGAGGAGAAGTCATGATCTGCGCAAGCCCGATTCGCTTCACCGCCGACCTGGCGGCCCACCGACGCTATCTGGACGCCCTCGGCGCCACCCGGGTCACCACCGCCCCCGGCTGGGAGGTCTTTGCCCTCGGCTCCGGCCGCCTCGCCCTGCACGCCGCCAGCGACCAGCAGCCCTCGGGCGCCACGGTCCTGGCCTGGGAGGTGCCCGATCTGGACGCCTGGGCGGAGCAGGCCCGGCCTGCGGGCGTGCCCTTCGAGATCGGTATGACGGGGCACGGGACCGCGGCCATCGTCACCGCCCCCGACGGCACGACCTTCACGGTCGACCCGGCCGCTGAGGCCGAGCAGCCCGCACCGGCAGACCCGGCCCTCTCGGTGCTGCCCATCTGGTACACCCCCTCAGCCGAGGTGGAGGGCGCACGCCGGGTCGTCACCGGGCTGGGCGGCATACAGCGGGTCACTGCCGACAGCGACGTGTGGACTGACTTCGTCTGTCCCGCAGGCGGTCTGGTCGCCGTGCACGCCAGCGACGACGGTCCTGACGTGGAGCTGGGGTTCGAGTTCGACGGTGACGTCGAGTCGCTCATCCCCGCCCTCGAGGCCGCCGGGGTCGAGGCGGTGCTGATCGACGAGACCTACAGCAGGACCCTGCAGATCCCGGACCCGGACCGGGAGGGACGGATGCTGTGGATCAACGAGAAGCAGCAGGACCTCTACGGCTACAGCTCCAGCCAGGCGCCCGCCTGACCAAGGCGCGAGCGGGGCTGGCGTCGGCCAGGCAAACTCAGCCGACGCTGCCGATGACGACGTCCCACTCCCGGATCTCGACCGAGTCGAGCATGCCCTGCTGGGCAAACGGGTCCTGGCTCAGCAGGTCGCGCACGGACTCGGCCGACTCACCCTCGACGAGGATCAGCGCCTCGGGGCCTCCGTCGAGCAGGGGACCGGACGCGACGACGACGCCCTCCTCGGCCAGTCCGCCGAGGAACTCCCGGTGGGCGGGGCGGTGCTCATCCCGCCCACCGGTGTCGTCGGAGTAGCGGTAGCGCACGGCATACAGGCTCATGGTCGTCAGTATGCCGCTCAGTCGCTGGTCACGTAGGTCCCGAGCTCCCCGTGCACCAGGGCCTGGGCCTCTCCGAGGTTGCCGATGGCGGCGGCCACCCCGGGGCCGCCCGCCTCGACGAACTGGCACACCGCGTCGACCTTGGGCCCCATCGACCCGGACGGCAGGTCCAGCGAGCGCAGATAGGACGGTGTCGTGTGCCGGATGGGCGTCTCATGATCCGTGCCGAACCCGTCCATGACGTGCCCCACGTCGGTGAGCACGAGCAGCCGGTCGGCGTGCAGCCGCCGCGCGATGAGGGCCGCGGACAGGTCCTTGTCGATGACCGCCTCGACGCCGCGCAGGTCCCCGGTCTCGGTGCGCACCACGGGAACCCCGCCACCACCGGCGCAGACCACGATGATCGACTCGTCGAGCAGGTGGTCGATCAGCTTGCCCTCGATGATCTCCCGCGGCCTGGGCGAGGCAACGACGCGGCGCCAGCGATCACCGTCCTGCTTGACCTGCCAGCCGTGCCGGTCGGCCAGCTCCCGGGCCTCCTCCTCGGCATACAGCTCTCCGACGAACTTCGTGGGGTTGGCGAACCCGGGGTCGTGGGCGTCGACGAGGGTCTGGTTGATGATCGACGCGAACTGGCGGTAGGGACGCTCGTTGCCCATCGCCTGCAGGATCCAGTAGCCGATCAGGCCCTGCGTCATCGCCCCGAGCGCGTCGAACGGGAAGGACTTGGTCAGCCGCGGGTCGGCCGCCGACTCCATCGCCAGCACACCGACCTGGGGTCCGTTGCCGTGGGTGATCACGACCTCGTGGTCGTCAGTCAGCGGCGCCAGCTCCCGCGCGGCGAGCCGGATGTTCTCCACCTGCGCCTCGGCGTCGGGCACCTGCCCGCGCTGCAGCAGCGCGTTGCCGCCGAGGGCCACCACGATCCGCATCCGCACCTCCTGTGCCGCCGGCCCCGACAGAACGCCTGAGTCGCCTGGGCTGAGACTAGAGCGTCGGAGCGCGCGGTGGCACGATGGGTCGATGCGCGCGTTCTTTGCGGTGCTGCCGCCGGCTGAGGTGCTCCAGGACCTGGCGGCCTATCTGGAGCCGCGCCGGGAGGCTGACACCGAGCGCGTGTGGCGGTGGACCCGCACCCAGCACCTGCACCTGACCCTTGCGTTCCTGGCCGACCTGCCCGACTGGCGCGAGGAGGAGCTGATCGCCAGCGGAGACGAGTGGGCGGCCAGGCAACAACCGGTCCGTATGTCGTGGGGCGGGGCTGGCGCCTTCCCTGACCCGGGTGCGGCAAAGGTGATGTGGGTCGGGGTGACCGGGGAGGAGACACGCCGTGAGCTGGCGGCCTGGTCACGGGCGCTGCGCGACCAGGCCAACCACGCCGGGGCCGACGTCGACGGCCAGCGCTTCACACCCCACGTGACGGTCGCGCGCTCCGCCCGCCGGGTCAGCGCCGGCCGCTGGGTGCAGGCGCTGGACGCCTATGAGTCTGTCGAGTTCGTCGTCGATGAGGTCGCCCTCGTGCAGTCGCACCTGGGCGAGGGCCCCGGGCGCTCGCCACGCTATGAGGTCCGGCACACGTTCTCGCTGGGGTGACGCGACTGTGCGGCATTCCCCTCCGTCTTACAGCAGGTTCGGTGTCTTCGAGCCTGTTGCAACAGGCTGCAAGACACACTTGAGGCTCTAAGTCGTGTGGGGCGGAGGTGAATGCTGCGCACCGCGGATGATGCGGCGGCGGCGGGTGGACGCGACGGGGCGGACGCGCAGGAGGACGCTCGGTCAGCCCTCTTCGGCTTGGGACGGCACGATCGGCTGGGTCGAGACCCCGAGGTCCGCGCCGCAGGTGCGTCCCTCCTCCGCCGGAGGGGCGACGCGGTTGCCGTTGATGACGGTGACGTTGTCATACTGCGGGCGCCCCGACACCAGGTTGCGATAGGTGTAGCGCGTCAGGGTCTGGACCGAGCAGTCGGTGCCGAACGACAGGATGTCGAAGGCATAGGGCTGCCCGACGAGCTCACCGGCGGTCTCCTCGTCCTCACCGGTGGCCTCGGGCACCTGGAAGTGGTTGACCAGGCCGCCGCCGGTGAACGTGCCGACCTGGATCCGGTTGCCGTCCAGCAGCGGGCTGTGCATGTGACCGTTGACCTTCAGGCCACCGGTGTCCAACGGCCTGAGCGCATAGGGCTGGTGGCTGACCAGGATGTCGGGCAGTGGCCAACCTTCCGTCGCCGTGGCGAACCGCTCGGCGGCGGCGGCCTGCTGCGCCCCGAAGTCCTCGTTGACCTCGGCGAAGTAACGCCAGTCGTTGAAGCCGGTGATGCGCACCCCGTCGACGTTCGCCTCGGCATACTCCCCGGCAGTCGGTTCCAGGAGGATGACGTTGGGGATCTGCTCCAGCCGGCGCAACAACGACTCGTCCTGGGCGTTGAGCGCATCGTGGTTGCCGCGCACGAAGACATAGGGCACGCCCAGCTCCTCGATCGCGGAGAACATCCCCGCCAGCTCCCCCTCCTGGACCCGCCCGAAGTTGAGCATGTCGCCGCTGTCGATCACCGCCGTGATCGCCTCGTCCTCGACGATCCGCTGGACCAGCGGGTAGTAGTTCATCCCGTGGATGTCGGAGACGAGCAGGAACCGGGCCCCCGGCTCGGCGGCCGTCTCGGCCGGCACGAACTCCCGCTGCAGGGCGTCCGAGAGGGCCAACAGGTTCTGGACGTATGGCGTGGCTCGCTGGGCCTGCCCCTGGATGTCGGTGAGCATGCCGCTGTTGGAGCGCACCGTGCCGAGCAGGCTCGTCGCCTCGTAGGCCGCGAAGTTCGTCGACCGATAGGTGGTCACCGCCGACAGCGACGGCACAGCCACGGCCAGCGCCGTCGCCGTGCCGATGACCTTCAGCGAACGGCGCCTCGGCTGGGGCGTGCGTCCGAGCAGCCACAACCCGACGACCAGCACGTTGGTCAGCAGCACCCCGCCGACGAACTTCACCGCGAGCTCGCGCAGGCCCGACTCCATCGCCGCGCGCAGCTCGCCGTCCCTGGGGGTCAGGTCGGCGACGTCGACGCGGCCGCGCGTGAACAGGTCGGTGATCTCCTCCTTGACCTGGACCCGGGCCTCGATGCCGGGCGCCGGCAGCAGACCCGCGAAGTGGAGATCGATGTCGCCGAACACGGTCGGTGCGTGCACGGTCGACGCCTCGAACGGCGACGGGGTCACCCGCACGGCCGCCCGGAAGTTGTCGGTCTCGGTGGTGATCGGCCAGAGGCTGGTCGTGGCCACTCCGCCGACATACCCGACGACCGCCAGGACGGCCACGGTCAGCACGACCCGCAACCGCCGGCCCCACCTCGAGGGCTCGTCGGCAGCACGCGGATCGACGCCGCGCGGCAGAGGCTCTTCGACTTCGGTCATGGCATCTGGAATCTTAGGCGTCACGGACGGGAGTCAGCCCATCCGGCAGGTGAGAGGAGCAGGCCGTGGACCAGCAGCAGTCAGCCGACGTGATCGTGGTGGGGGCCGGGCTCGCCGGACTGGTCGCCACCGCCGAGCTGGTCGAGGCCGGGCGATCGGTCATCCTGGTCGACCAGGAGTCGGCCGAGCACCTCGGCGGTCAGGCGTGGTGGTCCTTCGGTGGCCTCTTCCTCGTCGACAGCCCCGAGCAGCGCCGGATGGGCATCCACGACAGCTTCGACCTGGCCTGGCGGGACTGGAAGGGCACGGCCGGGTTCGACCGGCTCGCCGACGAGGACAGCTGGGCGGTGCGCTGGGCGCAGGCCTATGTCGCGTGGGCGGCCGGTGAGAAGCGGGCCTGGTTGCACGGCAAGGGGATCCGCTTCTTCCCCGTGGTGGGCTGGGCCGAGCGCGGCGACGGCACCGCGGACGGTCATGGCAACGGGGTGCCTCGCTTCCACATCACCTGGGGGACCGGGCCCGGCATCGTCGCCCCCTTCGAGGCCACCTGCCGCGCGGCCGCCTCCGACGGCCGCCTCACCCTGGCCGGCCGGCACCGGGTGACCGAGCTGGTCACCACCGACGGCACGGTCACCGGCGTGCGTGGCGAGGTGCTGGCCACCGACGGGGCCCAGCGGGGAGCGCGCAGCACCCGCAGCGTCGTCGACACCTTCGACTACTCCGCCCAGGCCGTCGTCGTGACCTCCGGCGGCATCGGCCACAACCTGGACATGGTCCGCGAGCTCTGGCCCGAGCGGCTGGGCACACCGCCAGCGGCGGAGAACATGGTGGCCGGTGTGCCGGCATACGTCGACGGGTCGATGCTGCCCCTCGTCGAGGGCAGCGGCGCGCGCATGGTCAACCGGGACCGGATGTGGCACTACGTCGAGGGGATCGAGAACCACTCCCCGGTGTGGGAGCGGCACGGCATCCGCATCCTGCCCGGGCCGTCGTCCCTGTGGCTCGACGCGGAGGGCAACCGGCTGCCGGCGCCGCTCTATCCCGGCTTCGACACCCTCGGCACCCTGGCGCACCTGCGGCAGACCGGGCACGACTACTCCTGGTTCATCCTGACGCAGTCGGTCATCGAGAAGGAGTTCGCGCTCTCCGGCTCGGAGCAGAACCCCGACCTGACCGGCAAGAGCATCCCCCAGGTGCTGGGCCGCGTCCGGCCCGGCGCGCCCGGTCCCGTCCAACGGTTCATCGACGACGGGGTCGACTTCGTCTCCGCCGAGACGATCGAGGAGCTCGTCGGGCGGATGAACGAGCTCAGCGGCGACCGGTTGCTCGAGGCGAGCAGGATCCGCGAGATGATCGAGGCCCGCGACGCCGAGCTGGTCAACGACTTCGGCAAGGACACCCAGCTCGCGCTGATCCGCGCGGCGCGGCGCTCGCGCGGCGACCGGCTGATCCGCACCGCCGCACCGCACCGCTTCCTCGACGTCGAGCACGGTCCGCTGCACGCGGTGCGCCTGCGCGTGCTGACCCGCAAGACCCTCGGTGGGGTGCAGACCGACCTGGGCTCGCGCGCGCTGGGGGCCGACGGGGCACCGGTCCCGGGGCTGTATGCCGCGGGTGAGGTGGCCGGGTTCGGCGGCGGTGGGGTGCATGGCTATCGCTCCCTGGAGGGCACCTTCCTGGGCGGGTGCCTCTTCAGCGGTCGCGCTGCCGGCCGGGCGGTCCACGCCGACCTGGGGTGAGGTGTTCGGGCGCGCCCCGGCAGGTGCGTGTGATTGGCTGAGCGCATGCGTGGCGCGTGGGCGGGAGCAGCGACCCTGGTGCTGCTGTGCGCCGGGTGCACGGGGGACGACGTCGAGACCGTCGAGATCATGACCACCGACAGCGAGGGGCAGCCCACCGTGGTGACCCAGGAGGTCACCGAGGCGCCGCCGACCCCGAGCGGGCCTGACGCCGCCCCGACGACGGCTGCCCTGATCTCCACCACGCTGGAGCACCCCGACGGCGGCACGGTCTCCTTCCAGATGCCCGAGACGTGGACCGTCGTGCCGATGGAGGAGCCGGAGCGCACCGACCCGCCGCCGATCGCCGACGCGGTGGCCCCGCTGCAGTGGTGCCTCGTCCCGCCCGAGGCGCCGCCGGTTCTCGACGGGTGCAGCGGTGTCCTGCTCGTCATGGGACCGGACTGGCTGCCGGGACCTGCCGGATCGGCATACACACCCCGGCAGGTGGACGGGTGGCGCTCTGGTGCTGCACCGCTGGCCTGCCCCTTCGGCGAGGACGGCGAGCCCGCCGACGCCGCGAGCGTGACGATCACCCCGGACCAGGCAGGCGCCACGGCCGACCCGACGCCGGACGACTCCGAGGTCGACCTGCTGGTCACCGAGGCGGAGGGGCTGCCGCTGACCAGTGTCTCGACCGAGGTGGACGGGCGCCGGGTCACCTATGAGACGTGGCGCGCCTCGTGCAGCCTGACCGAGGACGTCGTGATCACCCCGCAGGTGTGGCACGACCTCGAGCTGGGGGTGCTCGTGCGTGACTACTTCGGCCTGCCGGAGACTGCGCTCGTCGTCGAGTCCCTGCGAGGTGCCTGATGGACCTGGAGGCGTTGCGGCGCAAGATGGGCACCGCTGCACTGGTGGGGTTCCGGATGATCCCAGGGCCGCTGAAGCGCACGCTCGTGCGGGCCGGGACGCCGAGCTACACCGTCGGCGCCGTCTGTCTGATCGAGCACGAGGGCGAGGTGCTCCTGCTGTGGCAGCCGCACCGGCGTGGGTGGAGTCTGCCCGGTGGCCTGCTGGGGCGCGGTGAGGAGCCGGCCGAGGCGGTGCGGCGCGAGGTCCTCGAGGAGGTGGGGCTGCAGATCGAGCCCGGCGATGTCTTCGCGGTCGGGGTGCACGCCTCCACGCAGCAGATCGACGTGATCTTCCGGGTGCGTGCGCGCGAGCGACCGCGCCTCGAGCTGGCGACCGAGGCCCGCAAGGCACAGTGGTGGCGGCTGGAGGACCTGGACGAGACCGACCGGGAGACCCGGCGGATCCTGCAGATCGTGCAGCAGATCGACGCCGAGCCCTCGCCGGGGCGCGTCGTAGAGGAGGCGTCATGAGGCGTCAGGTCGAGTCGTCAGGAGGCGCAGTGGGTCATCGGTTGAGGCACCGCACGCGCGGGGTCGTCGTCATTGGGAGTGCGGTCGCCCTGCTGCTCGCCGGGTGCTCGGGCGATGCGCCGGAGTCCGGCGCACCGTCGGACCCGGCCGCTGCCGTCGATGGTGGGGCGACCTCGGGGTCGGGCGGTCCGGACCCGGTCGACGCCACGGCTGGCCCCCTGCCCCCCGACGATAGCGACGTGACGACCGCCGAGCCGGAGGTGATCGAGCTGCCTCGCGGCGGCACCGAGATCTTCCCGGAGTTCCGGCTGTTCGGCTACTCCGGCCTGCCCGGCTCGCCGGGGATGGGCCGGCTCGGGATCGGCGACCTGGACGAGAAGGTCGAGGAGATGGAGGAGCGTGGCGAGGAGTATGCCGGCGACCGACCGATCCTGCCCGTCCTGGAGCTCATCGCCACGGTGGTGCACCCGGTGCCGGGTGCGGACGGGATGTTCCGCACCTATATCCCCGAGTCGATCATCCAGGACCACCTCGACGCCGCCCGCCGCCACGATGGCATCCTCCTGCTCAACATCCAGCCGGGCCGAGCCGACTTCATCGACGAGGTGCGGCACTACGAGAAGTGGCTGGTCGAGCCGGACGTAGGGGTCGCGCTCGATCCGGAGTGGGCCGTGTCCGAGGGCCAGATCCCGGGCCGCGTCTATGGCAGCACCACCGGCGCCGAGCTGGGCGAGGTCGCCGAGTACCTCTCGGGCCTGGTCGAGGACAACGGGTTGCCCGAGAAGGTGATGGTCTATCACCAGGTGCACCCGGGCGTGGTCCGTGACGAGCTCGAGATGGAGGAGTTCCCTGGCGTGGTCGTGATCAAGTCGGTCGACGGCATCGGGGCCCCCTCCGACAAGATCAAGACCTACAACCTGGTCAACGAGACCAAGCCGGACTTCGTCGTCCCGGGTTTCAAGCTGTTCTATGAGGAGGACCTCGTCCTCGGTCCCATCATGACCGGCGCCGAGGTGCTGGGCCTGGACCCGCAGCCGGAATACATCCTGTTTGAGTGACGGCTGGTGTCCATCGCCACCCCTCCGTCAGGCGCCCATCGCCGCCAGGTCCAGGCACCCATCCACCCAGGTCCAACTGCATGCATCCTTCACGCCACACGCGGTCGGAGCGTGAAGGATCCGTCCAACTGCATGCATCCTTCACGCCACACGCGGCCGGAGCGTGAAGGATCCGTCCAACTGCATGGATCCTTCACGCCACACGCGGTCGGAGCGTGAAGGATCCGTCCAAAACTGCATGGCTCCTTCACGCCATAGGCCGGTCGGGCGCGAAGGATCCGTCCAACTGCACGCTCAGGTGTGACCAGAGTGGCGGCTAAGAACGCCGCGGTGCCAATGACGACGTGACTACAGGTACTGACCCGTCGGCTGCTCGTCGTCCGGGCCGCTCGAAGAACCAGGCTGGCCGGGGGGCTGACCCGGGATCATGCCTGCGCCGGGTGGACCTACCGCGCCGCCGGGCAGGCCCAGCCTGATCTGCTGCAGCTGCTGCTGGGCAGCCATCTGCTGGGCGACGATGGCGGTCTGGATGCCGTGGAAGAGCCCTTCGAGCCAGCCGACCAGCTGGGCCTGGGCGATCCGCAGCTCGGCCTCGCTGGGCGTGCCGTCTGCCAGGGGCAGCGTGATCCGCTCCAGCTCCTCGACCAGCTCTGGGGCGAGCCCCTGCTCGAGCTCGGTCAGGGAGCGCCGGTGGATCTCGGCCAGACGGGCGCGACCGGCCTCGTCGAGCGGGGCGTCCTTGACCTCCTCGAGCAGCTGCTTGATCATCGTGCCCAGGCGCATGACCTTGGCGGGTTGCTCGACGAGCTCGGTCGGCTTGCGTTGCTTGGTCTCGGCCGAGTCGCTGGCGGCGTCCGCGCCCTCGGGGCTGGCCACGCCCATGCCGTCCTGGGTCACCACGACGATCCGCCGCTGCTCGGCCTGGCCGTCGGACTCCTTCGCCTGGTCTGTCGTCTTGTCCGACGCCTGGTCTGTCGCCTTGTCCGACGGCTGGTCCTGGGGGGTGTGCTCAGTCATGAGTTCGTCCTTTCGACGTCGAGCAGAATCTTGCCGATGTGGCTGCTGTCCTCCATCAGCTGGTGGGCCTGGCCAGCCTGGGCCAGCGGGAACCTCTGGTGGATGACCGGGCGCACGCGTCCGTCCGCCACCAGGGGCCACACGTGCTCGCGGACCGCGGCCACGATGGTCGCCTTCTCCGCCGTCGGGCGCGAGCGCAACGACGTGGCGATGACGGCGCCGCGCTTGCTGAGCAGCTTGCCCAGGTCGAGCTCGCCCTTGCGCCCTCCCTGCAGGCCGATGACGACCAGCCGGCCGCCGGTGGCCAGGGCATCGAGGTTGCGGCCGAGATATTTTGCGCCGACCACGTCCAGGATCACGTTGGCCCCGGCGTCGTCCGTGACCTCCCGCACGACCTCGACGAAGTCCTGGTCCCGATAGTTGATCAGATGCTCAGCGCCGAGGTCCGAGCACGCCTGCAGCTTCTCGTCCGAGCCGGCGGTGACGATCACGTGCGCTCCCACCTGGCGGGCCAGCTGGATCGCCATGGTGCCGATGCCGCTGGAGCCGCCGTGCACGAGCAGCACCTCACCGGGCTGCAGGTTGGCGGTGAGGAAGACGTTGCTCCAGACGGTGCAGGCCACCTCGGGCAGCGCGGCCGCGTCACGCACGTCGACCCCCTGGGGCACCGGCAGCACCTGGCCGGCCGGGACGGTCACCTGCTCGGCATACCCCCCGCCGCTCAGCAGGGCACACACCTCGTCGCCGACCGACCAGCCGTCGACTCCCTCACCCAGCTCGGCGATGGTGCCGCTCACCTCCAGGCCGGGGAGCTCGGACTCGCCGGGTGGGGGCGGATAGAAGCCCTTGCGCTGCATGACGTCCGCGCGGTTGACCCCGGCGGCCACCACCTCGATGCGGACCTCCCCGGGTCTCAGAGTCGGTGCGTCAACGTGGGCCAGGACCAGTGCGTCGGTCTCGCCCGGTGTCGGAATGGTGATCGCGCGCATGCCCCGACTCTAGGCCGATTGACTCAGACCAACGCGTCCAGGGATGCAAGCCGCCTCGGCGCGCAGGGCGCGGACGACCAGATAGCGACTCATCCGCGAGCATAGGCTCCGGCCCACCCCCGCTTCCCGATAATGGGCTTGACCCTCACGCGACGTGAGGCCACATGGTTGTGGACATGACCGGACAGCAGGTGCAGGAGCTGACGGTGCTCACGGTGGGACAGGTGGCCGAGTCCTTCGGCGTGACGGTGCGCACGTTGCACCACTACGACGAGATCGGCCTGCTGTCCCCGAGTGAGCGTTCGGCCGCCGGCTACCGGCTCTACACAGACGAGGACCTCACCCGCCTGCAGCACGTGGTGGTCTATCGCCGACTCGGCTTCCCGCTCGAGCAGATCAGTGAGCTGCTCGACGGCGGGACCGGCGCAGCGGTCGTGGAGCACCTGCACCGACAGCGCGCTGCGGTCATGTCCCGGCTGGAGGAGATGCGCGATCTCGTGACAGCCATCGATCGAGCACTGGAGCAGGAGATGACAGGCAACAAGCTGACCGACGACGAGATGCGCGAGCTATTTGGCGACGCCTTCGACGATGACTACGCAGAGGAGGCCCAGCAGCGCTGGGGCGACACCGACGCGTGGCAGCAGTCGCAGCGCCGGACCGCGCGCTACACCAGGTCCGACTGGGAGGACATCAAGGCCGAGCAGGACGCCAGCAACGCCGCGTTCGTCGCGGCGATGGAGGCTGGCCAGCCGGCCGACTCCGTGGCGGCGATGGACGCCGCTGAGGCGTCCCGCCGGACCATCGAGCGGTGGTTCTATGACATCACCCCGGACTTCCACCGCAATCTGGGCGACATGTATCTCCAGGACCCGCGCTTCACCAAGACCTATGAGGACATCAGGCCCGGGCTCGCGCAGTTCGTGCGGGACGCGATCCACGCCAACGCCGACCGCGCCGACAATGCGTCCTCTTAGCCCAGCTAGGAGCGCGCCGCGCCACCGAGTCGCCGGGTGAGCTCATCGGCGCACCCACGGACGGCCGTGACCAGCTCAGTGCGGTCACGGTCGTCCGCCTCGTCCACGGGATAGGTGACCGCGATCCCCGCCACCGGATGACCGTTGTGGTCGAAGGCGGCGCAGGCGACCGAGGCCAGGCCGGGCGTGACCGAGCCCGTCTCGGCAGCGAAACCGCTCGCCCGGACGTCGACCAGCAGCCGGCGCAGCTGGCTCAACGTCGTCGGGCCCTGGTCGTGGCGCTGCACGAACGCCGCGGTCGAGGGATAGAGCGCGCGGACCTGTGCCGTGGGCAGCGCGGCCAGGATGGCCAGACCACTGGCGGTGAGCGTTGCCGGCAGCCGCACCCCGACGTCGGTCACCAGCGAGGGCCGACCCGCGACCCGCTCCTCGATGACATAGAGGACATCGCGTCCATGCAGCACCACCAGGTGCGCGTTGTGTCCCACGCGGTCCGCCAGCCGGGTGAGCAGGGGGCGGGCCAGGCGTTGCATCGGCTCCTGGCGCGAATAGGCAGAACCCAGTTCGAAGGCCGCCACACCGAGCCCGTAGCGCCGCTCCTCCGGCAGGTGGACGACGAACCCCTGTGCGGACAGCGCGTCGAGCAGCCGATAGGTCGTCGAGCGGGCGAGCCCGAGCTCCCGGGCGATCGACGCGGCGGGCACCGGGCCGGCCCGGCGGGCCAGCACCTTGAGCACGGTCAGGGCCTGTCCGACGGCGGGCGCGGACGGCACGGTCAGCGAGGGGTTGTGGGCTCGGTCACCGCGTCAGTATGTCGTGCGGCAGCGCGACACCGGCCGTGCCCTCAGTCGTCGGAACCGTGGGTGTTGAAGCGGTAGTAGGCATAGAGCTGCTTCTCCTGCCCCGCCGAGAGGTGGTGCTCGGTGCGGGAGATCTTCTCCTCGGCCATCAGCGGTGCGTCGTCGATGAGGCCCTTGCCGAAGCCGAGCCTCAGCCGGGGAGGGTCGCTGGCCAGGTCCACCGACGCCCCCCGCAGCGGGACGTAGGTCTCATGGCCGGCATACTTCCCCGTCTGCACAGTGACCCACTCCAGGTCACCGGTGCTCTCGTCGAAGAACATCCGACGCAACTGCCCGACCGGCCGGTCGTGGTTGTCGTGCACCTCGGCCTGTTGCGCGATGAGGTCGTGGAGCTCTTCCTTGGTGATCATCGTCTGCTCCTTCTGTGCCCAGGCCCCTCTGTCTGGGCCTGACTCCGTCCACGTAACCACTGTCCGGACCGCCCCGCAAGACCCACATCGGCCTGTGGACGAGCTGTGGACACCTTCGGTAAACCGGGGGATAACATGCCGCGAGCTGTGCAGAACTGTGCTGATCACCACATTGGCGACAAAAAAGTGTGCCGCACCCCTTGCGCCCGGTCGGGAAAAGAACTAGAAATGACTCACGCCATCCCGCAAGGGGCGGCGGATGGACCGGAACACTGGATCCTTTGTGAGGGGCCCTGCCCCTCACGCCAGCGAGGTGACACTGCTGGTGGGAAGACAGAGACCGGTGCATCGACAGGAGCGTCACCCTCGTCCTGTCGCCCGAAGGGCCCTTTGGCACTCATACTGCCAAAGGGCCCTTCACCTGTGTGTATGCCGTGTTGGCCGGACAGTTGAGTCCCCTCGCCCGGCCGCACACCAGGCCGGCGATCACGTCGTCCACAGGCGCCTGTGGACACATCGTGGACAACTCACGATTTCCAGTGGACAAAGACCGATTTTGTGTGCATAAACCTGTGCACAAAAAATACTTCACAAATTCTGCCCCAAAGCTCTTGCGCACCGCCCAGGAATGACATAGAAATGTCCTACGCCACCCGCAAGGGAGGCGGGATCGACCGGATGAAGTAGTCCGCACGACGGGTTCGCTCGTCGCACCAGCACTGGTGACGGTGCCGGTGGGACCACGGAGAACGGTTGGATCGATGGGGACGTCACCCTGACCCATCACCCCGAAGGGCCCTTTGGCACTCATACTGCCGAAGGGCCCTTCACCTGTCTCGGCCCGTGGTCGGCCGGCTAGCCGAGCCGTGCCGCCACGTCGTCGTAGGTGGCCTCGATGGTGCTTTCCCGGTGGGGTGGGCGGGAGCCCTGCACCCGGCATACGCACTGCTGCGCGGCCGACAACCCACCTCGCTCTGTCCCACAGGTGAGACACCATCGGCGTGTGGCGAGGTGCGGCAGGGCAAGGGAAGCGGTGGAATGGCACCCATGAGCCGCACCGCACCCCCTGACGCACTGTCGACCGTTATCGTCCAGCCCGGAGCCCTCTCGCCGCAAGAGGTCGTCGCCGTCGCGCGGCACGGTGCCCGCGTGGAGCTCTCGCCGGAGGTGGTGGACGGCATCGCTGCCAGTCGGGCCGTGATAGAGGCACTGGCGGAGGACCCGGTCCCGCACTACGGCATCTCGACCGGGTTCGGCGCGCTGGCGACCAAACACATCCCCACGCAGATGCGCGCCCAGCTGCAGCGCAGCCTGGTCCGCAGCCACGCCGCCGGTTCGGGGCCTGAGGTCGAGCGCGAGGTGGTGCGCGCGACGATGCTGCTGCGGCTGTCGACGCTGGCCACGGGACGCACCGGTGTCCGGGTCAAGACGGCGCAGGCCTATGCCGCGCTGCTGAACGCCGGAATCACGCCGGTCGTGCACGAGTTCGGCTCGCTTGGCTGCTCCGGCGACCTGGCACCGCTGGCGCACTGTGCGCTCGCGGTCATGGGGGAGGGGCTGGTCCGGGACTCCGACGGTGACGTGCGTGATGCCGGTGAGGCTCTGGCGGCCGCCGGGATCGAGCCGGTCCAGCTCGCCGAGAAGGAGGGGCTGGCCCTGATCAACGGCACCGACGGGATGCTCGGCCAGCTCGTGCTCGCGCTCGCCGACCTGGACACGCTGCTGACCACCGCCGACATCGCGGCCGCGATGAGCGTGGAGGGGCAGCTCGGCACCGACGACGTCTTCGCCGCCGACCTGCAGGCGCTGCGTCCGCACCCGGGTCAGGCGCTGTCGGCCGAGAACCTGCGCAGAATGATGACGGACAGCGCGATCCGCGACAGCCACCGCGACCCCGACGCCTGCACCCGCGTGCAGGACGCCTACTCCCTTCGGTGCAGCCCCCAGGTGCACGGCGCCGCCCGCGACACGATGGTGCACTGCGCGACCGTCGCCGACCGCGAGCTCGCTGCCGCCGTCGACAACCCGGTGGTCACCCTCGACGGGCGGGTGGAGTCCAACGGCAACTTCCATGGGGCGCCGGTCGCCTATGTGCTCGACTTCCTGGCCATCGTCGCCGCCGACGTGGCCAGCATCTCCGAGCGGCGCACCGACCGGTTCCTGGACGTGGCCCGCAACCGCGGGCTCAACCCGTTCCTGGCCGACGACCCGGGTGTCGACTCCGGCCACATGATCGCGCAGTACACCCAGGCCGCGATCGTCTCCGAGCTCAAGCGCCTGGCCAACCCCGCCAGCGTCGACTCGATCCCGTCCTCGGCGATGCAGGAGGACCACGTGTCGATGGGCTGGTCCGGCGCCCGCAAGCTGCGCCGGGCCGTCGACGGGCTGACGCGGGTGATCGCCGTCGAGGTGCTCACTGCGGCCCGCGCGCTCGACCTGCGCGCGCCACTGACCCCGGCCCCGGCGACGGCCGCTGTCGTGCGGCTGCTGCGCACCGGCCAGGTGCCCGGCGAGGCCCACGAGATCGAGGGCGCCGGCTATGACCCGGTCCCCGGCCCCGGCCCCGACCGCTTCCTGGCCCCCGAGATCGAGACCGTGGTCGACCTGGTCGCTGACGGCGCCGTCCGCCGGGCGGCCGAGTCGGTCACCGGCCCGCTCCACTAAAAAAGATAGGGGTTTCGTTGACCTCCCACGCATTTTGGTAGCGGTCTCGTAGGCCTCGCCCGCATTTTCGTAGTGGTTTCGTCCAGCAGCACACCACCGATCACCGCACGACCCACCACCGAACCACCCACCCGAACCACCGACCACCGGAACCACCGACCACCGGAACCAGACCCTGACAGCCCGCCCCTCGGCATACTCAAAGGAGAGCACCATGGAAGGCGCCCGACCCGTCCGCGCAGCACGCGGCACGACCCTGACCGCCCGCAGCTGGGCCACCGAGGCCCCCCTGCGGATGCTGATGAACAACCTCGACCCCGAGGTCGCCGAGCGCCCCGACGACCTGGTCGTCTATGGCGGCACCGGCCGCGCCGCGCGCGACTGGAAGAGCTTCGACGCGATGGTCCGCACGCTGACCACGCTGCGCGAGGACGAGACCATGCTGGTCCAGTCCGGTCGCCCCGTCGGGGTCTTCCAGACGCACGAGTGGGCTCCTCGGGTGCTGATCGCCAACTCCAACCTGGTGCCGGACTGGGCGAACTGGCCGGAGTTCCGGCGCCTGGAGCACCTCGGCCTGACCATGTATGGCCAGATGACGGCCGGGTCCTGGATCTACATCGGCACCCAGGGGATCCTGCAGGGGACCTATGAGACCTTCGCCGCGATCGCGGCCAAGAAGTTCAACGACACGCTGGCGGGCACGCTGACCCTGACCGGCGGGTGTGGCGGGATGGGTGGGGCTCAGCCGTTGGCGGTGACCCTCAACGGTGGCACGTGCCTGATCGTGGACGTCGACGAGGCGCGACTGCGCCGGCGGGTCAGGAGCCGCTATCTGGACGAGGTCGCCGACTCCCTGGATGCCGGTGTCGAGCGGGCTCTGGCCGCCAAGGAGGCCCGCGAGGCGGTCTCGATCGGTGTCGTCGGCAACGCGGCCGAGGTCTTCCCCGAGCTGCTGCGTCGCGGCGTCGCGATCGACATCGTGACCGACCAGACCTCCGCGCACGACCCGCTGTCCTACCTGCCCGAGGGCGTCGGGCTCGAGGACTGGGCCCAGTATGCCGAGAAGAAGCCTGAGGAGTTCACCGACCGTGCGCAGGGGTCGATGGCCAAGCACGTCGAGGCGATGGTCGGCTTCCTGGACGCCGGCGCCGAGGTCTTCGACTATGGCAACAGCATCCGCGACGAGGCCCGCAAGGGCGGCTACGACCGGGCCTTCGACTTCCCAGGGTTCGTCCCGGCATACATCCGCCCGCTGTTCTGTGAGGGCAAGGGCCCGTTCCGCTGGGTCGCACTGTCGGGGGAGGAGAAGGACATCTATGCGACAGACAAGGCCGTGATGGACCTGTTCCCCGACAACGACCACCTGCAGAAGTGGCTGCGTGGCGCGCGCGAGAAGGTCGCCTTCGAGGGACTGCCGGCGCGGATCTGCTGGCTGGGTTATGGCGAGCGCGACAAGGCCGGCCTGAAGTTCAATGACATGGTCGCCCGCGGTGAGGTCGAGGCGCCGATCGTGATCGGCCGCGACCACCTGGATGCGGGGTCGGTCGCCAGTCCCTATCGCGAGACGGAGGGTATGACGGACGGCTCGGACGCCATCGCCGACTGGCCTCTGCTGAACGCCCTGGTCAACACGTCCTCGGGCGCCTCGTGGGTGTCGCTGCACCACGGTGGCGGCGTGGGCATCGGTCGCTCGATGCACGCTGGGCAGGTGTCGCTGGCCGACGGGACCGAGCTGGCGGCGCAGAAGCTGCAGCGCGTGCTGACCAACGACCCGGGCATGGGAGTGATCCGGCACGTGGACGCCGGCTATGACATCGCCGAGGAGGTCGCCGCCGAGCGTGGCGTGCGGGTGCCGATGCGCGAGGAGTGAACCGGGGGAGCACCTGTGGACAACTTCTGAGGTGGCTCTCCTGGTCGTGCCACGCTGGACGGCATGAATCGGGAGGGGCACCATGGAGACCATGAGCATCAGCGAGGTGGGGATCTACACGGTCGAGGACCTCCACGCCTACCGCGAGGAGCGCGACGACATGACCGTCCAGCTCATCGAGGGTGAGCTGATCGTGTCGCCGAGCCCGGGCGTGGCCCACCAGGTGGTGAGCGGGGAGCTCTTTGCGGTGCTGCGATCGGTTGTCCCGCCACACCTCCGGGTGCTGGCAGCTCCGCTCGATCTGCGAGCCGGGGAGCGCACCGTCGTGCAACCCGACCTGATGGTGGTGCCACGGTCGTTGGTCGATGGCTCCGAGGTCGCGCAGCCCCCGGTGCTGGCAGTGGAGATCCTCTCCCCGTCGAGCCGGCGCACCGACCTGGTCCGCAAGCCGGAGGTGCTGGGCCGGTTCGGGGTCGAGCACTACTGGGTCGTGGATCCGCTGCACCCCGCCGTCCGGACGTTCCGACTGGCCGACGGGACCTATGAGTCGGGGCAGATCGTGGCCGGCGACGACGTGTTCGAGACCGAGGAGCCCTTTCCAGTGAGCTTCCGGCCCGCTGACCTGGCGCGCTGAGACCTGCCCTGCTCCGGTGAGGACCAGCGCGCGCCTCTGAGCGTTCGGCGGGGCAGGATGTGGGGCGTGAGGCTCACCGGTGTCTATCAACGCTTGGTCCGCGCCGACCGCGCCGACCAGTCAGGTGAGGACCAGCGGGCGACGGCCTACAACGGCACCCGCCAGCTCGTCGCGAACGCGCTGCAGGCCACGGGCGACCAGGTGGTCAACGCCAAGACGGTGCTGCCGTGGTTGTTCACCGCACTGGGGGTCCCCTCCGGCCTGATCGCCCTCCTCGTGCCGATCCGCGAGTCCGGGTCGATGCTGCCGCAGGCGGCCCTGGCGCCGTGGGTGGAGCGCACCCGTCGAAGGCGCTATCTCTGGGTGCTTGGTGCCGCCGGCCAGGCCCTCGGCGCGGGCGCGATGGCCGTTGCGGCCGCCGCGCTGGAGGGGCTGGCCGCCGGCGTCGTCGTGCTGCTCGCCCTGACCGCCTTCTCGCTGTCGAGGGCGCTGTGCTCACTGGCCGGCAAGGACGTCCTGGGCCGCACCGTGCCCAAGGGCGAGCGCGGCCAGATCAACGGCCTGTCGACCGTCCTCTCCGGAGCGGTGGCGGTCACGCTCGGCCTCGGCATCCGGCTGCTGGGCGGGGACAGCTCGAACCCGATCGTGCTCGCCATCCTGCTCGTCGTCGCCGCGGGCCTGTGGGTCCTGGCGCTCCTCGTCTTCGCCGGCATCCGTGAGCCCGATCTCGAGCCGGCCACCGCCGAGGAGACGGAGGGTTGGGCGGGTCAGTCGGCCCGCCTCTTTCGCGACGACCCGGTCTTCCGCCGGTTCGTGCTCGCCCGCGGCCTGCTGCTGGTCTCCGCGCTGGCGCCGCCGTTCGTGGTGGCCATCGCGGCGCAGGCCGGCGGCGGTGGCCTCTCCGGGCTCGGGCCGTTCGTCATCGCCCAGGGCCTGGCCAGCCTGATCGGTGGCCGGATCTTCGGCCGTCTGGCGGACCGCTCCTCCAAGAACCTGATGACCTGGGGAGCGGCTGCGGCATCCGCACTGATCGCCGTCTTCCTCCTCCTGATGCTGGTGCCGTCGGTGCGGGGGTCCTGGTGGATCTATCCGGTGACCTATCTGCTGCTCGCCCTGATCCACACCGGTGTCCGCGTCGCCCGCAAGACCTATGTCGTCGACATGGCTGAGGGAGACCAGCGCACCGAGTATGTCGCCGTCTCCAACACCGCGATGGGCGTGATCCTCCTCGTGGCCGGGGCCGTGTCGGGAGGTCTGGCGCTCCTGGGTGAGGAGGTCGCGCTGGTCTTCCTCGGCATACTCGGCCTGGCAGGGGTCGTGGTCAGCCGCACCCTCCCCGACGTCAGCAAGGGCTGACCTCGGCGAGCGTGGTGCGTGACCGGGATCCGGCGACGGCAGTCAGCGCGGGACCGGCACGTCCAGGTCGTAGGCCATGACGATGGCGCGTGCCAGTGCGGGCTCCTCGCGGTCATGGAGGAAGCCGATGGTGCGACCAAGGAGTTCCGAGCGGATGGTGAGGACGTTGTCGAGCGAGACGGCGCAGGGGTGCTCAAGTCCGTTGCCGGGTCCGACAGGGAGCTCGCTCGCGAGGCCCTTGACCGTGGAAGTGATCGGGGCGACGGTGACCTTGGTCATCGTGCCCCTGGTCGCCTCCCGGGTCAGCACCAGCACCGGGCGCGTCTTGTCGAGCCGGGCCAGGCAGATTTCACGCATCGGCTAGTCCTCGGTCGCGGCGTTGGGCACGGTCCAGAAGACGAGGTCGTCCAGGTCGTCCTCGGGCCCGACGACGCGGAGGATTTCGGCGTCCTGCTCGGCCAGTTGACGGCGGATCTCGCGCTCGAGCGCAGAGGTCACCACCGACGCGCGGCTGGACGCCCGGCCCTCGGCGACAGCGCGGTCGAGGAAGGCCACGAGCTCATCCGGCAGCCGGATCGCAATCTGTGTGGTCATGACGACACCATACCTTAATGCATCCCATAGTGGGATGTCGTTTCATCGGCAGGGCGGTCCCGAGCCGACCATCGTCTGGTGCCCTGGCCACGACTGACCTGCGCCGCGGCATACGCCAGAAGCCCTTCCCACGGGGCCGACTTGACATCACCCCCCGGTCTTCGACCAGTGTGGAGGTGTCCGAGGCGCGTGCGCATTGCCCCGTGAGGTGGTCGCCAGCGTCGACGCCGACACTTAACTGTCGGCGACCGCACCGAAGACAAGGATCCACACACATGCTGACTGTTTCTGACACTGCCAAGGCCGTCGTCAAGGGCCTGACCGACAGCGAGGAGCTCCCCCAGACCGCGGGCGTGCGCCTGGCCGTCGGCCCCGACCAGAGCCAGCTCGAGGTGAGCGTCGTGCGCGAGCCCGAGGCCACCGACGTGGCCGCGGATGCGGGTGACGGCAACGTCTATCTCGCCGACAACGCCGCCCCGCTGCTCGAGGGCCAGATGCTGGACGCGACCCAGACGGACGAGGGCGTCGGCTTCACGCTGACCCCGCAGCAGTCCTGACCGCATGGTCCTGGCGCCCGTCCCACACGGTGGGGCGGGCGCCACTATGTTGGCTCCATGGCTGAGAAGAGCGCGATCGCGGCTGTTGAGGCCGCCGGACTGACCCATCAGGTGACGCGGCACGGCCGGGTCAAGAGCCTGGAGGAGGCCGCCGCCGCTCGTGGCGTGGAGCCGCACGACCTGATCAAGACCCTCGTAGTCCGGCGGGCCGAGGACGACTACCTCTTCGTCCTGGTCCCCGGTGACCGCGAGATCTCCTGGCCCAAGCTGCGGGCCCTGCTCGGCGTCAGCCGCCTGTCGATGCCGGACGCGGAGACGGCGCGCGAGGCCACCGGCTATGAGCGCGGCACGATCACTCCGTTCGGCTCGACCACGGCGTGGCCGGTCATCGCCGACACCCTGGTCGCCGAGCCGGACCGCCCGATCTCGATGGGCGGTGGCGACCACGGGGTCGGCCTGACGGTGCAGGCGGGCGAGGCGCTCAAGGCCCTGGCGGCGCAGGTCGCCGACGTGACGACGAAGGAGTAGGCAGTGGCGGCGAAGCTGGACCACATCATCATCGGTGGCCCCGATCTGGACGACCTGGAGGCGTATGTCGAGGGGCAGCTCGGCGTCGCCCCTCGCCGCGGTGGGTCGCACCAAGGGTGGGGCACCCGCAACTCGCTCCTAGGCCTGGGCGGTCGGCAGTATCTCGAGCTGGTCGCTCCCGACCCCGACCAGCCGGACCCGACGCGGCCGCGCCCGTTCCGGGTCGACGAGCTGACCGGACCCACCCTGGTCGGCTGGGCGGTCCAGGTCGACGACCTGCCCGCCGTGGTGGCCCGTGCCCGGGAGGCGGGCTATGACCCGGGTGAGCCGTTCACCATGTCGCGCAAGGCACCTGACGGCACCGAGCTCGCCTGGCAGATGACGCCCACAGAGACCAGGGACTCCGGCATCCCCTTCCTCATCGACTGGGGACAGACCCCGCACCCCAGCGATGGCCTGCCGTCGGTGCTGTTCCAGACGTTCCGCATCAAGCATCCCCAGGTGCAGGACGTCACCGCAGCCCTCAAGGCCTTCGGCATGGCCCGCGGCCCGATCCAGCTCCGCTCCGGCGAGCCGGTCCGCCTGTCGGCGGTGCTGATGGCCGAGGCCGGGCGGGTCGAGCTGGGCTGAGGCGCTCGAAGTGTCCCACCAGTGGGACGCGGCCTCGCTGGGGGCAGTGCGGCCCCTGCGCCGCAGACCTAGGCTGAAGGCATGATGACCGCACCGGTGACCGCCTCGTTCGACCGCATGTGGGCCGACCTCGGGCCGGTCGGCCGGGTGGGATCGGGCGGCTACCGCCGCTTCGCCTGGACCCGCGAGGACCACACGCTGCGCGAGTGGTTCGCGGGGGAGTGCGCCGCGCGGCGGCTGGATCTGGTCGAGGACCGGATGGGCAACCAGTGGGCCTGGTGGTGGGACGGGCCGGGCACCGTCGATGATGCTGTGCGCCAGGGCAACCCAGGGGTGGCCATCGGCTCGCACCTGGACTCCGTCCCGGACGGTGGTGCGTATGACGGACCGCTCGGCGTCGTCTCCTCCCTCACCGTCGTCGATGCGTTGCGGGAGAGCGGGATCCGGCCCGACCGGCCCCTCGCGGTGGTCAACTTCGTCGACGAGGAGGGAGCCCGGTTCGGGGTGGCCTGCGCCGGGTCGCGAGTGATCACCGGCGCGATGACGGCCGAGCGGGCGCTGGGGCTGACCGACCACGACGGCGTCAGCATGGCCGACGCGCTGGTCGCCGCCGGGCGTGACCCGGGCGCGGTGGGCCGGGACGAGGAGGCGCTGCGCCGGGTCGGGGCCTTTGTGGAGCTGCACGTCGAGCAGGGGCGGGCCCTCGTCGACCTCGGTGCGCCGGTCGCGGTAGCCAGCGACATCTGGCCGCACGGCCGCTGGCGGTTCGACTTCCCCGGCGAGGCCAACCACGCGGGGACGACCCGGCTGGAGGACCGACAGGACGCGATGCTGGGCTATGCCGACCTCGTGCTCGGTGCGCGCCGGGTCGCCCAGACCCGTGGCTGCGTGGCCACCGTCGGCAAGGTCGCCGTCACGCCGGGCGGTGTCAACGCGATCCCCAGCCAGGTGACCGGTTGGCTCGACAGCCGCGGCGCGGACGAGGGTCAGGTGCGCGCGACCGTTGAGGAGCTGCGTTCTCGCGCAGGTGACTTCGGGGCGACGGTCACCGAGGAGTCCTGGACCGCGACGACCCGCTTCGACGAGGGGCTCAGCAACCGGCTGCGGACCGCGCTGGGCACCGACGAGGAGCTCAGCGTGCCCGTCCTGGGCACCGGTGCCGGCCATGACGCGGGCATCCTCGCCACGGCCGGGGTGCCGTCGGCGATGCTCTTCGTGCGCAACCCGACGGGGGTCTCGCACAGCCCCGAGGAGTTCGCCGAGCGTGACGACTGCCACGCGGGGGTCGACGCCCTCACCACCTGTGTCACCGACCTGGTGACCTCGTGACCCGGCGACTCCGCATCCTTCTCACCGGGATGTCCGCGGTCGGCAAGTCGACCCTGGTCGGCCTGCTGCGGCAGCGTGGATATGCAGCGGTCGACACCGACGACGGTTACACCACCGAGAGCATCGGTCAGCCCGGCGAGGTGCTGTGGCTGGAGGACCGGGTGCGGGCGCTGCTGGACGGTCCCGAGGAGCTCCTTTTCGTCGCCGGGTGCGCCCGCAACCAGGTGGCCTTCCGCGACGACTTCGACCTCACGGTGCTGCTCAGCGCCCCGGCCGAGGTGATCCGGCAGCGGCTGCGGGACCGGGACACCAACGACTTCGGCAAGACGCCGGAGCAGGAGGCGCAGGTGCTGGCCGACCTGGCCGAGGTGGAGCCGCTGCTGCGGAGCGTCGCCGACCACGAGATCGTGACGACAGGGTCTGTCGACCGGACCCTCGAGCAGGTGCTGGAGAGCAGCAGAACCACTACGAAAATGCGGGCCGGAGCAGCGAAACCGCTACGAAAATGGGTGGGGAGATGACGGGCGAGCGGCGGTGGCACGCCGAGTGGGCGCAGCTGCCGGACGGCCTGGCTCGCGACGTGCTCTTCGTCGTCACCGACGGACGGTTCTCCGCGGTGAGCGCCGGCGTCCCGGCCGCGCAGGCCGCCTCCGACGGCGCAGAGCGACTGCCCGGGGTGGTGCTGCCCGGCCTGGCCAACTGCCACAGTCACGCCTTCCATCGCGCGCTGCGCGGGCGCACCCACCACGGCGGCGGCACCTTCTGGACCTGGCGGGAGGGGATGTATGCCGTGGCGAACCGGCTCGACCCCGACAGCTATCTGCAGCTCGCCCGGGTGACCTATGCCGAGATGGCCCTGGCCGGGATCACCGCGGTCGGGGAGTTCCACTACCTGCACCACGGCCCCGGCGGCACCCCCTATGACGACCCCAACGCGATGGGGCTGGCGCTCGTCGAGGCCGCGCGCGACGCCGGGATCAGGCTGACGCTGCTGGACACCTGCTATCTGTCCGGTGGCCTCACCGCCGACGGTCACCTGCCGCTCGAGGGCCCCCAGCTGCGCTTCGGCGACGCCGACGTGGCCGCCTGGGCGCAGCGGGTCTCCGGGCTGGCCGACCACACGGCCGGTGGCCCGGAGCACCTGCGGCTCGGCGGTGCCATCCACTCGGTCCGGGCGGTGCCTCGTGACCAGCTCGCGCTGGTGCCCGGCTGCGGAGTCGCCGACGGGGTGGATCCGCTCCACATCCACCTCTCGGAACAGCCGGCGGAGAACGAGGCCGCCCTGGCGGCCTACGGCCTGACGCCGACCCAGCTGCTGGCGCAGGAGGGCGTGCTGGGCCCGAACCTGACCGCCGTCCACGCCACCCACCTCACCGAGACCGACATCGGTCTGCTCGGCGGCGCCCATGCCACCGCCTGCTTCTGCCCGACGACCGAGCGCGACCTCGCCGACGGCATCGGCCCCGCCCGGGCGCTGGCCGACGCCGGCGTGCGGCTCTCCCTCGGCTCGGACCAGCACGCCGTGATCGACCTGATCGAGGAGGCCCGAGCGCTGGAGATGCACGAGCGGCTCGACACCCTGCAGCGCGGACGGTTCAGTCCCGAGCAGCTCCTGGCGGCCGCAACCGCACACGAGACCATCGGGTGGCCGGACGCCGGACGCCTCGAGCTCGGCGCCCGCGCCGACCTGGTCGCGGTGCGCCTGGACACCCCCCGCACTGCCGGCAGCCACCCGGCCCAGATCCTGTTGTCCGCCACTGCCGCCGACGTCGACACGGTCGTCGTCGACGGGCACGAGATCGTCTGTGAGGGCCGGCACCGGCTGGAGACCAGCTCGCGCCTGGGAGCGCAGCTGGCTGCGGCCCTAAATCCGTTGTGGGACAGGCTTCCCCCCGCAGGTGTTCGTAGGGGAGACTGAGTCATGGCCATCCTCATCACGGGCATCAGCGAGCTCATCACCTGCGACCACACCCTGGACGGCGCCGACCAGAACGACGGCCTGGGCATCGTGCGTGATGCCGCCGTCGTCGTGGGGTCCACCCATGAAGACGCGCCCACCTCCGTCCTGTGGATCGGTGCGGCCAGCGACGCCCCCGAGGCTGACTGGTCCTTCGACCTCGGCGGGCAGGCGGTGCTGCCCGGCTTTGTCGACAGCCACTCGCACCTGGTGTATGCCGGGGACCGGTCAGCCGAGTTCGCCGCCCGGATGATGGGGCAGAGATATGACGGCGGCGGGATCCTCACCACCGTCGAGGCCACCGGGTTCGCCACCGACGGGGAGCTGCGGGCGCTGCTCACCGCCCGGATCGACGAGATGCACTCGCAGGGCACCACGACCGTCGAGATCAAGAGCGGCTACGGGCTGGACCTTGAGGAAGAGGTCCGCCATCTGCGTCTGGCCCGCGAGGTCACCGAGGAGACCACCTTCCTCGGCGCCCACGTCGTGCCGCCGGACTACCGCGACGACCGCGCTGGCTATGTCGACCTGGTCGCCGGCCCGATGATGGACGCCGCCGCGCCCTATGCCCGGTGGGTGGACGTCTTCTGCGAGCCCCACAGCCCGCACGCCTTCGACGGCGAGGAGGCACGGCTCATCCTCACCGCGGGGGCGGACGCCGGGCTGGGGCTGCGCGTGCACGGCAACCAGCTCGGCCCCGGGCCGGGCGTGCAGCTCGCCGTCGAGCTCGGCGCCGCCAGCGTCGACCACTGCACCTTCCTGTCCGACACGGACATCGACGCCCTCGCAGGATCGCCGACGGTGGCCACGCTGCTGCCCGGCGTCGAGTTCTCGACTCGCTCGCCCTATCCCGATGCGCGCCGGCTCATCGACGCGGGCGTGTCGGTCGCGATCGCCACGGACTGCAACCCGGGCACCTGCAACTCCTCCTCGATGCCGCTGATGATCGCGCTCGCGGTGCGGGAGATGGGGATGACGCCGGCCGAGGCGGTGCGGGCCGCGACCGTGGTGGCCGCCCGGTCACTGCAGCGCACCGACATCGGCGTGGTGCAGGTCGGTGCCCGGGCAGACCTGGCCGTCGTCAGCGCGCCCAGCTATCTGCACATCCCCTATCGCGTCGGCGTGCCGATCGTGAAGACGCTCCAGGTCTGAGCGCGCCGTCGCGCCAGCGGCCCCTGCCGCCGCGTCGACGGCAGTCAGGGCAGGCGCGCCTGCTTCATCTGGGCCGAGGCATAGACGCTGCCGATCACCTCCCCGCCCAGCCACGCGGTCAGCCGCTCGGCCTCGACCGCCACCGCAGCCGCGCCCTCGGCGCCGATGTCCTCGCGCAGGACCGGCACCACGACGCCGCCCGGATCCTGCACCCAGCACCCCACGATCCGCCCGTCCCACCAGATGGTCGTGCCGCCGTTGCCGTTGCTGTCGAAGAGGTATGCCGTGTGGCTCGGGTCGAGATAGAAGTCCCGGTCCCGCCACCCCATCGTGGTCGGGTCGAGGGTGGGCAGCAGCGCCGCCCAGGGCGCGAGCTCGGGCTCGGGCTCCAGGTCGTCCGGGAGCAGCCACCCGGTGCTGCCCCCCTCAAGACCCACCTCCACTGCGTCCACATCGGCCAGGGCCAGCCGCACGGCCGTCTTCGTCGACCCCAGCCACCACACCAGGTCCGCCTCGGTGCCGGGCCCGAAGGTGCGCAGCCACCGACCGACCAGCTCGGCGTATCCCTCTCGCGCGGACAACGGATCAGGCACCGCACCCAGCCAGGAGCTCATCAGGGTCCAGGCCGGCCGGTTGACCCGCCAGTGCCCCGCATTGCGCCCGCGCGTGATGCGACCGGAGGCGCCGAGCAGGGTCAGCACGCGCGGAGCCAGCGGCACCGGCCCACCCCACGGGGAGGTGGCAGACACCGTGACCTTTCCGTCGAGCGCCGGCAGCGCCTCGCGGACCTGCCGTGCCGAGAGGGCGCCCTCGGCCGCCAGGAGCCGCTCGACCTCCTCACCGACCTGGTCGAGCCACGCCTGTCCATCTGCGGCGCGCCCGTCGTCGACGACGTTGCGGACGAGCTTGCGGCGCTCGACGTCGGCCACCCGTGCCGACGGTGCACCCCAGGCGCCGGGCAGCAGGTCGCGGGGGAAGACAAAGAGCGTGCGCCGCATGGCCAGCTGCTTGACCAGCGACCGGTCGTCATAGAGCGCGCGGTCGACGTCGGCCACCGTGACGCCCTCGGTGCGCGCCGCGACCGACAGATAGACCGATGGCGCCTCGGTCGCGTGCAGGACGGTCATCGCCGCCGTCGCCGCCTCGGGCGTGCCGACCCGGTGCTGTGCAGCCAGCGCGTGCCGCCGCCCGAGCCGTGCCCGGCGCTCGACCTGCGTGACCCGTCGCTTCGCCATGCCACCAGTCTGCCGCTCGCCACTGACAGCCGGGTGCCTCGCCGCTGACAGCCGACTGCAGCACGGGTGACTACGACCGCGGTCTCATCCAACCCGGCCCACGATCCGACCGGCGGCTGACGCGGGGAGGTGGGCACCCGGCATACGCTCAGTGGCATGGAGTTCGTCAGGCGCGTCCGCGCGTGGATGCAGCGGTCGCCGTTCCAGGTGGACCTGGTCCTCGCCGTGCTCGCCTGGCTGATCTTCCCGGTGTTTGCCGGCAGCTCCGGGACCCTGGGGTTCCTGCTGACCACGGCGCAGGTGCTGCCACTGGCATGGCGACGGACCCAGCCTTTTCTCGCCGCGCTGGTGATCGCGGCCGCCTGTCTGCTGCAGCTGATCGTGATGGGCACCCCGATGTTGTCCAACGTCGCGGTGCTCGCCATCGTCTATGCGGTGGCCGCCTATGCCGAGGAGCGGTGGCAGTCCCGTGCCGTGCTCATCGCCGCTCTGGTGGGTGGGTTGCTCGGTGGGTTGGACTGGGTCCTCGCCGACGGCCTCTATGCCCCCGCGGGGAGCGTGCTCTTCCAGATCGTGCCGATCGTGCTGTTCATGTGGATGTCGGTGGGCGTCGCGTGGGTGCTCGGCGACGCGGTCCGGCGGCGGCGGGCGGTCCTGGCCCGGCTGCGCGAGCAGAACGAGGCGCTCGCCCGTGACCAGGCGCAACGCTCGGCTCTCGTCGCGCAGGGAGAGCGCGCGGCGATCGCGCGCGAGATGCACGACATCGTCGCGCACTCCCTGTCCGTCGTGGTCGTGCAGGCCGACGGAGGGGCGTATGCCGCGCGCGTGGCACTTGCCCGCGGCACCGGGGCAGACCCCCAGGTCCTCGAGCGCGCCGCGCAGACCCTGGAGACCCTGGCCGCCACGGCCCGCGAGGCGCTGACCGACACCCGGCGGCTGGTCGGGGTGCTGCGGGACAGCGACGCGGCCGAGTTCGCGCCGGCCCACGGGGTGGCCGATGTCGAGGACCTGGTGCAGCGGATCCGTGACTCCGGCGTGCCGGTCACCCTGGCCGTGCGCGGCGAGGTGGACCACCTGCCCCGTGACCTGGACCTGGCGGCCTACCGCGTCGTGCAGGAGTCGCTGACCAACGTGCTCAAGCACGCCGGGCCGCGAGCCAGCGTGGTCGTCGACGTGCTGCGCACCCCGGCGGTGCTGCTGATCCGGGTGACCGATGACGGCCAGGGTCTGGTGGTCCCCGGGACCGGTCTGGACGACGACGGCTTCGTCGCCCGCGGCACGACCGGCCCCTCCGGCAACGGGATCATCGGCATGCGGGAGCGCGTCGAGGTGCTCGGTGGCACGCTGCACGCGGGGGAGCGTCCGGCCGGCGGGTTCGAGGTGGTGGCGTCGGTGCCGGTGGAGCGGCTGCCGGGAAGTCAGACCCCCGGCCAGCAGGAGTCGACCGCCCCGATCCCGGACGCCGAGGTGCCGACCGGCAGTCGAAGGAGCCACGAGTGAGCCAGAGCAGTCCCGAAGACGTGCCCATCAGGGTGTTCCTCGTCGACGACCAGGAGCTGGTGCGAGCCGGCTTCCGGATGGTGCTCGACGCCCAGGACGACATGACGGTCGTCGGTGAGGCCGGTGACGGGACCGCCGCGCTGGCGGCCATCCCGCAGGCCCGGCCTGACGTGGTGCTCATGGACATCCGGATGCCGCGGATGGATGGGGTCGAGGCGACCCGGCGGCTGTCGGCGGCCGGCGAGCTGCCCAAGGTGCTGGTGCTGACCACTTTTGACCTGGATGACTACGCGTTTGCCGCGCTCAAGGCCGGGGCCTCCGGCTTCCTGCTCAAGGACGCCGGGCCGGCCGAGCTGCTGACCGCGATCCGGGCCGTCCACGGCGGGGACGCGGTCGTGGCGCCGAGCACGACCCGGCGCATGCTGGACCACGTCATCCCGCACCTGCCCAGCGGTGCCGGTGGCGCCGACGCGGCGAAGGAGCGGCTCGGACCGCTGACCGACCGGGAGCGTGAGGTCATGATGGCGGTAGCGCGTGGGCTGAGCAACACCGAGATCGCTGCCGAGCTGTTCCTCGCGGAGGCGACAGTCAAGACCCACATCGGGCGGATCCTGCACAAGCTCGGCCTGCGCGACCGGGTGCACATGGTGATCACCGCCTACGAGACCGGGCTGACGGGCTAGGACCCACACGGACCTCCCCGGATCGGTGGCTCGCTGTGGGATAATTCCCGTTTACTCCAGCACATCGTGAAGGAGGAAGCGACAGGTGCCCGACGATGCGTGCCTTGTGCTGCTCGTGGGCCCCGACACTTCCATCCTTCCCCGGTGGCTGCACCGTCTTCGCGCGCGGAGCGATCGCCCACGACTGATCGTCGCCTACCCGGCCGACCTGGCGCAGCAGGTGACGGCGGCCTGCGAGGAGTTCCCGGACGTGCACCGACTCCGGCTTGCCGATGCTGGCGACCCCGGGGCCACGCTGGCCGCGATCGTCGCCGCCGTCCCCACCGCATACTTCACCGTCACAGCCCTGGAACATGACCCGCCCGACCTTCTCGACGAGCGTGCGTCGGCACTGGTCACCGCACGGCGCCCCGCCGCGGCCGTCACCTCCCAGCTGCCGGTTCCGGTGCTGCTGTGGCATCGCACCACCCCGGTCCAGCTGGTGACCGCCTACATCGACCACGTCCTGGCTGAGCTCGCGGATCCGCCCGCCGCAGTGTCGGACTACCTCGGCTCGCTGGCACTGCAGGCGGCCATGGTCACGGTCGAGTGGCTTGACCCGCAGCCAGGTGCCGTCGACATCGCGTTGCGGATCAACCTCGCCGGACACCGCTTCGCCAGCCGGCCGCCCTGGCAGTTCCGGGTGGCGGTGACCGAGCCGCCGCACGCGGGGGAGGTCACCGGTTCGGACCCGGTCGGGCTCGTGGAGCGCATCGACGCCTCGGGGACCAGGCGCTGGGAGTGGCTCGTCGCCAGGGTGCCACTGAGCGGTGTCCCCACCGGCGACTACCGGGTGGAGCTCTCCCTCAGCTCCCGGGACGAGTCGCACCGGGTGACCCGGATCGCCCGGCCTAGCAACGGATCGCTCGCCAACGCCCGCACCGTGCGACTGGCGGCTCCCTCCGCGGGCGCCCGCGCCGTGCGCTACTACCTGCACGCGCCGGACCACGGGCGCGAGACCCGGTTGTGGATCGGCCACGGCAGCGGACCCGTCGCGGAACTGGTGTGGGGGGTGCGGATCACGGCTGCCGACCTCGGCTACATCCTGGGTGGTGCGGGTGGACGACGGATGCGCGCCCTGCGCCTCCTCAAGCTCGTCACCGCACCCATCTTCCTCGGCCGCGAGGTCTGGCTGCTGGGCGAGCGCGCGGACGAGGCCCAGGACAACGGCATGCACCTGTTCCGCTACCTGCGCGCGCACCGCAGCCCCCGGCGGCACGTCTACTACGTGCTGTCCCGCACCAGTCCTCACTACTCCGAGCTGCGACGGCTGGGCAACGTGGTGCCGCACTCGTCGAGACGTCACCAGCTGCTCATGCTGCACGCGACGGTCGTCGCCAATGCGCACTCCACGCACCACATGATTCCCCGGCACTGGAAGCGCAAGGCGTTCCTGCGCCGGCTTGCCTGGCGCATCGGGGCCCTGCAGGTCTTCCTCCAGCACGGCGTGCATCTCAGTCCGGAGGCAGTCAAGCGTGGCACCACGGGATACGACGTCATTCTCACCAGCGCCCGCGGCGAGACCCGGGCGCTGCGCGCAGCCTCCGGCTACGACGCGCAGATCGAGGAGGTGGGCATGCCTCGGTTCGACAGCCTCACACCCACGCCGCCCAGCCGCACCATCCTGATGATGCCGACCTGGCGGCGCTACCTCTGGTCCCACGCCCGCGGACAGAGCCGCCCGGACCAGGACCAGTTCGCCGGTTCCACCTACGAACGGTTCATGACGGACCTGCTGACCAGCGCCCGCCTGCAGACCATGCTGGAAGCCTTTGACTACCGGCTGGTGCTCGTCCCTCACCACAACGTCGCCGAGCACCTCACGGACGCTGCGACGGCCGGTGACCGGATCACCGTCGTCGCGGCCACCGGCATGGCGTTGCAGGACATGGTGCGGCGCTGCGACGTCTTCATCACCGATCACTCCTCCGTCCACTTCGACGCCGCCTACGTCGGCACACCGGTGATCTACGCACGGTTCGACCGCGAGGAGTTCGAGAGTCGGCACGCGGCACCCTCGTGGTTCGACTTCGAGCGCGACGGCTTCGGCCCCGTGGTCACGACGGTGGACGGCACTCTCGACGAGCTCGACGCGCTCCTGGCCCGGGGATGCACCCCTGATCCACTGTTCGCCCGGCGGGCCGCCACAGTCTTCACCCACCACGACCAGGGGAACTCCCGGCGCGTCGTCGCCACCATCGAGCGGCGGCTGCGCACAATCAGGGCGACACGAGGAGGGGCATCAAGGTGAGGCGCAGGGCACGGAGGCTGGTTGCTGCTCCGCGAGCAGCAGTGGGGAAATTCGCCTATCGGGTGCGACGGCGGGTGACGAGCTCGATCGCCTCGGCCGCCCCGGAGCGGCCCGCTCTTCGCCGCCTGCTCCCGGCCGATCAGCTGGCGCTGACCGACTCCAGCGACGACCTTGAGATCACCACGCACCGGGCGCACTTCGTCATCGCGCGCCGCCAGGCGGACGTCACCAGGTGGCGGCTCGCCGCGCGGACCGCCACGACGGTCGCCGACTCGCTCGCCAGCGCCGGGGTGCCGTTCTTCGCCATGCACCTGCCCTACACGCGCAGCGCGAGGTGGGGCGTGCGGCGCGACGACCTGGCCACCGTGTTCGACGCCATCGGACGGCGCCTCGGTGGGGAGGGGTTCTACTACCACGCCCGCGAGATCGGCCTGCCGCGTCCGGTGACTGAGGCCCCTACCGCCGATGAGCTCGATTCCCTCCGGGACATCTCCGTCTTCCAATACGTCCGCTGCACGACGACAGGGAAGCTCTACGGTGCTCCGGACGGCTGCCGCATCGCGGTCTGGGACGACCATGAGAGTCGGGCGACGCTGATAGCACCCGACCGCCAGAGCATCGTGCAGGAGATCGACCGCAGCGATCCACCTTCCCTGACGACCCGGGCCCGGTGGGACGGCTGGCTGGAACCCAGCGTCGACGGATCCGCAGCGGACGCCTCGGCCATCGAGTTCCCCGTTGATGCTGTCTACCTCTGGGTGGACGACTCCGACCCGCAGTGGCGGGCGAAACGGGCCGCCACCCGCCGTCGGCTCGGGCTGGCAGACCTGCCGGAGGGGAGCGACGCCCACTACTTCCGCGACCGTGGTGAGCTGCGGGCCTCGATGCGTTCCCTCGAGGCCTACGCGCCCTGGATCCGCCACATCTACCTGGTCACGGACGACCAGACTCCTGACTGGCTGGACACCCAGCACGGCCGTGTGACCGTGGTGGACCACCGGGAGATCTTCTCCGACAGCGAGGCGCTACCCAGTTTCAGCTCCCATGCGATCGGCTCCCAGGTCCACCGCATCCCGGGCCTGTCGGACAGATACCTCATCCTGAACGACGACGTCATGTTCACCGCTCCCGTGACGCCGTATGACTTCTTCACCGGAGACGGGCAGCTCAGGGTCTTCTTCTCCCGGTCCCGCCGCCCCGACATCTCACGTGACCACCAGAACCCGCTGGAGCGCGCCCGCTCGAACTCGGCGGAGCTCATCCACCGCGACTTCGGCCGCCGCGCCTCCGAGGTGTTCGCCCACGTCCCGATCCCACAGCGCAAGGACGTCGCGACCGAGGTGGCGGAGCGCTATGCCAGCGAGATCGCGGTCACCGTGGGCAGTCCCTTCCGGTCAGAGACGGACGTCGAGTCCAACTCCTGGCTGCACCTCTACACCGCACTCTTCACCGGACGCGGCGTGCGCTCGGCGATCCGCTACGCCTACTTCAACATCGGAGACCCGAGCGTCCGGGAACGCTTGCTCCGCAAGGGCCATCCCGGCAACGTCAGCGTCATCTGCCTCAACGACGTCCCGCCACCCAGCGGGGAGGACGACGCGGATCCCGGGTGGCTCCCCGCCTGGCTGGCCGACGCGTTCCCCATCCCTGCGCCGTTCGAGATTCCCGCAACACCGACCGGAGATCGGCCCTCCTGACCGCCACCGCCGGCCACACGTCATACCCCGGTATGACGAGGGTCACCCACTGGCGCACCGCACCTGACCTGCAGTCCAGCCCCTGGTCCGATGCCGAGAGGGCCCCTCCTCCCTAGCGTTGTCGGCATGACACAGACCACGACGACCGCACCCGTCACACGGGGCACGACGCTGGCCGCGAGCGCCATCGACCTGACCAAGACCTATGGCTCCGGAGAGACCACCGTGCGCGCCCTCGACGGGGTCTCGGTCGGCATCGAGGCCGGCCGGTTCACCGCGATCATGGGCCCCAGCGGCTCCGGCAAGTCCACCCTGATGCACCTGCTGGCCGGGCTCGACACCCCGACCACCGGCCGCGTCTTCCTGGGGGATGCGGAGCTGACCCGGCTGAGCGACACGGCCCTGACCAGGCTGCGGCGCTCGCGGGTCGGCTTCGTCTTCCAGGCCTTCAACCTGCTGCCGACGCTGACCGCCGAGCAGAACATCCGCCTGCCGCTGCAGCTCGCCGGGTCGCAGGGGGACCCGGCGTGGCTGCGGCAGGTGGTGACCGGCCTGGGGCTGGAGGACCGGCTGAGCCACCGCCCGGGTGAGCTGTCCGGTGGCCAGCAGCAGCGCGTAGCGCTGGCCCGCGCCCTGGTGACCCGCCCCGAGGTGGTCTTCGCCGACGAGCCGACCGGGGCGCTGGACTCCACGACCGGCGCCGAGGTGCTCTCCCTGCTGCGGCGCAGCGTGGACGAGTGGGGGCAGTCCGTCGTGATGGTCACCCATGACCCGGTGGCGGCAGGCTATGCCGACCGCGTCCTGATGCTCTCCGACGGCCAGGTCGCGGACGAGGTCCTCGAGCCGACCGCCGAGAAGGTGCTGGCCCAGATCGCCCGGCTGGGCACCCGATGAGCACCGCATCACTGGCGGTCTCCGGGCTGCGCGGCCATGCCCGGCGTCTCGCGGCCACGGCTCTCGCGATCGTCCTCAGCGTGGCGTTCGTCGCCACGACGATGCTGATGCTCGACGCGCTCGAGCGGGGGGTCGGCGAGTCGGTGGCCGGCGACTTCGTCAACCGTGACCTCGTGGTCCGGCAGACCGACGGCACCGCCAACACGGCGGGCGTGGACGCGCTGCGGGCTGCGGACGGCATCACCGTGGTGGATGCCTCGGCACGCGTGCCCGGCACCATCGGCAACGACGGCGCGATCGCCACGACGGCGCCGCGCGGCCCGGGCGTCGCGCTGCAGGAGGGGGCTCTGCCGACCGGGCCGGACCAGGTCGTGGTCTCCTCGGTCTCCGCCGCGACGGTCGGCGACACGGTCACCTTCCAGGCCTATGAGTATGACGGCACACAGGGGGCGGCCGTCGACCTCGAGGTCGTCGGGGTCATGGATGTCGGGAACGCACCCGAGCTGTCCTGGAGCGAGGTCCTCGTCGTGGACGAGGCGACGCTGCGCGGGTGGGACCCGGAGCTGATTTTTGACCACGTGACGGTGGATCTGTCGGGGGCCGACGAGAGCGCTGCGCGGGCCACCATCGGGGAGCTGCTGCCAGGTGCCGAGGTGCTGACCGGTCAGGAGGCGGCCAACCTGGCCGTCGCGCAGGCCACCGGCGGCCTGGACCTGCTCGGCCCGGTGCTGCTCGGCTTCGGGGCGATCGCCGTGGCCACCAGCGCGCTCGTCATCGCCAACACGTTTGCCATCGTGCTGACCCAGCGCACCCGCGAGCTCGCGCTCCTGCGGTGCGTCGGGGCGACCCGCTCCCAGGTGCGGCGCACGGTGCTGACCGAGGCCGGGCTGCTGGGCGCAGCCGCGTCCACCGCGGGTGTGCTGCTGGCAGTGGCAGTCACCTGGACCGCGGCCTCCCTCCTGGGCGAGATCGACCTCGGGACGCCGATGACCCTGCGTCCCGGGCTGGAGCCGGTGTCGCTGGCGGTGCCCTGGGTGGTTGGCGTGGCGGTCACCGTCGCCGCGGCCTGGTGGCCGACTCGGCGGGCGACTCGCGTGGCGCCGATGGCCGCGTTGCAGCCGGTGACTGCCCCTGACGTGGTCTCCCGCCCGGGCCTGGTGCGCATCCTCGCCTCCGTCCTGCTGCTCGGCGCGGGTGCCGCAGGTCTCGTCCTGGCGGCCTCGACTGGAGACGTCGTGATCGGAGTGGCAGCCGGCCTGGTCAGCTTCATCGGTGTGCTGGTGGCCGCCGTGTTCTTTGTGCCGGCCGGCATCCGCGCGCTCGGAGCGGCACTGCGGGGTGTGCCGTCGCGGCTGGCCGTCGGCAACACGGTGGCCAACCCCGGGCGGGCAGCGGCCACCAGCGCGGCCCTGCTCATCGGCGTCACGCTGATCACCATGACCTCGGTCGGCGCGGCCTCGGCCGAACGGACCGCCATGGGCGAGATCGACCAGCAGTACCCCGCCGACGTCATGGCCTTCCCACAGTTCGAGCTCACCGGCAGTCCCTCGGACGAGGCCGGCGAGCAGATGGTGGTGGAAGCACTCAACGGGGCCGTGTTCACCCAGGTGGCCGGAGTCGCTGGGGTCGCCGAGGCGGTCGAGTTCGGGGGCGGCTGGCTCCAGGTGGAGTCAGCCGACGGCACCTGGTCGGCCGAGTCCCCTGTCTATGGCATCGACCCCACGGCGGTGGCCCCGGTCCTGCGAGACGCGGGCGCCGTCGAGCGGCTCCAGCCGGGCACGGTCGGCATGTCCGAGTGGATCATGGAGATCAACGGTCTGGAACTGGGCGACGCGGTGCAGCTCAGTGGGCCGGACGGCAGCAGCGAGGCGACGGTCGTGGCCTTCCCGATGGACGAGTTCGTGTTGCCCGCCGCCGACCTGGCTGCGCTGGACGCGTCCTCGGCCGCCGGTGGTGGTCTGTTGCTGCGCCTCTCCGACGACGCAGACGTCGCGACGGTGGTCGCCGACATCCGCGACATCGTCGAGCCCGAGGGCGCTTGGGTTACCGGCGGCGCACCGGCGCGGGCCCAGCTGACCACGATGCTCGATGTGCTGGTGCTGATCACCACGGCACTGCTCGGCGTCGCTGTGGTCATCGCCGTGGTCGGGATCGCCAACACCCTGGCGCTGTCCGTGCTGGAGCGCACCCGCGAGAACTCCCTGCTGCGGGCCATGGGGCTGACCCGTGCCCAGCTGCGCGGGATGTTGACGGTCGAGGGAGTGCTGCTCGCAGTCGTCAGTGCCCTGCTGGGCATCGGCCTGGGCGTGACCTATGCCTGGTTCGGCGTGCAGACCCTGATGCCGGACGGGACCGACACGGTCCTGGCCTTCCCGCTCACCCGGCTCGTCGTCATACTCGCCGTCGCGCTCGGCGCCGGTCTGCTGGCCTCGGTGCTGCCGGCGCGCCGGGCGGCCCGGGTCGCACCCGCAGCGGGGTTGGCGACGGCCTGAGCCGACGCGTCCGCCGCTCACTGATGGCCTATGACCGTTGACCGCCGGGAGTCATTCAGTCAGGGGTGCAGGCTCGGGGTGAGGAGCCCGCCGACGAGCGCCACGTAGGCCCAGCCGAGGAACCCGACCACGGTCAGGACCGCCAGTGCGGCCGGCCACCAACGCCGTTCGCGCACCATGCGCACGGCGCGCCAGAACGCCGGGACGGCTCCCAGGATGCCGATCAGGGTGAGTGCCTGCGCCGTGCGAACCACCAGGTGGGACAGGCCGCCGAAGTTCAGCATCTGCACGGCAGCCATCAGCCAGAGCCCGACCGCAGCGAGCGCTGCGACGGCCGCGAGGAGCGAGAGCAGGCGCAGGCGCCGGTCGCGGGGACGCTGCCGGAGTGGCTTGGTGAACACGACACCTGCGACCGCGCGCACCGGCCACGCCACGACTGCGATAAGCAGGAGCGCGATTGAGGCGACCAGCGTCGGCACCACCGCCGCCCGCCACGGCGACATCGGCGTGATCACGAACGCGGGATGCAGAGCGATCGCCTCGATGGAACCGTCCTCGCCGACACGCACGCTGAGCTGGTCGGAGCCGCGGGCGGACTGCCACAACCAGGGTTCGACCTGGACGAACCGCAGTGGCACCCCAGCCAGGTCGGTGATCCCCGTCAGGGTGATGGCGCCGACTCCGTCTGCCCTGACGGTCACCTTGCTCGCCGCGCTGTAGATGCGCACGAACGTGGACTCAGCGCGACGGGAGAGCTCATAGACACCAGCGAGCTGCGCCGCGTGGTCGACCGACGTGTCGAGCTGCTGAGGTGTCGCCTGTGCCGACGCGAGGTAGCGGGTGACGAAACCGTCGATGATGATCTCGCGGAAGGCGGCCGGCGAGTCATTCCGCACGCCCGAGCTGTTGAAACCGACGAAGATGCCCGAGCCCCGTTGTGGGGAGAGCCAGAGCTCGGCGTGGTCGTGGGACAGGTCGCCGCCATGCGCGATCCCGGACACCCCGTTCCGCGTCTGCTCATAGAACGAGATCGCCATCGAGTCGCCGTCCGCGAGGCCGCCCAGCGTGTCTGCGGACAGAGCCCGGGAGTGCATCGTCTCCAAACTGGTGGGGCTGAGCAGCGGCGAGGAGTCGCTGTCGAGATGCGCCAGCATGAACGCAGCCATGTCTGCGCCCGAGGCGGACACCGAGCCCGACGGCCACGGGCCGAGGTGCTCGAAGTGTGTGGCCGGTTCCCCCGCGCTGGGGTAGGTGGTCGTAGCCATGGCAGCAAGGTCCTCCGGCAGCGGTTGCTCAAAACTCGCGGTGCCCATCTCGGCAGGCTCGAACACGTTCTTCCGGGCGTATTCGGCAAAGGGTTCACCGCTCACGCGCTCGACAATGTAGGCGGCCAGCGTGCTCGAGTAGTTGGAGTATGCAGGTGTCGTCCCGGGCTCAAAGATCTGGGGCGGTGGTGGCCTGACCGCATCCCGAAGTTCCGGGGCCTCCGCACCTTCGGGAAGCAGCACGTTCGACACTCTGTCCTCGAAGCCAGCCGTGTGCGTGAGCAGGTGTCGAAGCGTGATCGGCGTCGCGAACCTCGCCTGAATCTCGAGGTCGAGGTAGTCCTCAACCGGCGCGTCAAGGTCGAGCTGCCCCCGCTCGACCAGTTGCATCACTGCGGTGCCGACGACCACCTTGGAGACCGATCCGATGCGGAACAGCGTCCGTGCGGGGTCGACGGGGCGGACACCGGTGCCGTTCGCGTCGACCTCCGCCCACCCGAAACCCCGCTGGGTGACGACCTCACCATCGTCGACGATCACGACGGTCGCCCCGACGATCCCCTCGCGGTCCAGCAAGGACGGCACGACACCGTCCAGCCACGCGTCCACGTCCTCCGGCGTCAGGGGCACAGGTGCAGCAGGCGACACAGACACCGGCGCCGCCGATGCAACGGGCGACGTCATGGCTGCGTCAGAAACGGCGAAGATATTGACAGCTGGCGCAGCGCCGATTGTGAGGAGAATTCCCAAGGTTTTCGCGACGATCGGAAATAGCCGAGGAAAAAGCGACGACATTCTCATACATTTTAGGCTATCTCTTCTTCATGAGAGCGAATGCCTGTGGGTGGGCGACCACTAACGGCCGGAAGTTACTCCTCTAGTAGTCGTAGCCACCAGACGCGTCGCCGGGCGCGCCGGTGATCGCGGCGCCGTCGGCGTCCATGACCCACCACACGTCGTTGACCGCCTGACCGGTCGTGTCTCCCGGCGCCTGGTCCTGGGCGAAGTAGTAGAGCGGCCACCCGTCATACGTCGCCTGCACCGTGCCGTCGGCACGCTCGAACGACCCGAGCTTGCTGTCGTCCGCGCCGTCGCCGGCGCTCGGTTCGCCCTCGAGGATCGGCCAGGCGACCAGGCAGTCGTCCATGCAGACCGAGGTGTTCGGGCTGTCCTGGGTGAACAGATAGAGGGTCATGCCCTCGCCGTCGACCAGGATCGTGCCCAGATCGGTGTCGGCCGTCGCAACGATTGGCCCGGGGCCTATCGTGTCGCCCGCCGCGTCGTCAGTGGCGTCCTCGGAGGGGCTCTCGGTGGTCGCGCTGTCGGTGGTCGCGCCATCGGAAGTCGTCGTCGGGTCCTCGTCGGCGCTCTGACCCTGCGGGGTCTCTTCGGTGTCAGACTGGTCAGGGTCGTCACTGCCGCAGGCGGTGAGGACCAGGGCGGCGACCAGCGCCGCGGGCCAGAGCGTGTGTGTGCGGTTCATGGTTCCTCCAGAGCTAGGAGTTCTCGTGGAGGGTGGTACGACCCCCGAGGGTGGCCGGGATTGGGCAATCCGTCGCGGGCCGGCGCGCGTATCCCCTGACATGCCCCGCCTCCCGAGAGCAGACCGGGCGGCTGATGCCGCGCTGCTCGCCGGCTTGGCGCTGGCGGACCCGCAGGCCGCGAGCGCCTTTGTGGCGCGGTTCCAGGGCGCCGTCTTCGGGCTGGCGCTGAGCATCACCCGCGACCCCGGGCTGGCCGAGGACGTGAGTCAGGAGGCGTTGGTGAAGGCGTGGCGCGCGGCAGGCAGTTATGACATCCGGCGAGCCTCGGTGCTGACCTGGCTGCTGACGATCACCCGCAACACCGCGATCGACGCGATCCGCACGCGGCGCCCGGTGCCGACCGACGGCGAGTTCCTCGACCAGCTGGTCGAGGACACGCTCGGGTCCCGGGACCTGGCGGAGACGACCGTGCACCGGCTCGAGACCGACCGGGCGATCCGGCGGCTGCACCAGCTGTCGCCCCCACAGGCACGGGCGGTCGTGCTAGCTGTGATCGGTGGCTGCACGGCCCAGGAGGTCAGCGTCCGGGAGGAGATCCCGTTGGGCACGGCCAAGACCCGCATCCGGGACGGTCTGCGGCGGCTGCGAGAGGCGTATGCCGCGGCAGACACCGCAGCCACGTCCCCCATCGCTGGTCGGGACGGGGAGGTGGATCGTGGTTGAGTCGCAGCACACGTCCCCCGACCTGCTCCTGGACCTGGCGCTCGGTCACCTGACCGGCCCGGTGCGGGACGAGGTCATGGTCCACGTCACTGACTGTGTCGGGTGCCGTGCGGAGCTGGCCGACCTGTCCGCTGCGGTGGAGGGGACACTGGCCGCCGTGCCGCGCACCGAACCACCGCCCGGTCTGGCCACGAGTGTGCTGGGCCGGATCGGGGTCGGTGAGGTGACTGAGCCAACGCCGCGGGTGCCGCGCTGGGTCGGGGTGGCCGCTGCGGCCGTGCTCGGACTCGGCGTCGGCTCGGGCTTCGCCCTGGCGCTCGGGGACGGTCCCGGTGGCGCACCCGCCACGGAGCAGCCGGTCCAGAGCGCGGGACTGCCGCTGACCACGGCCGACGGTGACCAGGTGGGGACGGTGTCTCGCAGCTGGAGCGACGGTGAGGCGGTGCTGGTCGTGGACGTCTCATCGGGGCAGCCCGGTCGCAGCTATCAGTGCCGCCTGGTGCTGGAGGGGGGTGGCACGCAGGACGTCGGGCGCTGGACACTGTCCCCGGACCGGCCCAACAGCTGGGTCGTGCCCGACCCCGGGGTGACGTCGGTCGAGCTGGTCACCGACTCCGGGACGGTCTGGTCCAGCGCGACCCTGTGAAGGCTGCACGAGCGTCCGAACTCGCCTGCGCAGCAGTGAGCGCACCGTGCAGGGTGGAGCCGACGGCGCCACCGCAGCTCTGCGCGGTCATTGCTGGTCCTCCTCCTCTTGCCACCGCTGGCGCGTATGCAGCGCGTCCAGCTCGGCCTGGAGGCGCTGGGTTTCAGCTTCAAGCTGCAAGACTTGATCGACCCCGGCGAGGTTGAGTCCGGCTGCTAGCAGTGTGGTGATCCGACCCACGCGCGCCAGGTCGTCGCCGCTGTAACGTCGGGTTCCGCCTTCGGTGCGGTACGGCTCGAGTAGCCCCTTCGCCTCGTAGGCCCTCAGCATCTGCGGCTGGACGCCGGTCAACTCAGCGGCAACGGAGACGCCGTAGAGCGCGCGGTCCCTACTCAGGCCGTCGAAGTTCATGCTCACTGTCACTGTCCCTTCTCCTCAGGGTGCGTCATCTGACGAGGTGGCCACGGCGTCCACAACGCCGGACCTGCCAGGAAGGGCACCCCGGCCGGCACGTGCGGCTTCGACTTCTCGACGCGCCAGACGGGCACCGGCATCACCGTTGGCCCACGTGCCGGCACCGCACTAACGCCGAGGCTGGCGATGCGGTAGGCGGCGTTGAGGGAGGCGAACCGCTCTGCGGCCTCGTCGTCGTCGCACCGATCAGGATGTGTCTTTCGGGCCAGACGTCGGTAGGCGGCGGCGATCTGGTTCGGGGACGCGGCTGGGGAGAGCCCGAGCAGGGCGAGGGCCGCATTCCGGTCAGGTGTGTCGACCACCGGATGCACCTCCTCAGTTGCTGAATCTTCTGTGCCAAACTGACTTGACTTTATCTCATCAGGATGCAAAATATGAAGTGACCGACATAGATTGCCCGTGCTCCCTGAATGCGGGTTGTACTCATCAGGGGCCGAGCCCGTGAGGAAGGAGAACTCTCCGATGTTGATGCGCACCGATCCCTTCCGGGACCTGGACCGACTGACCGAAGCCATGCTCGGCACTCGCGGTCGCCCGGCGGTGATGCCCATGGACGCCTACCGCGACAACGACCACTTCGTGATCCACCTCGACCTGCCCGGGGTGAGCACCGACTCGATCGACCTGACCGTCGAGCAGAACGTGCTCACCGTGCACGCCGAGCGCAAGCCGCAGGCGGAGGGCAACGAGAGGATCGTCGCCGAGCGTCCCCACGGCATGTTCAGCCGTCAGGTGTTCCTCGGTGACACCCTCGACGCCGACAACCTCACCGCCGACTATGACGCTGGGGTACTGACGATCAAGCTTCCCGTCGCGGAGAAGGCCAAGCCGCGCAAGGTTGAGATCACCGGCGGTCAGGGTCGCAAGGAGATCGCCAGCTAGGACTCTGGCGCTCTAGCCAGGTTGGCACCGGGCCAGCGGCGTTGGGCATGACCGACCCGGACGGTCCATCGTTGAGTCTGCCCAGGCCCCAGGGGGACTGGGCAGACTCAACTCTCACGCGAAAGCAGGGACCTATGTACCCGTCTCAGGACGCCCGTGAGTTGTCCATCTTGTTGCGGATCAGCAGGGAGCTCGATGTCGTCGGTGACATCACCGCGACCGTCGACAACCCCTCAGAACTACTCGCCTGGGCGAGGATCCTGTCCGATCCCACGATGGTGGCTTGGCGGGCCGACGACTCCGGCCACCGGTATGTCCAGGTCACCGCTCTCCATCACCGGGCGCCCGTGCGCGGGCAGGTCACCGCGGTGCTGCACTGCGGGCCGCCGCACTACGGGTTCTGGGATCAGCTCATTCCCGGCGACCTGGAACCGGGAACCAAACGGCTCATCTCCCTCAAAGAGCTGGCTGCCGCGTGGAGTGCCATGCCGATCACTCCTCCGTCGTGACCCCCGAGGCGAGAGCGCCGCATGGCCGAGAGGCCAGGCCTACCGAAGAGCCAGACGACGAGTCGGCGCTGGTGTCCTACCCTGTTCACTCCAGCAGTGGACAGAAAGGGAGTGCGCCGTGCTGATCAGGTCCCGCAGGTTCCGGACGGTCGGAGCTCTGACTGCTGCCGTCGCCGCGTTGAGTGGTTGCGGGGCAAAGGAGGTCTCGGCGAGCGCGGTCGAGCAGAGCGTGCGAGACGGCATGGCCACCCAGGGTGTGGAGATGCAGTCGGTCAGCTGCCCGACCGGTGTGGCTGCCGATATTGACGCCACCGTGGTCTGCGCGGTGGAGTTCTGGGACGAGGACGCGCTGGGTGAACCGGTTGACCGGGTGCGCGTCGTGGTGACCTCCGTCGACGGCGACAAGGTGCGCTACCGGCTGGAGCCCCTGGCCGTCGGCGTCCCCGATGACGCTGAAGCCACCCCCGACGATGCCGAGGCCACGTCCTAGCGGGGCGTGTGTGAGGTCCAGCTCCTCGATCAGGCGAGTGGTACTATTTGTCGTACCACTCTCGGAGGTGTCCCATGTCCATCACCGCAAGCGAGGCCCGCAAGCGCCTCTTCCCCCTGATCGAGCAGGTCAACGATGACCGAGCTCCAGTGGAGATCACCTCGAAGCGAGGCAACGCGGTACTCATGTCAGCCGAGGACTACTCGGCTTGGCAGGAGACGGCCTATCTGTTTCGCTCTCCCGCCAACGCACGGAGACTGCTTGATGCCATGGAGGCGGTGGACCGCGGCGAAGGGGCTGAACGCGAACTTGATCGCACATGAGGCCCGTCTTCGCGCCTCAGGCGTGGGAGGACTACCTCCACTGGCAACGCATCGATCGGACCGTGGTGAAGCGGATCAACCGGCTGATCGATGACGCGACTCGGGACCCTTTCGCCGGAGTCGGCAAACCCGAGCCACTGAAGTACGGGCTGGCTCATGCCTGGTCGCGGCGCATCAACGAGGAGCACCGGTTGGTCTACGTGGTCCGAGACGATGACCTCGTCCTCCTACAAGCCCGCTACCACTACACGAAGTAGGAGACCCGGCCGCGCGCCCCAACGCCCTGACAGACCGCGTCACCGGCATCTATCCTGCAGGAATGAAGCACCGCATCTTCACCACCAGCGTGGCATCGGTCTATCCGCTCTACGTGACGAAGGTCGAGCGCAAGGGCCGCACGAAGGCCGAGCTGGACCAGGTGATCGAGTGGCTGACCGGCTTCGACGAGTCGGCGCTGACCGCGCACCTCGACGCCGAGACGACGTTTGAGGAGTTCTTCGCCGACGCCACGCTCCACCCGAACGTCTCGCTGATCACCGGCTCCGTGTGCGGGGTGCGGGTGCAGGACGTCGAGGACCCGCTCATGCAGCAGATCCGCTATCTGGACAAGCTGGTCGACGAGCTGGCCAAGGGCAAGGCGATGGACAAAGTCCTGCGCGCTTCCAAGAACACGGCACCATAGGGGCATGACGACAGAGGGCGCTCGACCACAGTTCCGCCACACCCGCGGTTTCGCCCAGGGTTATGCCACCGAGGATGTCGATGCCTTCGTCGACGAGGTCTTCAACGCGCTGGCCAGCGGCCAGCCTGCGCCGAACATTGTCTCGGCGCGCTTTGGGGTGGCGCGTGGGCGCCGCGGCTACGACATGGAGGAGGTCGACCTCTTCCTGGACGAGCTCGCCACCGGACTTGGCTGAGCAGTCAGCGACTCCGACGGAGGTGGCTCCTGAGTTGACCTAGCTGTCGGCCTCAGCCAGCCGCTGCCGCAGCCCGCTGGCCCGTTGGACCTGACGGGCCACGGCGGCCCGCACGACCTCCTCGCCGCCGACGACCCGGACCTTCTCCTCGGCGCGGGTCACGGCGGTGTAGAACAGCTCGCGGGTGAGCAGGGGGCTGTCGCTGTCCGGGAGCAGGACGGTGATCTCGCGCGCCTGGCTGCCCTGGGCCTTGTGGATCGTCATCGCGTGCATGGTGTCGACGTCGCCGAGCCGACTAGGGGCAAAGCGGTGCGCCCCGGCCGCCCCCTCGACCACGGCCATCCGCACCGGCGTGCCGTCGGGCTTGTGTGACGCGACGATGACGCCGGTGTCGCCGTTGAGCACCCCGGTGGCGTAGTCGTTGGCGGTGACGATCAGGGGACGCCCGACATACATCGGGTCATAGAAGGTCAGCCCGGTGTCCTCGCCCAGCCAGGTCTCGGTCAGCCTGTTCCAGGTGCGGACACCGTGCGGCCCCTCCCGGTGCGCACAGAGCAGGCGGTGTGCCCCGAGCGCGGCCAGCGCGGCGTCACCGTCGGCGGCCCGGGCGGCGGTCAGGACCGCGCGAGCGTGCCGGGTGAGCAGCGGCTGCAGGAACGGCCGGGGATCCTCGTCGGTGACCCACTCCACCTCGGCGCTGCCAGCCGACAGCGCCGACACCACGGCGTCACCATCACCGGTGCGCAGCGCCTCCGCGAGGGCACCGATGGTCTTGCCGAAGCGGTGCACCGTGCTCAGCCGGGCCAGGGCGACGGGAGAGTTCTGCGCCAGCTGGGCGCCGGCGACCAGGTCGGCCAGGACAGCGCCCGCGTCCACCGACACCAGCTGGTCCGCGTCACCGACGAGGATGAGCCGGGCCTGGGGGCGCAGGGCCTCCAGCAACCGGGCCATGTGCGTCAGGGAGACCATCGAGGCCTCGTCGACCAGCACGACATCGTGGGGCAGCCGGTTGGTGCGGTCGTGCCTGAACCTGGTGCGGCTGTCCGGGCGCCACCCCAGCAACCGGTGCAACGTCGTGGGTTCGACCGCTCCGAGCGGTGCGATGACGGACCGGGTCGCAGGGTCGTCGGTGCGCTCCAGGATCTCGTCGAGCGCACGGGCCACCGCCACCTTGACGCGGGCCGCGGCCTTGCCGGTGGGGGCTGCCAGCCCGACCCGCAGCGGGCGCTCGCCCGCCGCTGCGGCCTGCTCGGCCAGCAGTGCCAGCACACCCGCGACGGTCGTGGTCTTGCCAGTGCCGGGCCCCCCGGTGATCACACTGGTGCGGGCGCGGGCGGTGACCTCGGCGGCCGCGCGCTGCTCGGCATACTGCTCGCCCGGGAAGATCCGGGTCAGCCCGGCGGCCAGGGTGGCTTCATCGACGGTGGGCGGCTCGAGCGCTGCCCGCGCCCGCAGATCCGCGACGACCTGCACCTCCTGGTGGTGGTAGCGCTGCAGATAGACCAGTCCGCGGTCCACGACCACCGCGCCCTCGGCGACCAGCCGGCTCCCCGCGACCGACTCGGCCCAGTCCTCAGGCTCCGGCCACGGCAGGTCGGGCAGAGTCTGCCTCCCGGTGGTCGCCAGAGCAGTGGCGTCGACCGCGACCGAGCCGGTGCGGACGGCGCGGTTGGCCAGGGCGGTAGCGAGCACGGCGTCGGCGTCCTTCTCGTGGGTGACCCGGGCCAGCGTGCTGGCGACGTGCACGTCCGCGGCGGTGATCACCCCGGCCTGGTTGAACTCCGCCAGGACGCCCGTCGCGCCGAGCGCCAGACGCCGGTCGTGCTCACCGATCGGCTCAAAGGTCTCCAGGATCGTCATGCCGCACTCTCCTCAGGGCGTCCGTCGAGCAGGGCAGAGACGGCCGTGACCAGGGCGACCGGGGGCTTCCACGAGAAGACCCCGCACGGGTGCCCGTCCACCAGCGGCGTCTGCGGGCCGCACATGCCCCGCACATAGAGATAGAGCACGCCGCCCAGGTGACGGGCCGGGTCATAGTCGCGCAGCCGCCACCGCAGGAACCGGTGGGCTACCACGGCATACAACAGCGCCTGCAGGGGGTAGGACGAGTGACCCATGGCCTCGGCCAGCATCTGTGGGCGGTAGTCGGCAGCGGTCAACGGCTCCTCGGTGCGCCCGAGCCAGTTGGTCTTGTAGTCGACGACGAGATAGCTCCCGCCGGTGCGCAGGACCACGTCGACGGAGCCGGTGAGATAGCCGCGCAGGTGCTGGGCTGCCAGGTCGGGGGACTGGTCGAGGGTGTCGGCCCAGGCCCGGACCGGGTCGCCGGCCGGCAGATGCTCGCGCAACAGCGGGACCAGCTCGCCGAGCGTCGCGTGCGCGGCCGCCCCATCCGGGAGGTCTCCACCGCCCAGCGGCAGCTCGAAGTCCAGCTCGCGCAGCCGGTCCCGCTGACCGATCTGCCGCAGCGTCGTCCCACCGGCGAGCGGCCCCAGCGGGGTGTCGTTGACCGCGACCAGGGCGTCGGCGAGCATCTCTGGGTCGAGGTCGACCGGCCACTGGACGAGCTGCTCGCGGATGTGGCCGAGCAGCTCCGAGCGCAGGTCGGCGGCCTCGGGGTCGGCGTGCTCGAGGACCCCGTGGACTAGGGAGCCAAACGTCGCGCCGACCGGCAGGTCCGCCATCGGCGAGGGCACGTCGGCACCCGGCGGCTCGGGGCTGAGACCCGGCAGGGCCGGCGTTGCCTCCAGGACCGGCTCGGGCAGCTCCGGCTCGTCCTGTCGCGCGGTGACCTCGGGCTCGCTCCCTACGCCGCCGGTCAGGGCGTGGGCCTCCTGCTCACGCGGCGTGGACAGCGCGGTGTATGACGTGCGCCTCCAGTCGTGGTCCACCCGGCGGGTCCACTCGGCGACCCGAGGATCGCGTGCGTCGTCGGGGGTGGGGACGGCGACGGGGCCCGCGTGGTCGGCCCGCTCCAGGGTGAATGCGCCGAGGTCGGACCAGGCCTGCAGGGTCCGGCTGGCGGCGTCGTCCTCCTTGGGGACAGGGGCGGTGGCGGGAACAGCGCCGTCGACGGACTCTGGCTCAGCGACCGGCTTGCGACCGAACAGGACCCGATGCAGCGCGGAGGGTCCACCGTTGCGGCTGGTCGGGGACCACCACGTCACGACCTGGGACTGCGCGCGCGTCAGCGCGACATAGAGCAGGCGCAGGGACTCCCCGGCGTCCTCCTCCTTGTGGCGCCGCACGGAGTCGGCCCACTGGGGGCCGGCCCGGCCGCCGACATCGATATAGCGGGTGCGCTCCGGCGGGTCGTCGTGGCACAGGGGGACGTGGGGCGTGTCGGGGACGTTGCGGTCGGTCAGGCTCGGCAGATAGACGACGGGGAACTGCAGACCCTTGCTGCCGTGGATGGTGAGCAGCTGCACGGCGGCGGAGTCACTGTCCAGCCGGCGGGTGCGGGCACCTGCCGACGCCGACGAGTCCTGGGCCAGCTGTGCCCGCAGCCACTCCAGCAGCGCCACGAGTCCGAGCTGGTGCGAGCGCCCCGCCTCGTGCAGCAGCTCCGCGAGGTGCTTGATGTCGGTGAGGGTGCGCTCGCCGCCGACCTGGCCCAGGACCCGGGCGGTGAGGCCGTCGACGGTGAGCCGTTCGAGGACGGCGGCGATGCCCTGCCGGGCATAGGTGCTGGCCAGGTCGCGCGCGTGCTGGGCGAGCTGGTCATCCAGGTCGGCGCCCCCGGCATCGACCTCGGGCACGGCATAGCCGAGCAGGTCGGTCAGGGCGGCGGCCCGGGTCAGCACCGAGCGGTGCGGCGCCGCCATCGCCTCCAGCAGGGTGAGCCAGTCGTGGGCCGCGCCGCTCTCGAGGACGTTGGACCCGCCGGCGCTCACGGCATGGATGCCGACCTCGCGCAGGGCTCGCTGGGCGGCGAGCAGGTCCTTGCCGCGGTGGGCGAGCACGGCGACGTCGTGGGCCTGGACGGGACGGTCGTCGAAGGTGGCGCCGGAGGCCAGGAGCGCGGCGATGTCGAGAGCCAGGTCACGGGCGATGTGCGCGCGGGTGGGCGCGATCCGGTCGTCGTCGGACAGGTGCTCACCGAGCAGCAGCTGACGGACCCGCACCGGTGACCCGTGGGGTGCCCCCTGCAGCCGGGCCCCCTCCTTGGCAGCGGTGACCGCGCGGACGGTGATCTCCGGGTGCCCGAGCTGCGTGCCTTCCAGCAGGGTGGTCAGCGCGTGGACGACGCCGGGATCGGAGCGATAGTTGCGGGGCAGGGTCCTGCGGTCGGAGGCGCTGCCCGCCGCCGCGAGATAGGTCACGATGTCGCCGCCGCGGAAGGCGTAGATCGCCTGCTTGGGGTCGCCGATCAGGACCATCGCCTGGGCATGGCCGCTGAAGGCGCGGTCCAGGACCTGCCACTGGACGGGGTCGGTGTCCTGGAACTCGTCGACCAGGACAACCTGCCAGCGCTGCCGCATCCGGTGTCGCGCGGGAGAGTCGGGCTCTCCCAACGCGTCGGAGAGCTGGGTGAGCAGGTCGTTGTAGTGCATCACCTGCAGACGCCGCTTGCGCAGGTCGAGCTCGTCGCGGACCGCCTGGGCAAAACGGACCCGGCGCGCGGCGGGGGTGCCGGGCTCGGCCGTGGTGGGGCGCAGCTCGGCGTGGATGTCCTCGACGGCCGCACGGGCGATCACCAGTGCCTCGGACCGGCTGAAGATCGGCTCGGTCTCCCCGCGGAAGCCGCGCAGATAGAGGTCATCGACGACCTCGACGAGCAGGTCGCCCAGGTCCTCCACCAGCTCGGCGGAGGCATCGGAGGTGCCGGCGACGCCGAGGCTGCGCAGCACCTCGTGGCAGAACTGGTGCACGGTGGCGATGGTCGCCGCGTCGAAGTTGGTCAGGGCGGTCCGCACCCGGGCGTGCTGCAGGGCGCGGGTCTGCTCGTCGACGTCGAGCAGGAGCGCCAGGAGCTCGTTGTCCGGGTCGGGCTGCTGCCGGCCGGCCAGCACCGCCTCGGCCTCAGCGAGCTGCTCACGCACCCGCGCGCGCAGCTCCTGGCTGGCGGCTCGGCTGAAGGTGACGACCAGCATCTGCTCAAGCAGGGCCACGCCCTCAGCGACATAGCGCGTGACCAGGGCCGCGATGGTCCAGGTCTTGCCGGTGCCGGCGCTGGCCTCGAGCAGCATCGTGCCCGACGGCAGAGGGTCGGTGATCGCGAACTCCTGCACGGTCATGGTTTCCCTTCCGGCGGTCCTGGCGTCAACCTCGGCGGTCATGGCTTCACTTTCGACTCTGCGCCGCCTCGGAGCACCGGGCCCCACACCCGCAGCGCGAACTGACCCAGCCGCGACTCCACCCCCGGCGTCCACTCCTCATCGGCGCGTGGCGTGCCGAGGATCGTGTCAAAGGGCACGCCCGCTCCCAGCACACGTGACCAGGACGGATCGTCTTGCTCACCGCCGCCACCGAAGCCGCCGTCGGGGGTGACCCACTTCTTGACGCCCTGTTGTGCAGCCAGCGTGGCCTTGCCCGTCTTCACGAAGTAGTCCGCCCAGGCCAGGCTGGTCTCCAGCGGCAGCGGGACGACCTCACGCAGGCCTCTGTCGCGCAGGTCGACGAGCTGGGTCAACAGCTCCAGTGCCGTGGCCGGGTCGTGCGGCCCGTGAGTGAACAGCACAGGGCTCTTGTCGCCCTTGCGCCAGTAGTGCTTGCCGATCAGACGGCTCACCCCGGAGTGTCCGCCCGCAGCCAGGACCAGCGAGATGATCCAGGAGCGGAGGCGTTGTTTGGCCTTCACCTGCGAGTAGGTGACGGTCAGCGCTGCGCCTCCCACGAGCCCGGCGACGGTGCCGGTGAGCTGGCGACCGCCGGGCAGCGCGAGGTCGAGGTCCACACTGTCGCGCGGCAGGTCCTGCTCCCACCCGCCGGTGCCGACCGTGCGCCAGGTGGCCTCGCACAGGGCCTGGACCGCCTGGGTGATCTCACGCATGGTGGTCTCGCCCAGCTGGTCGGGCGGCAGGGCGCCTCGCCACAGCTCGGCGTTGACCGCCTGGGCGGGAGCCCGGCCGGTCAGCACCCCCTGCAGCATGCGGTCGCCGATCGTCCACTTCTCCAGCCCGTCGAGGGTGATCGGGATGCCCTCGCCGCGCTCCTCGGGGACCTCGGGCAGGACCATCCCGAGGCGGGAGCGCAGGAAGGCGCGGGCCGGGTTGTCAAAGAACCGGAGCAGGTCATCGAGCGCGACCTCGTCGCCGGCCAGCGGGGGGAGCAGCTGGGCCGCGATGGGGACGGGCTGGGACTGCCCCGCGCGGAGAGCGAGCGCCCCGGCGAGAGCCGTCGGGTCATAACTGAGCGGCCGGTCCTGGGGCAGCAGGCTGGTCTCGTCCTCGGGGGTGACGCCGAGGTTGCGCGGGTCGAACGGCTGCAGCGGGTGATCGGTGACGACGCGCTCGACCCCCTGGCCCTGTGCGGTCGCGCGGACGGCGTCGATCAGCTCTCCGAGCGGGACCGCCGGAGGCCGCTGTGAGCCGGTGTGCTCGTCGGCGCCGGTGTAGGTGATGACGAGCGCGTCACCGGCCGAGGTGATCGCATCGAGCAGCAGCTGCCGGTCCTCGCTGCGCGGGTCGCGCTCGCCGGTGACCGCGCGCCGCGCCAACGCGTCGTCACCGTCCGGGGTGCTGTGCCGGGGGAAGACACCGTCGTCCATCCCGACCAGGGCCACCACGCGGTGCGGCACGGAGCGCATCGGCACCATCGTGCAGACCGTGAGCGAGCCGGTGCGGAAGTTGGACCGGGTCGCCCGTCCTCCGGACTGCTCCCGCAGCAGCGCACGGACGTCGGCCAGCGACAGGGACGGCGTCGACGTGGCACCCCGCCGTGCAGCCGCCTGGATCCTGGCCAGCTCACGCTCGAACTGGGTGAGCTGCCAGGCGTCCGCGAGCGGCACATCGGCCAGCCCGAGCACCCCGTCACTCAGCTCGCGCACCCAGACATCGACCGTGTCGGTCGTGCGCAGAGCGCGCAGGGTCGTGGCCAGCCGCTCCACGAGCTCAGCCAGGCGCCCGGCCAGCTCGAGGTCACCACTGTCGAGGTTGTCCAGCGCCAGGGTGGTCCCGAGGTGGTCGATGTCCTGACCGTCGACGGCCGCGCCCACCAGCACCCGGTCCAGCCCCGCGCGCCAGGTGTTCTGACCCAGATGGTGCAGCTGATAGGTGGCCCGGTGGTCGGCGTCGAGCCCCCACCGGATGACCACTGCGTGGACCCAGTCCCCCAGTCGCTCGAGGGAGTCGTCACCGAGGCCGAACCGGTGGCGAACAGGGGCGGATCGGGCCAGGTCGAGCACCTCCCCGGCGGTCAGGCGCCCGCCAGCCAGCTCGACGAGCTGGTCGGCCAGGGCCAGCAGAGGGTTGGTATGCCGAGGGCCGCGGTCCGCGAGCCGGACCCGCAGGCCGTGGGCCGGGTGTGTCGCGGCGGTCTGCTCGCGGACCACCTCGGCGAGCCCGAAGCCGGCGTGGAAGAGGGGCGCATAGGTGTCCACGTCGGGGCACATCACCAGGATGTCGCGCGGCTCGAGGGTGGGGTCGCGCTGGAGGAGGTCGGCCAGCACGTCGCGCAGCACCTCGACCTGCCGGGTGCGCCCGTGGCAGGCATGCACCTGGATGCTGCGGTCCTGCGCCTCGACCACCCGAGACCGGCGGTCCTCAGCGGTCGGTGCGTGGTCGCGCGCCAGGTCGTCCTGCAGGAGCTGTAGCAGACTGCGGGCCGGTGCCTCGTCGGCCTCGTCGCGGACCAGCACGTCGTCGGCCTCGTCGCGGACCACCACGTCGTCGGCCTCGTCGCGGACCAGCAGGTCGTCGGTCCCACCCGTGAGGGCGAGGGTGCGCTGCAGCTCGCGGGAGTCGCGCCCGAGGCTGGCCAGCAGCGGGTGCTCGATCACCCCGGCGGACGTGTCCTCCGCGCGGGGGACCGGGCCCTCTGCCGCGAGCGGAGCCAGCCGCGTCCACGCCCGGGGGGAGGACTGCGGCAGCCACAGGTGCACGTCCAGGTGCTCGCCCAGGGCGGTCAGCACCTCGACCTCGCTGCGCGCGATCCGGGTGTGTCCGAACAGGGACAGGCGCCCGGGCAGCACCAGATCACCGAGGGACAGGCCCTCGGGGCTCTGCTCCCGCAGCGCCTGCAGGACGCGTGTCTGCCGCACCTCGGGGGGCTCGGCGTCGACCAGGGCCAACGTGCGGCGCCACAGCTCGGGCTGCCAGGCGAGGTCGTCGGCCACCGGACCACCCAGCCCGTCACCGGCGCCACCCTCACGCCAGTCCGCCAGCATCGCGGGGCGCTGGGCGGCATAGTCGGCGAACAGGCCGGCGAGCCGGCGCGCCACGGCAAATCGCTGACCCCGGCGCAGTTCATGCTCGGTGCCGGTGAGGCCGTGTCCCAGGTGGTCGGACAGGGTCTTGGCCCACGTCTCGCCGAGGCTGTCGTCGACCGCGCGCAGCACCGGCCAGGCGAGCTGGTCGGAGCGCCACGGGTCATCGCGCTCGATGCCCAGGACGAGCGCGACCAGCGAGTGCGGGTTGAGGAAACGCACACCGGCGCACACCCCGTCGCCGCCGCGCGGCCCGGACCCCAGCGTGTGCGACAGCCGCTGGGCCAGCCACCGCTCCACCCCCTTGGCCGGCACCGCGACGACCTCCTCGGCGAACACGTCGTCCAGCGGGGCCGCGAGGAGCTCGGCAAGCCCGCCGGCCAACAGGTCGGTGTTGGCCGCGCGGTGCACGAACAAGGTCATGCACTGACCCTATGGCGTGGGTCTGACAGGAGGCATGGACCACTGTCCGTCACGCCTGCTACGTTGCAAGAGTGGGTCAGACCCATACAGAGGAGATGGCGATGGCGGTCCAGTTCACCCAGGAGGCCGCGAGGGGACCCCTGTTCCTGGCGGACATCAGCGGCTACACCTCGTTCCTGCGCGGCGTCCAGGAGGCGCACAAGGACGATGCCTTCGCCACGGGCCAGATCCCTGAGGCCTTCCGACTGATGTCGAGCCTGCTGGACGGGATCGTGCAGTCCGTGACGCCATACTTCACCCTGTCCAAGCTCGAGGGTGACGCGGTCTTCGCCTTCGCCCGCTCGGGACCCGACGTGCCCCATGGCGAGGAGGTCCTGGACTGCATCCACAAGTGCTATGCCAGCTTCCGCGCCCAGCTGGCTGATGTCGGTGTGATCTGGACGTGCACGTGCGAGCAGTGCAGCGCCGCCAACGGGCTGGATCTGAAGTTCGTCCTGCACGCCGGCGACTTCGTCATCCAGGAGTTCGCCGGCAACCCTGAGCTGACCGGTCCTGACGTCGTGATGGCGCACCTGCTGCTGAAGTCCGAGGCGGCCGAGGTGCTCGGATCCCACGCCTACGCGTTGTTCACCGAGTCCGCCGTCGACGAGCTCGCGGTGCCGGTCGACTCGGCGGTGCCCATGTCGCAGAGCTATGAGCACTTCGCGCCGATCAACACGTTCGTGCTCGGCCTGAGCTGACTTAGCTCAGCGCACGGCCGTCACGTGGCCGGACGTCACCATCACCAGCTGCTGGAAGGTCAGCGGCACGATGCTGTCCGGCGTGCCGCCCGCGGCCCAGATCGTGTCGTGGACACCGAGGTCGGGGTCGACCAGCGTGCGCAGGGGAGTTGGGTGTCCGGTCGGCGCGACCCCGCCGATCGCCTGTCCGGTCGCGGCGCGCACCTGGTCGGCAGAGGCCTTGACCACGGACTCGGCGCCCACCGCGGCAGCGATCGCGTCGGTGTTGACCCGCGCTGCGCCACTGGCCATCACCAGCAGCGGCTCGGAGTCAGCCATGAAGACCAGGCTGTTGGCGATGGCGGCAACCTCACAGCCGAGCTGCTCGGCCGCGACGGCAGCCGTGCGGGCGTGCTCGTCGAGCACCTCGATCTGAGCGGCGATGCCGGCGGCCTGCAGCGCGTCCTGCACGGTCTGGGTGCGTGGGTGCATGCCCGCGAGTATGCCGGATGCGCCGGGCACTCACGCCACCTCACCCATCGACCGAGCGCGCTGTCTTGCGTCCATCCTTCGACCGGCTCGGGCCTTTCGCCACGCAGTGCACTCGGACGAAGTAGCAGAACTGCTACCATGATCCTCATGGACGTGATCCCGCAAAAGATGCTCCGAAACCACGTGGGTGAGGTGCTCCGACGAGTCGAGGCTGGGGAATCCCTCACGGTGACGGTCTCGGGCCGACCTGTGGCCGAGCTTCGTCCGACGCAACGTCGGCGCTGGATAGCTGGCGCCGCCCTGGCTGAGGTGTGGCACGGTCCCACTCCTGGTGATCTGGATGACGACCTGGCAAGGCTCGACGCGGCCGTCGTCGACCCGTTCGCGTCATGAGGGTCATCCTCGACACGTCGGTGCTCATCGGTGCTGATGCGCCGGACGGCGTCGAGGCCGCGATCAGCGTCGTCTCGCTCACCGAACTCCACTTCGGCGTCCTGCTGGCCACCGATCCCGACGAACGGGCCCGGCGCACCGACCGTCTCGCTGCCGTCGAAGCGACCTTCGACCCGCTGCCGGTCACCCCAGAAGTTGCTCGGGCCTGGGGACGCTTGGCCGCCGCCGTCAGCCAACGGGGAGGAAAGCCGCGCCGCCGGCAGCTTGACCTCGCCATTGCGGCGACCGCGACCGTCGAGAACGTGCCTCTCCTCACCCACAACGTCGGTGACTTCGGGATCATCGAGGACCTCGTCGACGCCCGCAAGCCAGACCCGGGCGAGTAGGGGGCCGTCCCACCGCCATCGGCTCGTCAGGTGACCGGCGCGACCATCGTGATGCGGTCGAGCCGGAAGAACCGCACGTCCTGACGCAGGTGGCAGTAGCCGGTGAGGTAGGCACCGGACAGGTCCAGGTCGGACACCTTCCGCTCACTCTCGTTGCCGCTCTCGTTGCGATAGCGGATCACGACGCTGCCGTCGCTGGCCACAGCCGACACCAGGTGGCGCTGCTCGTCCGGCCGCAGCCGAGGTGCCAACTGCTCCACGAGCGAGAGGACACTCTGGTCCACCTCGTGCGAGGGCCGGCCCCCGGACCGCAGCCGGCTGACGAGCTCAGCCGGCTCCTCCGGCAGGCGCGGCACGCTCGGAGCCCGGCCTTTGAGGCGCTGTCTCTGGGCGGCAAGCTCCCGCTCCATGAGGACGTTGAACTCCTCGTCGGACAGGGCGTCCACGTCGTCAGGTGCCGCGGCGCGCTCCCCGACCGGCCCGCGCGAGCGCAGCTCCACCGTGCGTGAGCCGTCGCTGTCCTGCTCGACGGGCAGATAGCCGGCCTTGCGCAGCGCGGCGAGCGTCGTCGCCCGGTCGGCGGTGCCGACCAGCACGGTGGGGGCGACCGCCGTGAGCCCGAGAGGGCGCAGCACCTTGGTCGCGGCCACCTCGGCGAGCAGCCCCTCATCCTGCGAGACCACGACGCAGGAGGCCGGGCGCACCCCGATGACGCCGTGCCGGCGGTCGACGTCACGCAGCAGATACTCCAGGGGCTGGGGCAGCGCCTTGCCGGCGACCTCGCGGAGCTCACTCAGCAGCGCGTCGACGGTGTAGCCGTGGTCAAGAGCGTCCCGCACCGAGGCCTCGCTGACCCGCCAGGTGGCCCCGACGCCGTGGGACTCCCGCACGGCCAGCGCGTCCAGCAGGTCGACCACCGCCGCTCCTGTGCTGCCCGGCACCACGATGGTCAGGTCCGAGCCGAACAGCACGTCCTGACTCTCGGCGGGCAGCAGCGTGCGCAGCTGCTCGACCACCTGGTCCTGCTCGCCGGTGAGCAGCGTGCGGCCCAGATCGGTGAGACGACCGTCGCGGATGACACCCAGGAGAGCAGCCTCGTCCCAGGTGTGTCGCGCGTCGTCCGCCGAGAGCTGGTCCATCGGCCGGTTCCACCCGAGCAGCTCCAGGACCGGCTCCAGACTGGTCGCCGCACCGTCCAGCGTCTGCAGCACCACCGCCAGCTGCGGCGCGGTGGGTGCATAGGCATTGTCGCTCCCGGTCAGCGCCGGCAGCGCCATGCCGTCCTCGTCCCGCTCCCGGGTGGGCGGGAAGCGCAGAGGCCACCAGGCGCGCAGCAGGTCACCGGCGCGCTCGGCGGCCGACTGCCGACGCCACTGCTCGAACTCACCACTGGGGCGCAGCTCGTCGGTCCAGTCAAAGAACCCGCAGCGTGCGCCGAGCTCCAGCGCCAGGCGCACCTCGGCCACCCCCACGCCGACGGCCTTGGACAGCCGCTTGATCTCACGGGCGCCCACGCCGCCCGACTTCAGCCGCTGGACCGGTGTGCGCAGCGTGCTCTCCAGGACCGCGGTCATCGCGGCGACGGCCTCGGTCACCGCCGCAGCAGAGGCCCGCTCGGTCTGGACCGGGGAGACCTCGGTGGTCGGGATCTGTGGCGGCCGGGGGTGGAAGGGTGCGCGATAGCTCGGCGGCACGAGCGCCAGCAGCACCTCCGCCGGGAACTGGGCCGGTGCATAGGCATAGCTGTAGTAGCTGTCGGTCACCGCCAGCCCGTGCTGGCTGGCCCAGCGGCGCATGGTGATGTCCCGCTGGTACTGCCCCTGCCGGGACGGGGTCCAGGCGTAGTGGTCCTCATCTAGCGCCTCGTCGCCGCGCTTCGAGGCCGCAGCCACGTCCGCGGCGTGCGCGGCGAGGGTCTCCATCACCTCCTCGGGTGCCTTGGCGAGCGTCTGACGAATCCGGGACCCATCGGCATACAAGGCACCGATGCCCGCCAGGAGCTCCGCCTTGCGGGGCGGGGCGGGGACTCCCAGCCCGGCATACAACTGCTTGAGGACGTCGACGGTCAGGTCCTGGGTGAGCAGCCGTGCCGGTGACCCCATGAGGAGCGGGTTGACCACGATCCGGTGCACTCCCGGGTTGACGACGTGCCGCCCGGCCACCTCCCAAGCCAGGCCGACCACCTCCAGGATCTCGATCCAGTGCAGCAGCAGCTGGCTCTGCTCGTCACGGTCGCGGCCACCGGTGTCGAGCAGCTCGAGCAGCCGCTCCGACGTGGCTCCGACATCGAGTGCGGTCACCGCCTCGAGGAGCTCCACCGCGGGGCGCGGCAGGTTCATCACCACGCTGGAGACCGACATCGGGTGCTCCAGGCGGCGCGCGAGATCGTCCAGGTCGACCACCGGCGCCCCCTGGTGCAGGTCAGGGCGGATCGCGAGCAGCTCCTGGAGCTGGTCGTCGGAGCGGGAGTCGAGCCAGGCGCGGGCAGAACGGTCCTCAGACATGTCTTCCATTGTCACCGGCGGTGAGCGAAGTTGTCGACGCCCGTCCACAGGTCTCTCAAGTTTCGCAACTCGGGACTTTCTGGAACTCTGGGTGGAGGCGGCCGGATTCGACCGCATCCATCCATCGAGGAGTGCACCGTGGCCTACAAGGTTGGCTATTTCGTCGGGAGCCTGTCATCGACATCGATCAACCGCACGCTCAGCAAGGCGCTGCTCAGCGTGGCGCCGCAGGATCTTGAGTTCACTGAGATCCCGATCGGCAACCTGCCGCTCTACAGCGCGGACTTCGACGGCAACTATCCGCCGGAGGGCAAGGCGCTCAAGGAGGCGATCGCTGCCTCGGACGCGGTGCTCTTTGTCACTCCGGAATACAACCGCTCGATCCCCGGCGCCCTCAAGAACGCGATCGACTGGGCGTCCCGGCCCTATGGTGAGAATGCTTTTGACCACATGCCGGCGGGCGTGATCGGCACCTCTCCCAGTGGCATCGGCACGGCCGTCGCCCAGCAGTCGCTGCGCGGTGTGCTGAGCTTCTGCAACGCCCGTCAGATGACCGCACCCGAGGCCTACATCACCTTCAAGCCCGAGGCGTATGGCGAGAACGGTGAGGTTCTGGAGGAGGAGCTGAAGGGCATCCTGACTGCGTTCATGCAGGAGTTCCGCGACCACATCGAGCGGGTGCTCACCGTCCTCCCGCGCGACTAGCGAGCAATGACGCCTATGGCTCGGGGGACGAAGAGCGTAGATTGGGTGTCATGGCAGCCGGAATCGACGAGATCACGCAGTTGGCGTTGACGCTCTCGGTGAGCGAGCGCGCCGAGGTCGCAAGCCGGTTGCTGGAGAGTTTGGATGACGTGGCCGATCCCTCGGAGGTGCATCGGTCGTGGACCTCAGAGATCAACTCTCGGGTTGACGACATCGTCACTGGCCGAGTGCAGACCATCCCTCGCGACGAGGTCAGGAAGCAGCTCGCGGCCGACCGCACCGCTAGGCAGCGTTGACCCTGTCGGTCAGCTATCACCCTGAGGCGACTGCTGAACTTCGCGCCGACATTGCTTGGTATGAGGAGCGCGGCACGGGACTGGGAGACCGTTTGGAGGTCGCAGTTGATGCTGTCATCGACGGAATCCTGGAGTGGCCGACCCCCGCCTGATCTATCTCGTCACGCCGGATGAGCTCGTGGTCATCGCGATCGCGCACCAGAAACGAAAGCCGGGCTACTGGCGGGACCGTGTCGTCGGCAAGTGACCACGAGTGATTCGATCCAATCGCGCGCCGGCGCCTACAGGCCCGCAAGCAGGACCGCCGGTTGCTCGACGCAGTCGGCGACATAACGCAGGAACCCACCGGCAGTGCCGCCGTCACAGACCCGGTGGTCAAAGGTGAACGACAGCTGGGTGACCTTGCGCAGCGCCACCGCTCCCTCGTGCGCCCACGGCTTGTCGATGATCCGGCCGATGCCGAGCATCGCGGCCTCGGGATGGTTGATGATCGGGGTCGAACCGTCCACGCCGAAGACGCCGTAGTTGTTGAGCGTGAACGTCCCACCCGTCAGCTGCGCGGGCGTGACCGTGCCCTCCCGGGCGGCCTCGGTCAGGCTGCGCAGGGCAGCCGCCAGCTCCGCGGTCGTCATCGCGTGCGCGTCGTGGACGACGGGCACCACCAGGCCGCGCGGGGACTGCGCGGCAAAGCCCAGGTTGATCCGGCCGTGCTGGACGATCTCGTGGCCCTCGACGGAGGAGTTGAGCTCGGGGAAGGCCCGCAGTCCGGCCACGGTGATGCGAGCCAGCAGCGCGAGTATGCCGATCGCGTCCTGCGGCCGCGCCGCCTTCAGGGCGTCCTTGGTTGCCAGGAGCTCGGTCGCGTCGGCGTCGACCCACGTGGTCGCATCCGGGATCTCCCGTCGCGAGGTCGACAGCTTCTGGGCGATGGCCCGGCGGACGCCGGTCAGCGGGATCCGCTGGTCGGCGGGTGCGTCTGTGGATGTGGCACGGGGAGCGGCCGGAGTGGTGGCGGGTGCGGTGGGCGACGGCTGACCGCGGTCAGCGACGGCGGCCTCCACGTCGGCACGACGGATGACTCCGCCTTCTCCCGTCGGGGTGATGCTGGCCAGGTCGATCCGGGCGTCCTCGACGAGCTTGCGCACGAGCGGTGAGATCACCTTGATGGCCGACTGGCTCGCGGGCTCGGGCTCAGGAGCAGACTCGGGCGCGGGAGTTGCGCCCTCCTCAGCCGCCGCAGCCCGGCGTCGACGGGCACGCCGCGGTGCCTCGGAGGCGCCATAACCGACGAGTGGCCGCTCCGGCGATGTGGAGCCAGCCTGCTCCTCGGTGCGATAGGCCTCCCCGTCCGCGAGCGCCGCGATCGTGATCAGCGGCGCCCCGACGGCGAGCTCCTCCCCGGCGGCGGTGTGCAGGGAGGTGACCACCCCGGCATACGGGCAGGGCACCTCGACGGCGGCCTTGGCCGTCTCGACGGTGACGACCTCCTGGTCGATCGTGACGTGGTCGCCCTCGGCGACGTGCCACTCGATGATCGTGGCCTCGGTGAGGCCCTCGCCGAGGTCGGGGAGGCGGAAGACCTGCGTCATCGGCTGGCCGCCAGGTGTGCGGTGTCCGGCTGGTCGTCCCACTGCAGGCGGGCCATCGTGTCCAGGATCCGGTCGACGCTGGGCAGGTGGGTGTGCTCGAGCTTCGGCGGGGGATAGGGGATGTCCAGCCCGCTGACCCTCAGCACCGGCGCGGCCAGCGAGTGGAAGCAGCGCTCGCCGACGCGGGCCGCGACCTCACCACCGACACCGCCGAAGCCCTGGGCCTCGGAGACGACTAGGCAGCGACCGGTCTTGCGCACGGAGGCGGCGACCGTCTCGTCATCGAAGGGCGTGATCGTGCGCAGGTCGACGACCTCGACGCTCCAGCCCTCCTCCGACTCGGCGACCTCGGCGGCCTTGAGCGCGTTGGGCACCTGCGGGCCATAGGCCACCAGCGTCACGTCGGTGCCCTCACGGCGCACGGCCGCCGTGCCGAACGGCTCGGTCCGCGTCGGCAGCTCCAGCTCGGCCTTGGACCAATAGAGCGCCTTGGGCTCCATGAAGACGACCGGGTCGGGGCTCGAGATCGCCTCGCGCAGCAGCGAGTAGGCGTCGGCCGGCGTCGCGGGAGTGACCACGTGCAGCCCGGGTGTGTGGGCGTAGTAGCCCTCCGAGGAGTCGCAGTGGTGCTCGACGCCGCCGATGCCACCGGCATAGGGCATGCGGATCACGATCGGCATCGTCAGCAGGCTCTGGGTGCGGTTGCGCATCTTGGCGATGTGCGAGACGACCTGCTCGAAGGCGGGATAGCCGAACGCGTCGAACTGCATCTCGATCACCGGGCGGAAGCCCTGCATCGCCAGACCGACCGCGAAGCCGGCAATGCCAGCCTCTGCGAGCGGCGTGTCGAAGCAGCGGTCCTCACCGAAGTCCGCGGTCAGCCCGTCGGTGATCCGGAAGACGCCACCGAGCTGGCCGACATCCTCGCCAAAAACCAGCACGTCCTCGTCCTCGGTCAGGGCGTCGCGCAGCGCGTGGTTGAGGGCCTGGGCAAACGTCATCGTGCTCATCCCTGCACCTCCTCAAGCTCGGCGGCCACCAGCTGCGCCTGCTCACGCAGCTGCGGTGTCTGTTGGGCATAGACATGGTCAAACAGGGAGAGGGGAGCGACCACGGGCTCCTCGTTCATCCGCTCCCGCACGCGCGCGGCATACGCCTCTGCCTCGGCGGCGACCTGCTCCTCGATCTCAGCGGTGAGGGCACCCGTGCCGGTCAGATAGGTGCGCAGCCGGGCGATCGGGTCGCGCTCGGACCACTGGGTGACCTCGTCGGCCTGGCGATAGCGGGTGGCGTCGTCGGCGTTGGTGTGCGCCTCGAGGCGATAGGTGTGCGCCTCGATCAGCACCGGTCCGTGGCCGGCGCGGGCGTGAGCGTAGGCCGCGCGCGTCACCGCGAGCACGGCTGCGGGGTCGTTGCCGTCGACCTGCTCGGAGCGGATGCCATAGCCAATTCCCTTGTAGGCCAGGCTCGGTGCCTTCGTCTGCTTGGCCAGCGGGACACTGATCGCGAACTTGTTGTTCTGCACGAAGAAGACGGTGGGGGCGTTGAAGACGGCGGCGAAGTTGAGGCCCTCGTGGAAGTCGCCCTCGCTCGTCGCGCCGTCGCCGATGAAGCACAGCGCGACGCCGTCGGTGCCGCGCCTGGCCAGCCCGTGACCCGCGCCAGCCGCGTGCACCGCCTGGGTCGCGAGCGGGGTGCACTGGGGGGCGGTGTGCGTCTGCACGGGGTCATAGCCGCAGTGCCACGAGCCCCGCAGCAACGTCAGCACCTCGATGGGGTCGAGCCCGCGGCTGACCAGCGCCATCGAGTCGCGATAGGTCGGGAAGAACCAGTCCTGCTCCTGCAGCTCCAGCACCGGCGCCACCTGGCAGGCGTCCTGGCCGCGCGAGGAGGGATAGACCGCCAGGCGTCCCTGCTTGGTCAGCGCGGTGGCCTGGGTGTCGAAACGGCGCCCGATGACCATCTGGCGCCACACGGCGAGCAGGTCCTCGTCCGAGGGCATGGCATAGCCGCGCGCCGTCGCCTCGGGCCCGGGGTCGGTGAGCTGTCCATGCTCGTCCAGGAACCGCACCGGCTCCGCGCACGGCAAAAGGTCGGCGGTCGTCATCGACATGTTCTCCTCCGGTGGTGGTCCTCCTATCGTCGCTGAGTCTGGACCGACCGTGTGGATTGTGGCCCTGATGCAAGACAAACGGCTCTAAACTGCTCCGTATGACGACACAAAGTCTGCCTGTCGGTGCAGTCCGCGGGGGCGGGCTGGACATTTGGAGGATTGCGAGCAGTGGGGCGCCGGTCGGGGCGCGGCGATGAGCCCTGGCCGCGCGCTTGTCGACGACACGGACCGTGCGCTCATCCGTGCGTTGAGGGCGGACGGGCGGCTGTCGGTGCGGGCCCTGGCCGAGCAGGTGCACATCTCCCGGGCCAACGCCTATGCCCGCCTCGAGCGCCTGCTTGAGGCCGGCGTGATCACCGGGTTCAGCGCGCAGGTGGCACCCGAGCACCTGGGGCTGGGCACGTCGGCCTATGTCTCGGTCTCCATCGAGCAGAACACCTGGAAGCCGGTCGCTGCTGCCCTGCGCCGGGTGCCAGCCGTGGAGCGGGTCGCTCTCGTCGGCGCGGAGTTCGACGCGCTCGTCACGGTCCGCTGCCGCGACAACCACGAGCTGCGCGACACCGTGCTGGAGCAGATCCAGGCGATCCCCGGTGTGAAGGCGACGAGGACCTGGCTGATCTTCGAGGAGACCGACGTGCGCGACCTGGCTCAGGAAGACGCCTGAGGCGGCAACACCGAGCCCGCCCCCAGCTCAGGACTCTAGCGCGTTCGCGCCGCTGAGACTTTGACCTCCCGTATGTGTGCCATGGCAGTCAATCGGGAGGTCAGCTGCATGCCGTGGCAAGGATCGGGAACTTCCAGGTCCTTCCTATAGTTCCGCGCGGAAGTTCTATAGGTTGCGGTGAGGACCGCTGTCCGACCTGCGGTGCAGCAACATCGTCTGCCCGTCCCGGTCGATCTCGGTGCCGCTGCGCACGAGTCGCACCACCTCGGTCATGCCGCGAGCGGCAAGTTGCTCGGCCATCTCGTCGGGGGTGCGCAGATAGCGCTCAAGTGTCACATCGTGACCGTGCTGGCTGTATTGCCGAAACAGGTCCCGCGTGCCAACGCCAGACTGGAACGCGACCAGCACGTAGCCGTCCGGCGCCACCACGCGGACAGCCTCGTCGAGGGCGCGGCCCAGGTCCGCCTCGGACAGGTGGATCGTGGAATACCAGAGCAGCACCCCGCCAAACGACGCACCGCCGTGCGGCAGGTCGGTGATCGAGGCGACCGACAGGTCGAGGTCAGGATGCAGCGCTCGACCCTGCGCGATCATCTGGGGCGAGAGGTCGACGCCCACCACGCGGCCACCACGGTCGGCGAGGTAGCGGCTGATCCGCCCCGCCCCGCACCCGGCGTCCAGGATCGGCTCCGTCCCCACGGCCGCGATGAACGTGTCGAGCAGCGTCAGGTCTAACGGGTGCTCGGGGCTCGTGTCCGGCATCGACCGCGCATAGTCCGCAGCCACAGTGTCGTATGCCGTCCGCACCGTGTCCTGCGTCTGCGCCTGGGGTGGTCGAGGGGTGTCGCTCATTTGCTCATGATGCCGCAGCGAGGCCGACGCGCCGCCGGGTGACCGTCGACGCCCAGGTCCGGTGGACAAAGTTGTGGAAACTCCGCTACCCCACAAGGGTCGGCCCGGTAGGGTCCGGTAGCCAGGATGGGGCGAGGATGCAGAGGGGTAGAGCTACGTCGGGGTAAGCGAACGACACGCCGGTGATGCGTCATGCCTCTGACAAGCGATGAGTTGTCGAAGGGTGACGCCCGGAAGCCCTGGCGTGGGTATCCGGAGACGGCCCGCGGGCACGCAAGCGCCAGGGGCCGGGCCGGTGAGTAGCGCCATTCTGTTTCCACTTGACAACATGTGTCGCGTGGAACATGCTGAACCCACCCGTCTCTGAGAGGAGAGATTCCGTGAACGCCTTTGACGTCCAATTGATCGTTGACGAGGTGCCTGAGGGCATCGTGGACGAGCTCATCGACATCTTTGAGGGAACGACGGGCCATGATCACACGGGCTCCGCGTTCGTGAACGGGTTCATTGAGGCGCCGACCTTCCTCGACGCAGTCGAAAGTCTTAGCCGGTGGCTCGAGGAGCGCGGATGTGTTGCCCAGCGGGTCGATCTGGACCTGGCTACTCGTGGAGACATTGCCCGTCGCCTTGGGGCCACCAGGCAGGCTGCGGCGAACTGGGCCGCAGGGCGTCGCGGTGCTGGATTCCCTGCGCCATTCAACCCTGTTTCCGGTGGGGTTTGGCTCTGGGGTGACGTTGTGGCGTGGGCGATCGAGCACGGTCGGCTGCCCCATGAGACCCCACGGCCTCCACAGGCGGAAGCCGTGACCCTCGCCAATAGTTTCCTGCTGCGCCAATCCGTCGGGTGACCGCTGCGTTGCTCGCCTTGGCAGTGAGGTCGGCGTCGATCTGGGGTGGTGTGCTGGTGGGGCGAGGTGGCAGCGGGGGTCAGGGCTTGAATTGGCCGCTGCGATAGGCGAGGGCGGCGAGCTGGGCGCGCGCCATAGCCGCTGATCCGCCCCGCCCCGCACCCCGCGTCCAGGATCGGCTGCGTCCCCACGGTTGCGATGAAGTTGTCGAGCAGCGTCAGGTCCAGGTCAACGGGTGCTCGGGGCGCGTGTGCGGCCGGCCGGGATTTCGACCTTCCGGATGCATGCCATGGCAGACAATCGGGAGGTCAGTTCTGCGGTGGCGGGAGCGGCCGGGCTTTCGACCGCTCGGATGCATGCCATGGCAGACATTCGGGAGGTCAGTGCTGCGGCGGTGGCGGCGGCGGGGCGGCCGGGTGTCGCTCAGGGCTGGACGTGGCCGCTGCGATAGGCGAGGGCGACGAGCTGGGCGCGGTCGTGGCAGCCGGTCTTCATCAGCATCCGCGAGATGTGTGTCTTGACCGTGGCCTCGCTGAGCACCATGCGCTTGCTCAGCTGGCTGTTGGTCGCGCCGTCGGAGAGCTCGCTCAGCACATCGAGCTCGCGCGGGGTGAGCATGTCCAGGCTGGGCCTTCCCTCCGGGTTGGCCGAGGCCATCTCGCGCAGGGTGTCCAGCACCTTGGGCGCGACGACGGGGTCGATCCAGGCGTCGCCGCCGGCTACGCGCCGGATCGCGTCGGTCAGCTCGGTCGGGGCCGCGTGCTTGAGCATGTAGCCCGAGGCGCCGGCCCGCAGCGTGCCATAGAGGGCAGCGTCCTCGTCGAAGGTCGTCAGCACCAGGACCTTGGTGATCTGGTCCGGGTCGTCGGTGCGCTCCTGGATGAGCCGGCGGGTGGCCTCGATGCCGTCCATGCCGGGCATCCGCACGTCCATCAGGACGAGGTCGGGGCGGTGGCGGTCGACCATCCTGATCGCCTCGGCCCCGTCACCGGCCTCACCGACGACCTCCATGTCCGACTCCGCCCCGAGCAGCATGGCGATGCCCTGGCGGACCATCGGCTGGTCGTCCGCGATGACGACGCGGATCATGGTGGCGGGGGTGGTGTCCGCCGGCGTGGTGGAGGGGGCGCCCGCCGGAGTTGTGGGGGTGGTGTCCGCTGGAGCTGTGGCGGGGGCGCCCGCTGGAGTTGTGGCGGGGGCGCCCGCTGAAGTCGTGGAAGGGCTCGCCTCCGCGCCGCCCGTGCTCATGCTCATGTTGGTGCTCATGACTCCCCCTCAGGCTCCACGTTGGTGCCGCGCCCGGATCGGACGGGCAGGACTGCCGAGGTGACGAAGCCACCGTCGACAGGACCACTCTCAAAAGAGCCGCCGGCCAGCTGGACGCGCTCGCGCAGGCCCCACAGGCCGGTGCCCGAACCCGCCGGCTCCGGCACGGCGGCATCGCCAGCCTCGGGCGCAAGCCCACGGCTGCTGCGCACCTGCAGCTGCAGCTCGCCCGGCTCCCACGTCTCATAGATGTCGACGACAGCGCCGCGGCCAGCGTGCTTCATCGCATTGGTGAGTGACTCCTGGACCATGTGATAGGCCGCCAGGTCGACGCTAGGGTCGAGCGGCTGCACGGCGCCCTCCCGGTGCAGCTGCACGACGAGGCCTCCGTGTCGGGTGGCGGTGATCAGGGTGTCGACGTCGGCCAGCCGCAGCCGCGCGACGCCGGACTCGCCCTGGCCGTCGGCGGTGCGTAGGAGGCCGAGCAGGCGGTGCAGCTCGCGCATCGACTCCGCCCCGGTCGACTCGATGGCGGTGAGGGCCTCAGTGACCTGTTTGGCCTCGGTCGTGCCATCCAACTTGGTCGAGACGGCCTTGGCTCCCGCGGACTGCAGGATCATCGCGCTCATCGAGTGGCTCAGGATGTCGTGCAGGTCGCGGGCGATCTGCTGCCGCTGCTGCCCGAGGGACTCCTGGGCGGTGGCCAGCAGGCGCTCCTTCTCCTGCTGTGTGCGCACTCGCGACCTGCGCTCCCGGCGACCGATGACCCAGATCAGGGTGAAGAGCGACATGAAGATGCCAGAGATGCTGATCAGCGCAAAGACGGAGTCGTCGCCGGAGATCCTGGTGGCGGTCCAGCCGCTGTTGAGCGCCGCGAAGGCCGCCAGCACCAGGGCCGGGTTGGCCTGCCGGGCCGGCGAACGACGAGCGACCTTGAGCAGCGCGAGGGCGACGCCGATGATGGGCTGGAACTGGGTCAGCACCAGACCGAACGCGAGGGAGATGCCCAGGATCGCCAGGAAGGTCAGCCACGGGTGGCTCCTGCGCCAGGCCAGGACGCCATAGGCCAGCGCGATGACCGCCATGACTGGCCACGAGGGCAGCGTGGGCCCAAGGGTGGTCGTCATCGGGTCGCCGGTGAGCAGACCGCTGACGAACAAATCGGCGGCGGCGCACGCGGGCACGACCAGGAGGTCGATGCGTCGTGGGCCGGAGTCGCGCCCCACCTCGTCAGCTGAGCTCACGGGCGCGGAGCCGGACGACGCAAAGACGGAACCGGCCAGGGACGAGAGGCGGCCGACGCCAGAAGAGGGACCTGCATGGGGGTCATTGTCACTGGTTCTGGAGCCGAGTGCCAGTGTCCGAAGTGTCGGTGTCCTGGCGCCGTGCGGGGGAGCGGCAGGTCGTGCGGTCGTCAGCGTCGACAACCGGGGAGCGAGGGGAAACACCTGCAGATCCAACCGTCTGTCGAGCCGCCGCCCAGGACGCTGGCCCCGCCGCCCAGGACGCTGGCCTCGCCACCCAGCGCGCTGGCCTCGGTGGTCTTTGAACGCGACAGGTCGAGGCTGTCCGGCACCATGCCGATGTCGGGAGCGTCCACGTCCTCGTCGAGCTGGAGGGCGATCCACCCATCCAGCTCGGTGGACTCGAAGACGCCGAGGACCGGGACGTTTTTGCCCCTGCCGCCCCCCGAAGCGGCAGGGACAGTGATGTGCGACGGCTGTCCGGGCCTGGCCCCACGCCCGGACAGCCTCATCACGACAACACTCGGAGAGACGAGCCAGCCAACCCCCGCTGGTGACTCGTCACGGCCCTGGGGCCCGCCTAGGAAGACGCGAACTTCGTTGTTGTGATGCACGTCAATACCTTCTCTCGTGGTCCCCGGCTCGCGCGTCATCCTGCAGATGTATCTTTCGCACCCTGCGACCTTCCGACGCACGCCCCGGTGTGGTTGGCTTTGCCAGGAACCTACCGCCGGGAGGCAACGATGGACAGGGAGCAGGTCGAGATCAACGCGGAGGGCCTGGACCACCCGGGCACGGTGATCCGCTACGGCCACTTCGGTCGCCCGGTCATCGCCTTCCCCTCCGAGGCGGGGCGCGCGTGGGACTACGAGAACAGCGGCATGGTCGAGGCGGTGCGCAGCCTGGTCGAGGAGGGCCGCATCAAGCTCTATGCCGTCGACTCCTTCGACCACCTGTCCTGGTCGAACTACTCGCTGCCCACCGAGGACCGCGCCCACCGGCACCGGATCTATGAGAACTGGATCCTCAACCACGTCGTGCCGATGATCGACGCCGACTCACCCGGCCACCAGGGCATCGTGACGACGGGCTGCAGCATGGGCGGCTACCACGCGGTCAACTTCGCCCTCAAGCGCGCCGACCTCTTCCCGGTCGCGATCTCGTTGTCCGGCAACTTCGACCCCACCTCCTGGCGCGGCTGGGGGGAGACCGGCGAGGCGACATACCTCAACAATCCCCTGGCCTATGTGGCCGGTGCGTCCGGAGACCACCTGCAGTGGCTGCGCAGCGCGGTCCAGGTCCTGATCGTCGTGGGTGAGGGGGCCTTCGAGGTGCACCCCACCAAGTCGCTGCCCGGCGCCCGTGCGCTCGCCGACGTGCTCGCCGACAAGGGGGTCCCGCACCAGCTCGACATCTGGGGCCACGACTCGGCCCACGACTGGCCGTGGTGGCGCAAGCAAATCGCCTATCACCTGCCGAGATTCTGCTGATCGCGATAGGTTGCCAGCATGGTTGCCAAGCGCCCCCCGCTGATCGGTCTGCTCCTCGGTGCCGAGGAGGACTGGCCCCGTGCGTTCGAGTCGATCCTCGGCCTCGTCGGACCGCTGAAGGTCGGCGGTGAGTCGGTCGAGATCACCTCCGAGCGGCTGCGGATCTCACCGTTCGACCTGACCGACCCGGTGGACCCTGGCCTGGTGATCGACCGCCTCGCCTACTGGTACTACCACCCGCGCGAGTGGCTCAAGAAGGCCGCGCTGATGAACGACACCTATCTGCTCAACAGCCCGTTCACGTTCCAGTCGATGGAGAAGCACAGTGCCTACTGCGCGATGTTGCGCCTCGGCATGAAGATCCCCAAGACGGTGCTGGTGCCCTACAAGAACCCGGTGGACAACGTGCGCTGGGCCTACACCTCGGCGAAGTACAACGACCGGTTCGACCTGGACGCGATCGCTGAAGAGGTCGGCTACCCGATGTATATGAAGCCGTTTGACGGTGGCGGGTGGCGTGGGGTCTCGCGGGTGGATGACAAGGCGGGGCTGCACAAGTCGTATGACGAGTCCGGCGAGATGCTGATGCACCTGCAGGCGACGGTGGACTATGACAAGTTCGCCCGCGCCCTGTCGATCGGTCCGGAGACGATGGTGATGGACTTCCGTCCCGAACAACCGATGCACAACCGGTATGCCGTGACGCACGACTTCCTGTCCGAGCAGGCTGGGTGGGAGGCTGAGACGGTGTCCAAGGTGGTCAACGCGTTCTTCGGCTGGGAGTTCAACTCCGCGGAGATGCTGGTCGCGGGCAACGAGGTCCACCCGATCGACTATGCCAACGCGTGCCCGGACGTGGCGGTCACCTCGTTGCACTACTACTTCCCGTGGGCGATCACGGCGCTGGTGCGGTGGTCGGTCTTCGCGCTGGCCACCAACCGGCCGGCCACGGTGGACCTGGAGACGCGGCGCTACTACGAGATCGCGGACGACGAGTCGTTGGACTACCAGGCCAAGATGGAGGGCTACCGCACGCTCGCTGACGCGCACTTCGACACCGACCGCTACTGGGAGTTCTGCGAGAAGCACCTGGCCCACCTGCCCGAGGCGGTGCTGGAGTGGGTTGACTCCGACGGCTTCGACAAGATCCTGCTCGACACGGTCCGCTCGACCTATCCCGCCCACGAGCACGAGAAGTTCCTCGCGCACTTCCGCGGTCTGGTCGGGCTGTGGGTCAAGGACCAGCACAACCTGCATCAGTCCGCCGGCTAGAGCAGGGACCGCTTGCTCTCCATCTGCGTCACCAGATCCGAGTAGGCGGACCGGAAGCGGTCGAGTCCGTAAGCCTCTGCCCTCTCCCGCATCGCTACGGTGTCAGCAGGTGCGTCCAGGACGTGCTCGACGGCGTCGGCCCAGGCCTGCGGATCATCGGTGGGCAGGATCTCGCCGAGGCCGCCGGCCAGGAGCTCGACGGATCCACGGTTGCGCCTCGCGACCACGGGTGTGCCGGCGGCCAGGGCCTCGATGATGACCCTCGGCACGCCCTCTCGATAGCTCGGGGCGAGCAACACCTGGGCGTGGGCCATCCACGACGGGATAGCCCGCGTCCGGTCGACGAGGTGCAGCCACGGGCGCGTGCGGGTCGCCGTCCGAATGTCGTCCGCAAGATGTCCCTCGCCGATCACGGTCAGCTCCAGGGGCCGGCCCCGGCGACGGCACTCCTCGACGGCCGCGACGGCGCACATCGGGTCCTTGTTGGCGTTCAGGTCGCCGACGAAGAGCGCGTAGGCGCTGGGCGAGGAACCCTCCCGGGGGAGGTTGAGGGCGGCATACGTGTCGACCGGCACCCCGGCCCCCGGCAGGGCGACCAGCAGCTTCGGGTGGAGCAGTCGTGGCAGGCTGCGGACGAAGCGGTGGTCTGCCGCGCTCACCGTCGCCAGCGCCAGCGTGCGGTGCGCCAGAGCCGCCTCGAGGAGTCGGACGGCTTGGGCACGGAGGCCCCGCTCCCCGGACTGGAAGTGGAAGCCGTGCACGACGTAGACGGTGCGCCGCCGGGAACGGCCGGTCGCGACGAGCCGCCAGAGGACCGAGATGATCGGCGACTGGATCTGCACCAGGTCCCACTCCTGACGGCTCAGGGCGCGTAGCCCGGCGGCGAGTTCGAGCACCACGCGCGGGCGCAGGCTCCGCTCGGCACGGATCTCGTGGTAGACGCTTCCGGGGGTGAGCAGTGACGCCGTCCAGGCGTCGCGGGCCGCGGCGAAGGTGATGTTGTAGCCGCGCTCGCGCAGGATCTGCCACCCCTCGGGGCTCTGCAGCGCCAGGCTCCGCGAAACGGTGGCGATCGTCAGTGCTCTGCGCCGTCGAGGAGCAGCGTGAGTGGCCACACGCGTGACACTAGTGGACCCCGGTGGGCGGCGGTCGTCCAGGCTCTCAGCAGGACCGGTAGACCTCGAGCTCGCGCGCGGCGACCTGCGGCCAGGTGTGGGGCCGCGCCGCCTCGATCAGCTCTGGGCGGCTGCCCTCCGCGGCCCGCAGCACCCGGACGACCGCCTGCGCCAGCCTCTCCTCGAGGCCCGGACCGTCGGGGACCAGGTGGTCCGGCTCCACGATTGCCTCCGCGACGCCTCCCACGGCAGTCGCGACGACCGGCGTGCCGGTGGCGTAGGCCTCCATGATCACGGTGGGCCATCCCTCGCCCCGGCTGGGGAGGACAAGCACGTGGGCCCGTGCCATCTCCCGTGCGACGCAGGCAGGGTCCAGCCGGCCGAGAAAGGACACGGACTGGTCGTCGAGCCCCCGCCGGATCCGCGCCAGGAGGGATCCGGTGCCGACCACGACGAGCCGTGCGGACGGTATCTCGGCACGGACGTGGGTCCAGACGGTCGGCAGACGGTCGACGCCCTTGACTGGCTCGAGGTTGCCGACGTAGAGGACCGTGGGCACCGTCGCCCGAGCCCCGGGAGTGAAAGTCGCCGGGTCGACCCCGTTAGGTATGACGTGCGCCTGCGGATGCGTCACGGTCAGACTGTGCGACCGGTCCCGGAGGGCGGCACTGACATAGATCGTGGCGGACGCCCCCATCAGGACCTGAGAGTAGAACTGCCGCCGCCGCGGCATCACCTCGTTGACGTCGGTGCCGTGCATGGAGACGACGTAAGGAACGTCCAGCCGGTCGGCCACCCTCATGGCGACCAGTCCGGCCGGTAGGTCGTACATCCCGTGCGCGTGCACGACGTCCACCGGACCCGCCCGGTGCGCCAGGACTTGGGCAGTGATGTCGTCGAGCCACCGCCGGCCGGCGCGGCTCTCCAGGCGACGACGCAGAGCCTGCCCCGGCCCAAGCGGCGCCGTGACGGGCAGGAAGGGTTCGACCGGAGGGCCCTCTTCCGCCCTCCGGAACGGAGCTCGGACCACTGTGGCGGCGGTGGTCCACGTCGGCCACACAGCCATCGGCACGATCTCAGTCTCGAGGTCGGCCAGCGCCCGGAGCCGGGAGCGGATGAAGGTCGCTCCGGTGGGCGTGGCCCGGGTGGGGTAGATGTTCGTCAGCAGCAGGGCTCTCACTCGGGCGCACCCCGATCGGTCAGCCGTCGCATGCCCGCGCGGAGACGGACGACGGACCAATACACGGCCGGGTAGTGCCGACCGGCCGTCGCGAGCACCGCCGCTCGCGCGGCGAGCACAGGATCCCGACGCAGGAGATGCGGAACGTGTCGCAGCAGAGCGCCGTCCAGGGCAAGCCGCAGCCACTCCGACCGGGTGGCTGGGTCGAGCGGTGCTCGCATGGCCGTGCCCGCGACCGCCAGGTGCCACTCCCGATACCGGAACTCGCGCAGGGCCGCATGGACGGTCCCTTCGTCCGCACGCCCGTCAGGGTGGGTCCGAGCCGCCTCGGCGACCCGCTCCCCGATGTGCAGCGACCGCCTCAGGGTATCCAGGGTCGGATGCTGCGAGGTAGTCACGGAACCAGGGCGCTGGACGTGGTGGAACAGGATGTTGGGCAGCAGGTAGACCGAGGGCAGGCGTGCCATCAGCTCGGCCGACCCCGCGAAGTCAGACCGGGTCTGGTACGCCGGGAAGGGCGCCTCTCCGAGGATGTCGCGCGCGAACAGCTTGTTCCAGAGATAGCCGCGGATCCGTCCGTCCAGGATCGCCACGCCGATCTGGCCACCGGTGAGCAGCGTGGGGCGGTCGACGGTCCCGAGCATCTCGAGCCGGCGCCCCCGGGCGTCGACCAGATCGGCGCCGCAGCCCACGACAGGAGCGCCCGATGCCACGCGTGCGGCATACAGGAGCCCGATGATGCTGGGGTCCCACCGGTCGTCCCAGTCGACGAACCACACCATCTCGCCACGGGCCTGGGCCAGTCCCAGGTTGCGGGCCGCCCCGACCCCTGCGCCAACGCCCGTCAGCACGGTCGTCGGGAGGCCGCGCAAGTCCGTGTTCCGCAGCACGACGTCGGTGCCGTCCGTGGAGCCATCGTCGACAACGATGAGCTCGTCCTGGACGGACAGGCTGGTCCGGACGGCCTCGAGGGCAGGACCCAGGCCGGGACCTGGGTCGCGGACGGGCAGGATCGCGCTGACCCGCACCTTAGCGGCCGGCCGATCGTCAGCCATGCAGCACTCCTTCCCAGGCAGCGAGCACCTTCGCCCGGTCGAACTCGCGACGCCGTGTCTCATCGGCGGCGACGAGGTCCGAGGCTACCTGCGGTGACCTGGCCAGCGTCGAGACGATCGCCTCGGCCAGCGAGGGAGGATCGGCCGTGGTGAGCGTGCCGGGCACCACGGCCGGCACCAGTCTGTTCATCACCGGGGCATCGGTGGCGACGACGGGCAGCCACTGCTCGGCAGCCTCGAGCAGGACGTATCCGAAGGTCTCGGAGGCGGAGGGATGGACGAGCAGGTCGCTGCCGATCAACAGCGGTGTTGGATCGGCCACGAAGCCGAGCCACTCGATCCGGTCGCCGACGCCCAGAGAGTCGGCGAGCGCCCGGAGCTCGAGCTGCTGCGTCCCGCCTCCCGCGAGCGTCAGCCGCCAGTCGACGTCGAGGAGTGGCAGAGCGCGGATGAGCACGTCGTAGTTCTTGACCGGCTTGGCCTCGCCGAGCGCGAGCAGGCGGACCGGTCCTCGGTCATCGCTCTGCTCGACCGTCGTGGCTTCCCGATCGTGGCGTCGGTGGCCAGGAGAGCGTTCCGGCAGGTCGAGGAGGTTGGGGATCACGGTCGAGTCGACCCGCCACCGCTCATCGAGGAGCGTGGCCACCACCGGGCTGACACTGACCGTGCCGGCACACAGCCGGTAGCACCGGGCCACCGTCTCCGCCCGAAGTCGGAACCGGCGCCCGCTGGCGAGGCGCTGCGGTGTGAGTGAGTGCTCCCAGGCCACCGCAGAGCGGAAGGCCCACGGGGTGGCTAGAAGCAGCTGGGCGCCCGCCCAAACCCCGGTCACGACGACGACCTCCTGCTGCCGCGCGGCCCGGAGCCGCTGGCGCAGAGCCCTCCTTGTGCGGCTTTCGGTCCCGCGGTCCAGCGACGTGACCGTGACCGTGGGCGCGTCGACCGGTCCGGGGTCGTGCAGGACCAGGATCTCCACCGTATGGTGCTCCGCGAGCGCTGTGGCCAGCCGCAGCAGGGCATGCTCCATGCCGTGCCGTGGGGTGAGAACCGTGGCCAGGAAAGTCACCCGCAGGGAGGCGCGCGCCCCGGTCATGGCGCCGCCCCCGTGGCGCCCCCCGGCGTCACCGGTTCCCCGCGCAGTCGGCGCAGCACGACGATCAGAGCGGTCCACAGCGCTACGGCCAGGGCGCCCTCGCACACGAGCGTCGCCCAGGCGGCACCCCATACCCCGTAGGTCGGGATGAGCCAAAGGTTGAGACCGATGTTCGCGGCGAGCACCGCCACCTGGATGACGGTGCGCACCCCTTGACGGCCCATGCCGGTGAGCACATCGGCGGGCAGATAGTGCAGGCAGCGCAGCAGCACGACCACCGCCAGGACGCGCAGAAGCGGTACCGACGCCGCATACGACTGGCCGAGCAGCGGCACCAGCACGCCGGCGGCGGTGACCATCACGATGACGACCGCCGTGCTGTAGAGGAGGGAGGGCCGGGCGACCTTGCGCACGAAGGGCAGGAGCTCTCCCGGTCCTCCGCGGGCGTGCCGGAAGAGGCGCGGCCACGCGGCGCCGAGCACCGCCCGCATCGGCAACCACGCCGTGTCGACGACTCGGTAGGCGGCGGCGTAGACGCCGACGCCCGCCGGATCGTCGAGCCGGCCGAGCATGACCTTGTCGATGTCGTTGTGAGCGACCTGCACGCCGATCCCCACGCTGAAGAGCGCGGCCTCCCGCCAGCGGCCACGGAACGGCGCCAGCCCGAACCTGGGCCGCCCGACCGCCCGCACCGCGAGGGCGAGGCAGATGGCGCCGGAGAGCGAGGAGCTAAGCACAAGTGCCGCGACCCAGGCCCGGAGGCTGACCGGCGAGGAAGAGAGCAGAAGCAGCCCGACGGCGAGGAGCCGGAGGGCGGGAAGCAGGACCTGGCAGAACGCGGTGATGTGCATCTGCTCGCGGGCGACGAAGACGGACGAGGCCAGGTCCGCCGCCCGGGCGCAGACGAACTCGGCCAGCACGAGCCCGCCCACGACCGCCAGTTCGGTGCCGACCGGGATCAGCACTGGGGAGAAGACCAGCAGGAGCATGCCGACGACCGTCGCGCCGATCACGCTCATCGTGAGTCCGGCACCGAGCCACCGACCGGTGGTCTCTGGCTGGATGGCGCCGTACTTGACGATCAGCGCGCCCGAGCCGAGGGCGGAGAACGGTGCGGCGATCATGATGAGCGCGGTCACGGCCGCGAGCCGGCCAAACGACTCCACGCCGAGTGCACGGGTCGCCACGACGAAGTAGACGGCCGTGATCGGCACCCGCACGGCCTGCCCGAGGAGAAGGGCCCCGGCGTTTCGGGCGAACCCACGGTCGAGACGGCTGGGGGACACGACCGCCATCATGCCTGATCGAGAGTGCTCTTCTACTAGTCTTCGCCTGAGACGACCGAGATGGGTGATCTGCTGGTGGACCTGGGTGACTACCTGCGACTTCTGACGCGGCGCTGGCCCTGGGTCGCGCTGCTGCTGGTGGTGTGTGTCGGCGGCGCCCTGGCCGCCACGGCGCTGACCAACCCCACCTACCGTGCGACGGCGCAGCTGTTCATCTCGACGACCTCCCAGAGCAACGTCTCCGACCTGGCGCAGGGGAGCTCGTTCACCTTCCGCCAGGTCACCACGTATGCGGACCTGGTGACGGCGCCCGTCGTGCTGGACCCGGTGATCGAGACCCTGGAGCTGGATGATGATCCGGCAGACCTGGCCGCCCGGATCAGCACCGCCGTCCCAGACGACACGGTGCTCATCAACGTCTCGGTCTCCGGGGAGGACAGCCAGCAGGCGGCCGAGATCGCTAACGCCGTAGCCGATCAGTTCACCCGGACCATCGACCAGTTGGAACGGTCCGATGCCCAGGGCGCCAGCCCCGTGAAGGCGTCGCTGGTGCGTCCTGCTCAGGCACCGAGCACACCGGACCTGCCGAACCCGTCCCGCAACCTCGCCCTCGGCGTCAGCCTCGGGCTGATGCTGGGCATCGCCGCCGCGGTCCTGAGGGAAGTGCTGGACACCCGGGTCCGGAGCGTCTCGGACCTGGAACGCATCGCCGACCTCCCGGTCATCGGCGGGATCGCCTTCGACAAGGAGGCTGCGCGCATCCCGTTGGTGGTGGACGCCGCCGACTACAGCCCGCGGGCGGAGGCGTTCCGGGCAATCCGGACCAACCTGCAGTTCTTCGACGCGGCCGAGCAGCCGCGGTCGCTCCTGATCACCTCCTCGCTGCCGGGGGAGGGCAAGTCCACGACCCTGCTCAACCTGGCACTGACTCTCGCTGCCGCGGGGTCCGAGGTTTGCGTGATCGAGGCAGACCTGCGCCGGCCGAAGCTGCTGGAGTACATGGGGCTGGAGGGTGCCGCAGGGCTGACCTCGGTGCTCATCGGTCAGGCCTCGCTGGATGACGTGCTCCAGCCCTACGGCCGCCACTTGACGACTCTCGGCGCCGGTGCCGTCCCGCCCAACCCCAGCGAGCTGCTGGGCAGCCCGGCGATGCGCACGCTCCTGACCGAGCTGAGGGATCGGTTCGAGTATCTTCTCATCGACGCCCCGCCGCTGCTGCCGGTGACCGACGCCGCCGTCCTGTCCAAGGTGGTCGACGGCACGATCATGGTCGTTGGGAGCGGCATCGTGCGCCGCCATCAGTTGACGCGAGCCCTGGAGATCCTGGACAGTGTGGACGCCAAGATCCTCGGGCTGCTGATGAACCGACAGCCGGTCAACTCTGCGAACACTTACGGCTACTACTACGAGGGCTACGGGCCGTCGCCCACCGACAAGGGCCTGCGTCGGGGCCGGCGCGAGCGGCAGGAGCGTCGGGACCGGCGCGACCGCAGGGCCAGGGCCGGGTTCCGATGACCTCCGTCGCCCTCTGGCTGTTCCTGGTCTACCTGACGCTAGGCATGAGGGTGAATATCGGACGGACGGGCGACTTCGCTGGTCTTCCCGTCCTCGAGGTGCTGTTCGTCGCGGCGGCGGTCCTCGCGTGGGTGGGCGCCGGCCGCCCATGGCCGGCCGTCCGCAGCGGGTGGGTGGAGACGGTCGGCCCGCTGTTCTTCTTGCTGCTGGTGTATCCCGCGGCAGGTGTGTTGCTGGGCACCTACGGGGTGACCTCGCTCTACTCGTGGATGGTCGTCCTGGTGCCGCTGGCCGTGCTGGCCCTGACCGTGACCGCGGGTGCGCGAATCCTGCCGTTCTGCCACGCAGCCATCGTCATCCACGGGGCCTACGCGCTGGGCCAGGCGCTCTACCGGCTGGGACTGCTGCCGACGTCGGTGTGGGGGCCGCTTCAGCAGTGGGACATCGAGTCCCAGCGCTCCCTGAGCGAGGCCTACGTCATCGTCGGCCGGTCCACGGGTCTGTTCATCAATGCCAACACCTTTGCCATGTGGGGGGTCGCGGCGCTGGTCCTCTCCTACTGCTACCTGAGCGGCGCGCGTCGTCACAGTGCAGCTGCCCTGGCGATCGTCGGCATCCTGGCAAGCCAGTCCCGCACGGGGATCTTCTGCCTGGCAGTGCTGCTCCTGGTCTGGGCGGTCCACGCGGTCCGCGACTGGGCACGGCTCGGCCGCATCGTCGTGGGCGCCGCAGTGTTCGTGCTGCCCGGTACGCTGCTTCTGTATGCGTGGGGACTTCCGCAGCGGCTGCTCGAGGGTGGTCTGGCCAACCGCCTGGGCAGCGTGACCGACATCCTCACCGAGGGGATCCGGACGGATGCCAACCTGATGGGGCGGGTCGAGGCCTGGCGGCTCGCGCTGGACTACAGCCCCGCCGACCCCCGCTTCAGCTTCGGGACGCTGGGGCCGCCGCAGGTGCAGTTCGGGGGGTTCATCGACAACCAGTTCGTGGCGTTCTACCTGCAGGGCGGACTGTTCCTGGTCGGTGCCTACGTGCTCGCTCTCCTGTCCCCGCTCGTGCTGCACCTGCGGGGGGGACCGCGGGTGATGCCGCTGGCCTTCGTGTGCGCCGTCGTGGCGCTCGGGTCGCTCACCTTGGCCCCGATGTTCACGGTCCAGGCGACCTGCCTGGTCTGGGTCGTCGCCGGGCTGACGCTCCTCGGAGACACGGCCCCGTCTGACGGCACAGACTTCGTGCGGTCACGGACCGGCCACGGCCGGTCGCTGCTGGCTCTGCGACCATGACAGGCTTGACGGACATGCGGCAGCGCGTCACCGTCCTGCACACGTGCCTCGAGCCCGCGATCGAGGGGTCGGCCGCGCGCGTGCACGGTGAGGTCATCTGCAGGGGCCTCACCCGGCGGGGTCTCAGAGTCGTCAGGAACTGGAACACGGCGGCGAGCCCCTCTGGCCCGGGAGGGAGGTTCAGCACTTGGTCCCGGTACTGGTGGCGAACGCTCCGCAGCGTGCGGCACGTGGACGCGGTCTACTGTCGCTGGCATGTTGTGGACCTCCCGACCTGCCTTCTCGCGCGGCTTCACGGCAAGCGGCTCGTCCTCGAGGTCAACGGCGGTCTCGGGGACGTCCCGATTGCCCACCCGAGGGCGCGCACCCTTGCCCCGCTCCTGCGGCTCCTGGCGCGGACCGAGTTCCGGCTCGCGCACTCGGTGATCTGCGTCAGCCCTGGTCTGCAGGCGTGGGTCCGGCGGACCGCCCGCGGTCACACCGACGTCCGCTGGGCCAGGAACGGGGCGGATCCCGAGCTTGTGCGGCGGCGGCGGTCGGCGGCCGTGCCGGCGTATGCGTGCTTCGTGGGCGTGCTGGCCGGCTGGCAGGGGATCGAGCTCCTGCTTGCGGCTTCAGCCTCACCGCACTGGCCGCAGGGCGTGGGGCTGCAGGTCGTCGGCGACGGCCAGCACGCGGGGCTTGTGCGCCACGCTGCACGCAAGTTGCCCCACATTCGATACCACGGACGGCTCCCTCGGGACCGAGCGTTGGAGGTCCTGGCGGCCAGTTCGGTCAGTCTGTGCCTGCCCACCTCGGACCTCGAACGCAACCAGATCAACGGGATCCCGTTCAAGTTGCTGGACAGCCTGGTGCTGGGCGTTCCGGCCGTCGTCTCTCCCCTGCGCCAGCAGACGAATACGGTGCTTCTGGCGCAGGGTGGGATCACGGTCGAGGAGACGGCCAGGCACGTGGCGCTCGCGGTCGCAGACCTCGTCGGCCAGTCGCGTGACTCCGAGCGGAGAGCCCTGTCCACCCGATCGGCGGCGCTCCTGTCCTGGGAGTACGCGATTGACACGGCAGAGGCCGCCGTCGCGCCCGCAGGCTAGAGACCGCGGCGATTGAGCACGACGGCGACGGTCCTGAGCAGGATCAGCAGCTCCAGGCCCAGCGTCGCGGAACGGACGTAGTGCAGATCGTAGAGAAGCTTCTGCTCCCAGTCCGTCAGGGTCGAGGTGTAGCAGTGGTGGACCTGGGCCATCCCGGTGATTCCGGGCCTGACGTTGTGACGCAGGTGGAAGTTCTCGTGGGTGCTGCCGAGCAGGTCGATCCACTCCGGTCGCTCTGGGCGTGGACCCACGACGGCCATGTCGCCGCGGAGCACGTTGATGGCCTGCGGAAGTTCGTCGAGTCGGGTTTTCCGCAGGATCCGGCCGATGGGCGTGATCCTGGGGTCGTCGATCTGCGCCCAGCGGGCGACGCCGTCCGCCTCGGCGTCCGAGCGCATTGACCGCAGCTTGTACATCTGGAATACCCGGCCGTGCTGACCGACGCGTGGCTGTCGGATGATCGCCGGCCCGGGAGAGCCGATCTTGATCAGGATACCCAGGGGGACGATCAGGACGGCGAGGAGAGTGGCGAGCAGCACCCCGGTGGCGAGGTCGATGGTCCGCTTCGCGGACGAGGTGGGAAAACGACTCGCGTGGTGCGGCTGCCCGCCCCCGAGTGCCACTACCTTGCGCGGTTCCGGCACAGCAACGCCCCCTGTAGGCGACGGCACGGCGGCCACGCGTCGACGGGTGCTGTGCTGCGGGTGCGCACGACCGAACCCCGAAACCACCACGTCGGGCCCACTTTCCCTCGGGGAGTCGCGCATCGCGTGCCGCACGACCACAGGCACAGAGTCTGTCGTGGAATGGTCCGGAGGGCAAGACCCCGACGAGACTCACCTAAAGCGCCCGCGAAACGGGCCTGGTGCCTCACCTATGAATGCTCGCGAAATGGGGGCTGGGGGTGCATCCTGGGACATGGACGGTGGGCTGTCGATGAGGTCTCGTGCCGAGGTCACAACCAGGTACGCCAAGGCGTACGTGAGGGCCGCGAAGAAGGAGAGGGGACAGATCCTGGACGAGGTGGTCTCGGTGACAGGCTGGTCGCGGGACAACGCCCGACGCCGCCTGACGGCGGCGGCGAAAGCACCGCCAGGGCCGGGCCGGCAGGTCGCAGCACGGCCCAGGAAGCCACGGGCGCCGAAGTACTCCTACGACGCGACCAAGATCCTGCAAAAGGTGTGGGCGGCCTCGGGAGGGCAGTGCGGCAAGTACCTGGCCGCCTCGATGGCCACCCAGCTCGATGCCCTGGAACGTCATGGCGAGTTCGCCTTGGACGGGTCAGGCCGGCTGGACCCGCAGGGCAGGTACAGCCCGGGTGTGCGCGTCGAGTTGCTGTCGATGAGCGCCGCCACGATCGACCGGTACCTGAAGCCGGTCAAGGCCACCGACCAGTTGCGCGGGGTCTGCACGACCAAGCCCTCGCCGTTGCTGCGGTCCTCGATCGCGATCCGCAAGGCCGGTGATGAGGTCGAGGCCGAACCAGGGTTCTTCGAGGGCGACACCGTCGCGCACTGCGGGCCGACGCTGAAGGGCGAGTTCGCTCGTACCGTGAACCTGACCTGCATGCACACCGGGTGGGTGTTCACGACCACGGTGCGCAAACAACGCCCACACCCACATCCTGAGCGCGCTTCAGGCCGGGGTGCAGACTATCCCGTTCGCCGTCACCGGCCTCGACTTCGATAACGGCAGCGAGTTACTCAACCACGCCGTCATCAGCTGGGCCGCTGACCGGCAGATCTTCTTCACCAGGTCCCGGCCGTACAAGAAGAATGACCAGGCCACCATCGAGTCCAAGAACAACCACCTGGTGCGCAGGTACGGCTTCTACTACCGCTACGACACCGCCGAGGAGCGCAAGGTGCTGGGCCGGCTCTGGCCGTTGGTCAACGACCGCCTCAACTACCTCACCCCGACCAAGAAGCCGATCGGGTACGGGCAGGACCGCCACGGGCACCGCACCCGCCTCTACGACATGCCCGCCACCCCGCTGGACCGCCTCCTGAGCGCCCAGGTCCTGTCCCCCCAGCAGGAGGCCGAGCTGACCACCTACCGCGACTCCTTGAACCCCGCCGACCTCGCCCGCCGCATCGCCGACCTACAAGAGCGGCTACTCGTCCTGGCCAAGGACAAAACCGAGCAGCTCTACCTCGCCAGCTTCCCCTCAGCCCTGCCCGACGTCCGCTGCGGCATCCGCGTCCAGGCCAGCTGAGCCACACCCGCTTTCGCGGGCAGCTCCTAGTTGAGGCACGGGCCCCGTTTCGCGGGCATCTTGACATGAGGCACTACGGACCCTGGTCAGGGTGAGTCGAGCGCCTCCTGGAAGGCGAGAGCCCACTGCTCGGCGGTGGGATAGGCCGGTGCGACTGGCCGGATGTCGAGCATCGAGACGCGGTCATCGTGGTCCTGGGCCCAGTCGAGGAAGGCATCACCGACGCCGTCGGCATAGAGCCCCTCGGGCCCGATCGCAATGAGCACGGGGATGGTCTCGTCTATCTGGTCCAGGAGTGCGTCGAGGCCGGCTGCCACGTCCTCGCGCCCGCTGCTGTGCCCGAGCGTGACGAGCACCGCGTCAGGCGTGGTCGACGCCTCGACGAAGCGTTCGTAGTGCTCTGCGGCGTCCGCGACGCTCGACCCGGCGCGGCTGGCGCTCCAGACGGTCAGGGCAGCTCCGCCCGCCTCGGAGAGCACCCGCGGGTCGTTGAAGGAGACGTTCGAGCGCTCGCCCCAGTGGTGGAGCTGGACGGGACGGTCCTGGCCGACCTGCCGCGCCCACAGCTGCACCCACTGGTTTGGCATGTTGCTCAGGCCGTCGCCGATGACGAGCAGGTCCGCCTCCCCAGACCAGGCGTCCACCCAGCTCTCAACACTGGGGGTGGACTCGCTGTCCACACTCGCGTTGGAGGCCGTGGCCGTCTCGGTCTCGCCCGTGGCGCTCTCGGTGGTCTCGTCCTCGTCACCGGTTGGCGCAGCAGTCGAGGTTGCGGCCGCCTGGTTGTCAGACCCAGTCGCAGGTCGCGTCGTCGCGGTCGCGCCGTCCACGAGAGACGAGTGCGGTTGAGCGACACTCCACATCGCAAAGCCCGACAGACCTATGGCGAGCACAGCAAGGACCGTGACGATCACGTTCTGAGTCCTGGTGCTGGGCGCCATCGCTCACTCCTGTGTTTGCGCGAGCTCAGAGCGCCGACGCGAGGCCTTGGACCTTGCGCGTCGCCCCCGGCCCTCGATCTCCACCCCGGGCCGATAGCTCTGATAGTCGTAGGCGTAGGCGTCTGGCCCCTTGACCGGGAGCCGGTTGAGCACGACGCCCAGCACGTTGGCGTCCACCCGCTCGAGCGCGGCGATCGCTCGCGACAGAGTGTCACGCTTGACCACCCCAACCCCGACGACGACGATCGTCCCGTCCGCCAACGTCGAGAGGACGGCCGCGTCCGTCACTGCCAGGACGGGTGGTGCGTCGATGACGACGTAGTCGTAGTCTTTCGAGAGTCGTTCCAGGAGACGCTCCATCGCAGCGGACCCGAGCAGTTCGCTCGGGTTCGGTGGGATGGGCCCGCACCCGAGGACGTGCAGGTTCGACACGTGGGGCTGCAGCACGTCCTCGACGTCCACCCGCCCGACCAACACATCCGTGAGGCCCGCAGCGCTCTCGAGCCCCATGTACTCGAGCATCCGCGGGCGCCGCAGGTCACCTTCGATGAGGCAGACCCTGGCGCCAGTCTCGGCCATGGTCAGCGCCAGGTTCACCGAGGTGGTGCTCTTGCCCTCGTTCGGCACCGTGGACGTGATCAGCAGCGTCCGCGCCGGCTCGTCGGGACTGAGATAGAAGAGGTTGGTCCGCAACGAGCGGAAAGCTTCGGAGCGGTGACTGTGCGGGTCAATCTCGATCACGAGGGGGTGGTCCTCGGCGTCCTTGTCGAAGGCGATGGCCCCGATCACGGGCTCGTCAGTGACGCGGTGGATGTCGGACTCCCCCCTGACGTTGGTGTCGAGCAGGTCGCGAAGCACAGCTAGCCCAGCCCCGAGCAGCAGACCCAGGACGGTCGCCAGAGCAAGGTTGCGCAGGGGGCTGGGACTCGCAGGCGACTGCGGCGCGGTCGCGGGCTTCACGACCGTCGCCTTGACAGGACTCTCGCCTGAGGCGTCGACTCGCTCCAGCTCCTGCAGGGTCTCGGCGAACTCAGCGGCGACAGAGTTCGCGACCTGTGCTGCCTCCACCGGGTCGTCATCGACCACCGCGACGTCGATGAGGACGGTGTTGGGTGGCACGACGGCACTCACGCGTCCCGCCAGTGACCCAGCGGACTCATCCAGTCCGAGCTCTGCCACGACCTTGTCAAGGACGATCGGTGTCGTGGCGATGTCGGCATAGGTCGCGACCTGACGCTGCGTGAACGACCCGCCCTGGGCCAGGTCTGAGACGCTGTCACCGCCGGCTGTCGACACGAACAGCTGAGCCGTGGATCGATACTCCCGCGGCGTCAGAGCCGTCAGCAGCGCGGCCAGGGCGACCACGGTGAGCACCGCTGCCAGGATGAGCCGCCAACTGCGTCTGGCGATTCGCACGTAGTCAGTTAGCTCCACCGATAATCCTGTACTTGAGACGGTTGCGGACTGGGTCACCCTACCCGCGAAGGGGTCGTAGCTTTCACATCGCGGCTGCGGAGGTGTCGCTGTTCCCGCAGGCCTCGAAGGCTCGGCGGACGGATGCGGGGTCCTGGACCTGCAGTCGCATTAGAAAGTGCGGGTCCAGTGAGGGGACGTCCACGGCCGCCATCATCGGATGGGAGGTCGGCTGGTGGGCCTCATCGGTCATGAAGAGCACCTCAGTCAACTTCTCCCCGGGCCGCAGGCCGGTGAACTGGATCTCGACGTCCTTGCCGGAGAGCGCGATGAGCTCGTGGGCGACGTCGACGATCTTCACGGGGGTGCCCATGTCGAGCACCATCGCCTGGCCGTCGTGGCCGATGGCGCCGGCCTGCATCACGAGCTGGCACGCCTCGGGGATGAGCATGAAGTAACGCTCGACGTCGGGGTCGGTGACAGTGACGGGACCGCCACGACGGATCTGCTCGGTGAAGGCGGGGATGACCGAGCCGCGGGAGCCCAGGACGTTGCCGAAGCGGACGGAGACATAACGGCCGGGGGCGGTCTGGGCGTAGTGCGCGGTGAGCCGCTCGGCGATCCGCTTGGAGTAGCCCAGGACGGAGGTCGGACTTGCCGCCTTGTCGGTGGAGATGTTGACGAAGGTGTCGACGCCAGCCTCGGTGGCGGCCTGCAGCACGTTGAGGGTGCCCAACACGTTGGTCTGCCATGCCTCGGTGGGGTAGCGCTCGAGCAGGCTGAGGTGCTTTAGGGCGGCTGCGTGGAAGACGATCTCGGGTTTGAACTCGGCGAAGTGGGCTCGAAGCGTGTCGGCGTCGCGGATGTTGACCAGGATCAGGTCGTCGGCGTCGAGCAGCGCGCGACCGGTGATGCTGAGCTGGGTGGCATGCAGAGTCGACTCGTCGCGGTCGAGCATGACGAGGCGTCCGGGGTTGAACTTCGCGATCTGGCGGCACAACTCTGAGCCGATTGAGCCGCCGGCGCCGGTGACCAGGACGACCCTACCGGTGAGGTGGGCGCTGATCGCGTCCTGGTCGAGCGCGACAGCATGCCGACCGAGCAGGTCCTCGAGGTTGAGGTCGCGCAGGTCGCTCCCCTGGGGATCAGCCGTCCGGACCCACTCGTTGAGCGGGGGCAGGACCTTGATTTTCAGGCCGGCCTCCTCGGCGAGCTCGCGCGTCTCGCGCAGCAGTTCTGAGTCAACACGAGGGATGGCGACCACGACGTGGGTGGCGTTGGTGCGCTCGGCCACGGCGACGAGGTCAGCACCGGTGCCCAGGACCGGCACGCCCTCGACCCTGAGGCGACGCTTGTGGCGGTCATCGTCGATGTAGGCGACGGGCACGAGCTCGCTGCGGTCGTCGTGCAGCATGTTGTAGGCGAGGCGGCGGCCGGCCAGCCCGGCGCCGTAAACGATGACGCGACCGGCTGTTTCCCGCGTCCCCGCACGTCGGGAGCGATAGGTGCGGATGGTGAAGCGGGCGGCGAGCATGAGCACGATCGCCAGCGCTGTCGCGAGGAAGGGGACCGACCTTGGCAGGAAGATGGTGTTGAAGGCGAAGGCGACCACCAGCAGGACCAGGCCCGTGATGGCAGCCGCGCGGACCACCGAGATGACTTCCTCAAAGCTGCCGCGCACGTGGCGCACCATGTAGGGCCCGAGGACGGTGCCGACGACGGCGTGGAGGCTGGCGGCTCCCAGCGCGACGAGCCAGGTGTTGAGGTGCGTCAAGACGTTGCCGTCAAGCTCCAGTCGGGTCCACAGCGTCGCCATGATGGCGATGACCCAACAGGCTCCGTCTATCGCGATCCAGAGAGCTCGCACGGTGTGCTCGCGACGACTAGACAACATGGAGGCAGGAACGTCTGCCATCAGACCCCTTCACGGCAGTGCTTTCACATTCAATCGCTTCAAGGTACACGCGCGGCAAGAGGCCCAGACTCCTGAGCATCGTGTGTCCCGCAACAAGGGTGACGCAACTCACCCGTTGGCGGCGTCCGCCACCTGCTCGGAGGATTTGTGGCTGCCCTTGGCGACGACCTTGCTCGTCTGCCGGTTGGCCAGCAGCCTGGCCAGACCGACGAGCGCACCGGAGAGGACCGCGAAGGCGATGGCCTCCTTGATGTCAATGTCCGGGTCCTCCGGGTTCTCTGGGGAGTCACTGCCGGTCACGAACTTCCAGGTGCCGTCCGTCGCCTTGCGTGCGATGAAACTCGCGGCGACGGCCGCACCGGCGGTCAGGATCTTAGCCACGATGTTGCCCATAAGCCCTAGCCTGCCATGACCTGTGTCCTTGCGTCACCTGGGTCACCTAGAAGCGCTGAATCGGAGCGCAGGATCGTTGAGCTCATTCAGCTTCAGAGGAGGAGCAAAGGCAGTCCACGTCTCACAGCTCATCCGCTGACCGGTTCACCCCCGCCGATGGTCAGCCGGGGCACCCCGGTGAACGCGGCAGGGTCGGTGATCCGGCGGCCGTCCAGCAGCAGCTTGAGTCCGGGCAGGTCGGCCAGGGTCAGCTCGGCATACTCCGGGTGGTCGGCCTGGACGATCGCGACGTCGACGGGCTCGCCGAGGGCGTGCGCGGTCCAGCCGTAGGTGGCCAGCTCGTCTGCGGAGAACATCGGGTCGTGCACCACCACCTCGGCCCCCCGTTGCCGCAGCGCCTCGACCGTGCCGAAGACGCCGGAGAAGGCGGTCTCCTTGACCTTGCCGCGATAGGACGCGCCCAGCACGGCGACCTTCAGGCCGGCCAGTGACCCGAGCAGGGACTCGGCGCGCGCCACGGCATACTCCGGCATCGCGGCGTTGGCCTCGCGGGCGTTGCGCACGACGGTGGCGTCGGGGTCGGTGGCCAGGTAGAGCCGCGGATAGACCGGGATGCAGTGGCCGCCGACGGCGATGCCGGGCTGGTGGATGTGGCTGAACGGCTGGGAGTTGCATGCCTCGATGACACGCTGGACGTCGATGCCGACCGTGTCCGCAAAGCGGGCGAACTGGTTGGCCAGGCCGATGTTGACGTCCCGATAGGTCGTCTCGGCGAGCTTGGCCATCTCGGCCGCCTCGGCAGTGCCCATGTCCCACACGCCGTTGGGCCGCGGCAGCTCGTCGCGCTCGTCGAAGGACAGGACAGACTTGTAGAACTCCACGGCCTTGACGGTGCCGGCCTCGGTCAGACCGCCGACCAGCTTGGGATAGCGCCGCAGGTCCGCAAAGACACGCCCGGTCAGGACCCGCTCCGGGCTGAAGACGAGGTGAAAACCCTCGTCGCTGCCCTCGGTGAGCCCGGAGATCTCTTCGATCATCGGCTTCCACCGGTCGCGGGTGGTGCCGACCGGCAGGGTCGTCTCATAAGAGATCAGCGTCCCGGGGGTCAGGTGCTGGGCCAGGCTCCTGGTCGCGTCGTCCATCCAGCCGAAGTCGGGCGCACCGGTGGCCTCGTCCACAAACAGGGGGACGACCAGGACGATCGCGTCCGCACCCGGGATCGCGTCGGCATACTCCGTGGTGGCGCGCAGTCGACCGGCCGGCACGAGCTCGGCGAGCTTCTCTGCCAGGTGCGCCTCCCCCGGGAACGGCTCGGTGCCCTGGTTGACGAGGTCGACCAGGCCCTGGTTGACGTCGACCCCGACGACCTCGTGGCTGGGGTCCGCATCGGCGAACTGCACTGCCAGCGGCAGGCCGATCTTGCCCAGTGCGACAACGGCGATCTTCATTTTCGCCTCCTTCTGTTCTGAGGGTTAGGGTGGCCTGCGTATTCTTTGAGTTTGAACCAGAGAGGTTAGTCCACATGCTAGGAACTCAGGCGATGATCCCGGCGGCGAGGCCGATTATTGGTGATGAGGAGCGGGCGGCTGTTGATCGGGTGATGCGTTCGGGGATGGTGGCGCAGGGTCCGGAGGTGGCGGCGTTTGAGGAGGAGTTCGCGGCGCAGCTGGTGGGTGGGCGCACGTGTGTGGCGGTGAACTCGGGCACGTCGGGGTTGCATCTGGGGTTGTTGGCGGCGGGGATCGGTCTTGGGGATGAGGTGATCGTGCCGTCGTTCACGTTTGCGGCGACGGCGAACTCGGTGGCGTTGACGGGGGCGACGCCGGTGTTTGCGGACATTGAGGCGGACACGTTCAACCTGGACCCGGTCAGTGTGCGGGCTGCGGTCACGGATGCCACGGCGGCGATTATGCCGGTGCATCTGTATGGTCACCCGGCGGACCTGGCTGGTCTGCAGGGGGTCGCGGACGAGGCGGGGTTGCAGCTGTTTGAGGACGCGGCGCAGGCGCACGGGGCGCGGTATGCCGGTGCGCCGGTGGGTTCGTTTGGCACGTTTGGAATGTTCAGCTTGTATCCGACGAAGAACATGACCTCGGGTGAGGGGGGCATGGTGGCGTGTGAGGATGAGGAGATCGCCCGGGGGGTGCGGTTGTTGCGCAACCAGGGGATGGAGAAGCAGTACGAGAACGAGCTGGTGGGGTTGAACAACCGGATGACTGATATCCACGCGGCGATCGGGCGGGTGCAGCTGACCAAGGTGGAGGCGTGGACGGCGGCGCGGCAGGCCAACGCGGCGTGGTTGGACGCGAACCTGTCTGGGGTGGTGGTGCCGCCGGTGCGGCAGGGGTGCACGCACGTGTATCACCAGTACACGGTGCGTTTGGCGGGGGCGAGCGGGGCTGAGCGGGACCGTGTGGTGGCGGCGTTGCGTGAGGAGCACAAGGTGGGGTGTGGGGTGTATTACCCGATCCCGAACCATGAGCTGGTGTCGTTGGCGCGGTTTGCCCCGGAGCATGAGCTGCCGGTGACGGCGCGGGCGGCGGCTGAGGTGATCAGCCTGCCGGTGCACCCGTCGTTGAGCCAGGAGGACCTGGAGCGGATCGCGACGGGCGTCACCACGGTTGTGGGGGCGGGTTCCTGATGGGGGCGTGGGGTGGCACCGATGGTGGCCCGTCGGGTGCGGTGGTCCCGGAGGGGCAGCCGATCCGGATGGGGTTGATCGGGTTGGGCGCGATGGGCCGCCACCATGCGCGGGTGATCCGTGAGGTGGAGGGGATGGAGCTGGTCGCGGTTGCTGATGCGCAGGGCGATAAGCACGGGGTGGCCCGTGAGCTGGAGGTGTTGCCGGATGTGGCGGCGTTGATCGGTGAGGGGATCGACGCGGCGATGGTGGCGGTGCCGACCTATCTGCATGAGCAGGTGGCGTTGGAGCTGGCCGGCGCGGGGGTGCACGCGATGATCGAGAAGCCGATCGCGGCGACCGTGGCCGAGGGGGAGGCGGTCGCGGCGGCGTTTGCGGACGCTGGCCTGGTGGGGTGTGTGGGTTATGTCGAGCGGTGCAACCCGGCGCTGTTGGAGATGCGGCACCGGATCGAGGCCGGTGAGCTGGGGGATGTCTATCAGATCACCACCTCGCGGCAGGGGCCGTTCCCGGCGCGGATCGCGGATGTGGGGGTGGTGAAGGACCTGGCGACTCATGATGTGGATCTGACGTCCTGGATCGCGCAGTCGCCCTATGCGATGGTCAGCGCGCAGGTCACGCACCGGTCGGGGCGGGAGCACGAGGACATGATGGTGGCCTCGGGGCGGTTGGCCAACGGAATCATCGTCAACCACATCGTGAACTGGCTCTCGCCGTTAAAGGTGCGTGAGACGGTCGCGACGGGGGAGAAGGGCTCGTTCGTGGCCAACACCCTCTCGGGGGACCTGACGTTTGTGGCCAATGGTGATGTGCGGTCGGACTGGGACCGGGTCACCGTGTTCCGTGGTGTCTCCGAGGGCGACTCGATCCGCTATGCGATCGCCAAGCGGGAGCCCCTGCGGGTGGAGCAGGAGAACTTCCGGGATCGCTTGTGGGGCAGGGAGTCTGAGTCGGTGAGTATGTCCGAGGGCGTGCACGCGCTACGCGTCACCCAAGCGCTCTTACAGTCGGCAGAGACCCAGACCCTGCAGTTCCTAGGCCGCTCGGCGTACGAGAGGGAACAGCGAAAAGGTCAGTTGTCCTAGGTACAGAAAAAATTCTCTGCGGAGGATGTCAGAAAGGGACGTAATCGCGATGGTGTCGGTGCAGAACGGCGACAAGCACAATGCTTTAGATGTGTCTGCCCTAACATGGGGTCGCCAAAATATCTCGCTGCCCCCGCAGCGCACAATGACGCCCGAGTGCCAGTGAGAGCCTGTCAAGCTCGCACTGCATTCCAGCCGAAGGCGGCAACTGAGATGCCATGCAGCATCCTTCCGTGGAATCGCGTCGCGGTCCTAAACGCCGCGAACGTGAGGTTCCACCGTCACCGAATAACTCGTAGTCGGCGCCGTACGGCAGTATGGAGGGACTTGGAATGAACGCCACTCCTAGCAGTAAACACTCTTGTGCGGGAACGACGTCCGACCTTGACTACGCATCACTCACGAATCCGGGATTAGTGGATTGGTTCAGTAGTAAGTATGACCTGGTTCCGGAGGCGCTCTACTATGAGAGCAATAAGGCGGTACTAGAGGTCATCCTTTTTGCGGACAAGAGAGGGCGATTCGTCATGCCACGCCACCTACCTTATGTCCCTATGAGTATCCGTCGAGTGGGTCCGGCAGTTGATCGCAGTGCTGTCAGCGGCCTGCTAGAGCAGTTCGCGAAAACGCTTAAGGCCCGAAAGTTCGGTGGCGCCCTGGCCCTCCCGCCCATCATCTCAGATGTCCGCGCATTCCAGTGGGCAGGATTTCTTGTCGAACCACAATATACGTACACATGCAAGTTGCCCTACGATCTCGATAGTGCAGACGCCCGACTTAAGAAACGCATTCGAAACGTATCACGGAAAGGCTTGACTTACCAGGAACTCGAGCACCCGCAACACATCTATCCACTCCTGAGAGACGCATCGGACAGGAAGGGGTACAAACTCGGTATAACTCTAGATGATTTGTATTCTCTAAGGGCCGGACTGGGCGCGGCGGCCTTGCGGACGAGCGCTGTCCGTGGTGGCGACGGGGAAGTGCTCAGCGCAGGTATCAGACTTCTAACGCCCGGAGCAACTGCGCTCGGCTGGCTGCAAGCGACCACTCCTCGGGGATTAAGTCTCGGCGCCGCTCAATTCATGCAGAAGGAAGTGCTTGAAGAGCTCGCGAGCGCGGGGGCGACCACCTACGATTACATAGGGGCTAACATCCCCAGCGTTGACGCTAGCAAGAAGCGATGGGGCATGAACCTTCACGCGTACTACGTTATTCAGCACCCCAGTGATCGCGCTATCCGCGAAGTAAAAACACGGGCCTACACTTGGTTAAAAGCAGCACGAATCAGGACAAATAGATACAGTACTCGTACTGTGGACTCGGGATGAGTGGCTTTCGGTATCTGTATTCGGGAGTGGCCCAGATCACCCTTGGGGCCGTTGTAGCCCAGGGTATAGCCTTGCTTTCGCTGCCACTCTTAACTCGAACGTATGGGGCAGAAGCCTTCGGCATCTTTGGGACGATATTGGCACTGGCTGCGGTCGCCGCGCCGGCCGCATGTCTCAAGTTTGATAGGGCTTTACTACTGCCCGAAGCGACTCGAGAAGTCGGCCTGCTCGCGTGGCTAGGCCTACTCAGTCTTCTGCTCACGAGCGTTGCGACCCTGATTGTCTGTGCGACCCTATCAAAGTTCGGGGCAGTGCCTGATTGGACATATGGCCTATGGGCGGCCGGACTAGTAGTAGCCAACGGACTCTTTGCTTTGCTGACACAACTGGCACTACGCGATGGTCACTATCGACGTGTAGCCACGCGTCACGTTGTGCAAGGAGTTGCAACAGCAGCGATCCAGGTTGGCCTCGGTTTGGCGCGGATCGGACTGGGCTACGGACTCCTGATTGGACAGTTGGTGGGACGGTGGATTGGGATTGTTCCACTAGTTAAGGGTGCTTCACGATACTCAGTGAGGCCGCGGGCGGAGCCCCTCAGAGAGGTGGCAGTCACCTATTGGAAATTTCCGGTTGTTTTTGCTCCCTCGGCACTCTTAAACTCTTTTGGGTCAAACATTCCAATACTTCTTACCGCTAGCCTGTTCGGTCCTGTAGCCGCGGGCGCGCTCGCGGTCGGCCAACGACTGCTTCAAGCACCCGCCGCTCTGATAACGCAGGGGGTAGGGCAGGTCGTGTCCGCCGAGATCGCTTCAAGGATGCGTGCCGGGCGTTCAAGCCTTCAGTTGTTTAGGGCGGCCACGGGGATGTTATTTGTTCTGGCATCCGCCGTTGCAACTTTCGTCTACTCGCCTGTCCTGTTGACCGTGTGCCAATGGGTGGCACCGGACTGGCCTGACATCCCCAACTACATACGTGCCCTTGCCGTGAGTGCCATCGCGAGCCTGATTGTCGCCCCGGTGTCCAGTGTGTTTACCCTCTATCAGGCGGCTCGGGCGTCAATTGCTATTGATTTGTCGCGTCCAGTGCTTGTCCTCGCCTTTGCCTACGGGTTCTACGCGATGGAACGCGATCCCGTGAGCCTTGTGTTAGGCGCCTCCATAGGGCAACTCGCCAATTATGTGGCGACCTGGATCGTGGCGTACCGCTTGGTTAGGAGAAACTAGCATGAGACTGTTTGCCGTGCGGAAGCAGGCCATCTACGGCTGGCCAGGTGGTGCTCCGCAAGGGCGCCCACTCGCGGACGTTCAGTTCGAACGAATCACCCGTTCCAATCTACTCCGCGTCGGCGAAGCGCGCGCGGATCCCCCCACCGCGGCGTTCGCCGCTGCGGTAAAGTCCACCGCAGATATAGGCCTTTTCGCTATGAAGGGAGGAAGGGTGGTCGGCCACGGGTGGGTTCGGAAGATACCAGGACCACGTAGGACGCGCCCGGAGCATATTCGGGTCCCGGAGACGAGTTGTCTCATTAGGAATTGCTATGTATCTCTCGACTGCCGGGGCCAGGGGGTGTACCGGGCGCTCCTTGTCCAGTTGGCGCTGGCCGCCGCGAGTGAATGGCCTGAGAGGTGGATCCTGATTGACACTGAAGTCTCAAATATGGCTTCTCGTCGCGGCATTGTGGGCGCCGGATTTGAGCCGGTTGGTATGGTAAGGGCGCTCCAGATATGTGGTCGTTTCATAATCCAAGACTGGAACAAGGCCTGAAAATATCCTAGTTTTGAGCGTGGGCGTCACCGTATCTCAGTCCCCTCGTTGGGCGCCCCAGTGAGAGGAGCCCGCGAAATTGCGGCACCAGGCCCGGTCTTTCATCAGGTCGGGTCGATGGGGCGATAAGGGGCTCTTCATAATCCAGGGTGTAGTTGGGGTCTGATTCCGCCAGCTTCCAGGAGTGCTCTGGCGATGTAGTGGCCGATGTTGCGGAAGCCGAGGGCCAGGCCGCGGAGGTGCTCAAGGCGACCGTTCACGGCCTCGGTCCTGACCTGAGTTTGTTCATTCGCTTAGTGTGTGAGTTCAGCGGCGGCGGATCGCGTCGAGGACGGCCTGCTCGGTGTCTGGGACGGCGGGGCCGAAGGTCTGGGTGGCGTCGTTGATCGCGATGGTCGCTGAGCGCAGCGGGCGCAGCTGGCGGATGACGTTGCGGATCGCTAGCCCGGTGCGGTTCTGGACCTCGCGGGAGACGGCTAGGGCGGTGAACACGATGGTCAGGTGGGCCTCGATCGCGTGTCTGCGTCTGGCGAAGAGAGGTTATGCCGACGTCTTAGTTATGCCGACCCCGGTGATGAGGGTGCTGGTCAGCGAACTGGGGGCGGTTGAAAGGTCGGCATAGTCTTCGACGGCGGGATGCTCGGGTATCGAACCCGAGGAGGCGGCTATGGCCGGTATGGATGTCAATCGTGTGGATCCTGTGGAGGCGTGGGCCGAGCCGTTGGCGGCGTGGCTGACGGTCTCGAAGATCTCGTCGGAACGGTCGCGGAGGGCGGTGCTGGCGTTCGGCCGGTTCTCGGTCTGGGTGAGGAGCCGTGGGCTGTTCGCCGCGGACGTGGACGAGGACCTCGTCGATGCCTACGTCGCTGCGGAGGAGCAGCGATCCGGTAGTAAGGTCACTGCCGCTGCCCAGTACCTGCCGCTGGTCAAGCGGTTCCTGTCGGACCACGGCGTCCTGATTTTGCGGCCGCCGGCGAGCCGTGGCCTGGATGGTCGGCCACGACTGCAGGGAGGCCCGCTGGATGAGGTCGTGCTCGACCTGGTGTCCTGGCTGAAGGAGCAGGGGTACGCGGTTGGCACGGCCAGCTCGGTGGCATGCACGGCGGCACGGCTGAGCTGCTGGATGTCCCGACAGCGGCTGGACGTCCAGGATCTGGACGACACCGTTCTGACCAGGTTCGTGGCTTCGCAGTCCCGAGGACGCGACTGGCATCCGTCCTCGGCGCGACGGATCGTGACGGTGCGCAACTTCTTCCTGGCCACCAGCCTCCTGACGCCACCGTCACAGCCGCCACCAGTGCCGACCGCCCCGGCCGAGCAACTTCTCGAGGACTGGATCGCTCACCTGCGCGCCCCGCGCGGTCTTAGCCAGGGATGGGCGGCCGAGTGCCGCGGCTGGGTGCAGGACTTCGTGACCGAGCTTCCTATCGAGGACGGACAGTTGGTCTGGGACGGAGTCGACGTGACCGCGGTCAACCGGTACGTGGCCCGACGAGGTCAGGGGTACTCGCTGTCCTCACGGCGCCACCTGGTCTCGGCGATGCGCGGCCTTCTCGACTGGGCCTTCCTGACCGGCCAGGTGAGCCGCTCGATCTCGGCGGGCATCCTGCGCCCAGCCACACCGGCTGCCCCCGCCCTGCCCCGGGCGTTGACGCCGGGGCAGGTACTCGCCTTGGTCGCGGCTGCCGATACGAGCACACCGACCGGACTGCGGGACCGGGCGATCGTAGTCCTGATCAGCCGACTAGGGCTGCGCGCCGGGGAGGTCGCCACGCTGACGTTGGACGATGTGGACTGGCACGCAGGGACGCTAATGGTCCATGGCAAGAGCGGACGGGTTCTGAGGCTGCCTGTCCCGGTCGATGTGGGGCAAGCGCTGGTCGACTACCTTCGCGACGGGCGCCCGGTCGGCGCCAGCGACCGAGCCGTCTTCACCCGGTCCCGCCCGCCGCTGGTCGGGCTGGGACGACAGGGCATCTCCGGCGTCGTCGCGCACCTGGCCACAGTGGCCGGGCTGGGCACGGTGCACGCCCACGCGTTACGGCACACCGCCGCGACCGCCGTCCTGGCCTGCGGCGGCTCGTTGGTCGAGGCACGTGAGCTGCTCGGCCACGCCCGCACCGACACCACGATGATCTACGCCCGTACGGACCTGGCCGCGCTGCGCGTCCTGGCCCCAACATGGGGGAAGGTGCCCGGACCATGAGCACCCTGCAAGAGCACCTGACCGAATACCTGGCGATGCGCCGCGCCCTGGGCTACGACCTGTCCGTGCTGGAACACCGCGTCGGTCAGTTCCTGTCCTGGCTCACCGCTCAGGGCAAGGAGACGTTCACCACCGCCGACGCCGTCACCTGGGCGCGGCTGCCCGCCGATGCGGACCCGCGCTGGTGGGGCATGCGCTTGGGCGCGGTCCGCACCTTCGCCAAGTACCTGGACGCGATCGGCGTCGACGTGCAGGTCCCACCCCGCGGCGTCCTGCCCGCCGGCCCGCGCCGTGCGGCACCGTTCATCTACACCCAGGCCGACCTCGACGCCCTCCTGGACACCTGCCCGCAGGTGTTCACCCGTCAGCTGCAAGCCGCGACGATGCGCACCGTCATCGCCCTGCTGGCCGCGACCGGGATGCGGATCGGGGAAGCACTGCGACTGACCCCAGCCGACATCGACACCGCCACGGGCGTGCTGACCATCCGGGCGAGCAAACGCAAAGACCGGCTGGTCCCTGTGCACCCCACGACCCTGGAGGCGCTGAAGACATACGGGCGGCTGCCCGCCCGCAGCGCCACCCGCCCCGCCACCGACGCCCCACTCCTGGTCAGCTCGCGCGGCACCGGCTACCACCGGTCCACGATCGAGGCCTACTTCGCCCGCGTCGTCACCACCGCCGGTCTCCTCCCGCGCGGGGCGGCCCGCCCCCGACTGCACGATCTACGGCACACGTTCGCGACCGGCCATATGGCCGCGGCCTACGCCGACGGCGGTGACCCGCAACGGACCCTGACGCTGCTGGCGACCTGGTTAGGGCACACCAGCACCACGCACACCTACTGGTACCTGTCAGCGACGCCGGAGCTAATGTTCCTGGCCGCGACCCGTCTCAACCAGCCGAAGGAGCCGTCATGACGCTCCTGGGCCCGTCCCTGCAGTCCTACTTCACCGACCACGCGCACGCCCAGAAAGGGCTGTCGCCGAACACGGTCGCCTCCTACCGCGACACCTGGCGGCTGCTCATCAAGCACCTGAGCGCGACCACCGGTCTCCCGGCGGACAAGCTCGTCCTGGGCATGCTCGACGTCGAGGCGATCACCGCGTTTCTGGACCACCTCGAAACCGACCGCGGCAACAGTCCGACCACCCGCAACGCCAGGCTCACCGCGATCCGTGCCGTGCTGGCCGTGGCCCTGCCCGACCACCCCGAGCACGCCGACACACTCGCGCGGGTCCTGGCCTTACCGGCACGACGCCGCGCGCCGCGGGTGGTGCAGTTCCTTGAGGAGGCCGAGACCGAAGCGCTACTCGCCGCTCCCGATGCCGGCACATGGACCGGGCACCGGGACAGGGCGCTGCTGACCCTGGCTGTTCAGACAGGGCTGCGAATCAGCGAACTCATCGCACTGACCACCAGTGACGTCCACACCGGTACCGGGCCGCACGTGACCTGCACCGGCAAGGGACGTCGGTACCGCGCGACCCCGCTGACCGCCGGCACCCTCGCGATCCTCGTCCCATACCTGGACGAGCGGTCCACCCGACCCGGCGTCGCGCTCTTCCCCGGGCCCCGCGGGCAGCACCTGTCCCGCGACGCGCTCGAGCGGCGCCTGGCCAAACACCTGATCACGGCCACCAAGCAGTGCCCCTCCCTGGGCAGAAAGCACGTCACCATGCACACGCTGCGCCACACCGCGGCGATGCGACTGCTCCAGTCCGGCGTCGACGTCGCCATCATCGCGCTCTGGCTCGGCCACCAAAACACCACCAGCACCGACGTCTACCTCCACGCCGACATGACCATCAAGCAGACCGCGATCGACCGCACCCGCGACCCATCAGTCACGCCCGGCACGTACACCCCACCCGCCGACGTGCTGGCCTTCCTCGACAGCCTCTGATTATGCCGACCTTTCAACCGCCCCCAGTTCGCTGACCAGCACCCTCATCACCGGGGTCGGCATAACTAAGACGTCGGCATAACCTCTCTCATGCCGACGTCGGCATGAGAGAGGCCGGGCGCGCAGGTCGGTCTTGGACATGCGGAAGGAGGCCTCGACCTGCCACAGTGCGTGGTAGGAACTGAGGACCTCCGCTGGGGGCATCACGGTGGCGGGGATGTTGCTGACGTAGCCTTTCAGCCCGGCCAGGCGTCGTGCTCTGGCCAGGGAGGCTTCGTCTAGGGACTTGGTGCCGTTGATGGTCTTGACGAACCGTGGGGTGCGGGCGGCCTTCTCACCAGCGATGACAGCCTTGGCCTTGTTCTCCTGCAACGTCAAGGTCTTGGCGTCGCGGGCAGCGCGTTTGGCTGAGTAGGCCCACACCGCCCGCCACGACTTCGGATGCTTGGCTTGGTCCCAGGTCGGTTCGGCCCGGTGCTTGCGGTCGTTCTCGCTGGCGTGCCGGCCCCGTGGGGTGATGGTGTCCACCAGTTGTCCGTCCCAGGAAACTCCCGATCCATCCGCAACTCGGCGACCTCGCGGCGCAGCCGCTCAAGTTCGGCCCGCTCGTTCGCGTCGACCGCCTCGGGCGGATCGTCCATCCGGGACCGCTCGACAGCCACCCACCGGCCCAGCAGCTGCGCCCCGACACCGATCTCGCTGGCGACCTCCACGATCGTCCGTCCAGTATCGATCACCAGATGAGCAGCATCCTGCCGGTACTTCGGGGTGTAGCTCTTCCTCTTGGCACCCATGAGGGCATCCTCTCCTGCCAGGCCGAAACCTGACGGTCAGAATGTCCACCCAACGGGGTCAACCTCAAAGACGCAACTGGTGAATTCCGAGGCTCGATATCTACGGCAACTGCGTAGCCCGTCAAGTCGTAGATGGAGCGAAGGGCGAAACGAGAGCAGCCAAAGTGTGCTCTCAGGCATCAGTTGACTCCTTGCTGTGAGTAACGTGATCGAGAAGAGTTAGAAGGGCCTCCCGGCTCTTGCTCCGCGCGTACCTCGATTCTATGACGCGGACCGCGTTCAAACTCCACTGCTTCCTGGTGGCTGGAAGCGCGGTAACTACGTCGTGGAGCAGTGCGGCCAAGTCATCCCAACCACCAAGACGCCCGCACTGACCATCATCAATGACCCCGAGCAAACCTGGTTTGGCGTTACTCACCACTGGCAGGCCGACAGCTAGGTAATCGAATAGCTTATTTGGGCTCATGCCTTGGGCGAATATCGGTAGTTTAGATACAGCATGAATGCCAATATCATACTGTTCCAGAACAGCGGCCAAGTCGTTCTTCGGCACGGGCGGATGAAACCGAACGTTCGCGAGTTGCCTATGAGCTGCTTCGCCGATCGCCCATGTTTTCTGAGGTCCATCGCCGATCAAGGTAAAGGATACGTCTGGCAGTGACTCGGCCGCATCTAAGATGTAGTGGAGACCATCTTTCGCGCCGTGTGAACCAGCGAAGACTGCGCGAGGCGGATCGTGAAGAGCTCCAGCGTAAGGACTCATGCGCATCAGATCACTACCGTTGGGAATTGACCAGATCTTACGCCTAGGTATGCCGATATCCGAAAGTCCCGGTATCCAATTGGGCGTAACGACGACTATGGCATCTGCCTTCCGGTAAAATATTCGCATGATTGAATCCAGAATCTTGTAGACGAGCCCCTCCGCCTTGATGATCTTGGCTGCTGCTAGAGACTGTGGCCATAAGTCACGTATTTCGATGATTAGAGGGACATTTTTGATCCGGGAAACGACGATGCCGCTGAGGAGGGCGAGAGGTTGCGGCGTCGAGGCGTACACAACAGACCAGTCTTGAGAATTACTCAGTGCTCTGTACGCCGCGTCCCAAGCGAATTGGAACATGCCGAGAACGCGCTTCCCGCTCGGCCCGTCGTATTTGAGCCCTTTGATGAGGCGAAATGCGGGGTCGTCTGTCGTGAGTTTTTCTTGGGTGGTGTGGTTGCGATCGGATGCGTATATGACAGAGGAGTACCCAGGGAGGCGATCGAAGAGTTCCACATGTCGTGTCCCGCCTCCTTGATCTCGAGGGAGTGCGTACTGGTTGATGACTAGTATCCGTGGCTGTGTCGGGATCGGTTCCGCGGTATGGTTCTGGGCTGATGGAGGCATTGGCTTGGCTTTCGGGTCTAGATGTAGTGCCCGGGGACGTTGGTCAATCGTGTGATGGGTGGCTGGTTCCCGCAGGCTGTGTGGGGCCGGTGATGATTGTAGGCGTGTAGCCACGCGGCTAGCGCTGTGCGACGCTCGGCCTCGGTGCTGTACTGCCGGGCGTGGGCCCAGCCGTCGGCCAGAGTGCGGTGGAAGCGTTCGATCTTGCCGTTGGTTTGGGCCGGTAGGGGCGGGTCCGCTTGGCGTGACGTTCAGCTTGAAACCCCGGGAGGTCTCAGGATGAGCACCTCCGCGGACTGGCCTTCGGCCTCCCGCAACCTCACCCACTACGTCGCCCGCACTCTCCTCGAGGCCGGCGGCCTCAGACCCCAACTACACCCTCGTTTGTGAAGAGCCACTTGGCTCTACCGTGGTTCGGGTATCTGAGCAAGACGCTCGTACGCCGCCAACATGACCTTTTCCTCGCGATTCCAGTTGAGATCACCCAGTGCCGCCTTGCGTGCGTTGTGACTGTGGCGAGTGAGCAGTTCGGGGTCCTCCGCATATCGGCCTACCGCTCGAGCGATTTCTTCTGGGGATTCCTCGTTCACAAGAATACCGCAATCGTACTCTTCAATGATGGAACGCCACAACGGAAAATCCGACGCTACAGCGGGGATGCCTGCGGCGAAGTACTCGAACATCTTGGTTGGGAGTGAGTCCAAGTAGGCAGGAGTCCGTCGTAGCGTGACGATACCCACCTTGCATTCTTTGAGCAAATCGCGGGCATCATCAGCGGAGACGAACCCACGATAGTCCACCTTATTCCATCCATCGCTCAATCGAAGCGTGCCAAGGAAATTCTCAGGGGAACCGATGCCGGCAATAATTGCTTTCCAAGTCGACGGAAAATCCGGGTGGGCGAAAGCTTCTACCATTTCCTTCGTCCCTCGCGTGGCACCCATCACGCCTACGTACCCTACTGCGTTCGTCCGATACTTCATAGAGGTCTCTGCGTCGGACGCTCGGAGTATGGGGAAATTTCGCACTACTACCGTTTTATCGCTCGGAAACCGAGTGGCAATGGTCTCCGTAGCAGCCACGATGATATCGCTGGCCGAGGCAAGCTTTACGATGACATGGGCCGCCCAAGAACCTAATGGCCGCATCCATCGATTGAGGTACTCTTTACTAAGTACCTGTTGAGGAAGATCCTCATGCGCATCGTATACCACCTTAATTCCTTTCAGGCGCAGTGGGATTATGCTCCACGTCAATTCAGGATCGTGCAAGTGTACTATCTCCGGATTGGTGGTCAGGGCGAGACGAACCGCCTCCAGGGACCCCAAAGTCAGACGACCCAAACGGCCACGCCTTTGTATGGTGTGAAGGGTTACGCCGGTGAAAGGTAAATCAATGTCGTGAGCATTGCCTACGAACGCCACGGTGTGCCCCACGCGCGCCATTGAGGCTGCCTCACGCAAATGTATCCTCGGGTCTGAGATTCGGTGGGCGGAGCTGACATGTGTAACTCGGGACATTATCGTCTTTCAGTGCGTCGTGTGAGGGCCGATTCGTGGGGTGTACAACTCGTCAAGAAGTGAACGCCAAAGGTTATCAGCTCCGCCAGCCGCACCCCAATCTAGTCTGGGGAAATAAATCTGTGAAAGACATCCCTCGTAACCGCCCTCCTCGATCATGGTGTCTGTCGGCCAATAGCCGATCACTTCGTCGAGGCACCCAGCGGGAATCGCATTGGGCGCCCGGGCGGCCACTTCCTTCACTCGGGACGAGACGACCTCCGCGTTCGTCGCGAGCACCGCAATATCTTCCGTGAGGTTCAGTTTAACCATACGTATCGTGCGTTCCCAATCCTTGGGGGATCGGGTTGCTTGCTGGAAGCCCGGAGCCAACGGGCGGGCTGGACCGACCGCCCCACGCCTGAGAGTGGCAAGCACGATTTCCGAGAGTCTACGGTCCCAGTCACGTAGTTGTTCTCGGGATGGCTCGACGTAAGTGGTGAATCCGGCGGCGACGTATCGCAGGAAGGCCTTCGCTGACTTGGGTGGCAGGCGGCTTAGAAAGTTTGGCCGTACGTCACCTGAGAAACCCTGGAGAAAGAGAACTGGCAAGTCGGGCTGGCCTAGGAAATTCCTGATGTGTTCGCGAACAGACCCCGGGAAACTCGGCGACACCACTCCGGGTTCGCTAGCGGCGACTGGGTGGCAGGCCGCACTCCAGAGAACTGCTACCGGCCTGGACCCAGACCACATAGTGATGACTCGAATGAGGTCGTCCACTGGGCCCTTCGGATTGGGTGCCGTGACGACCTGGCCCAGCTTTGGCAGGCGAAGGCCCACGCCCAGGACGGGCCGACGACGGTTGGAGAACAGTCTGGGCGCACGGGCTGTACTCCAACGAACGGTGATGTTATCCGCTGTTTCTGCGGCGTATATTGCCTTTGCGCATCGGTCAGCGACCCATTCCAAGTACCCCTCATGGGTTGGACCAAGGCGAGAGAGTCCGTGATCTATACCGGGGGCGAAGTGGGTGTGCGACCCCATCACCAATACGCGGGAGCGAGGGACAGCGAGCCGTGAAGCTAACCGGTCTGCTATCTCACCACCGTACAACGTGTCGGTGCTGAGCAGGTAAATCAGGCCAACGTTGGACCGAAAAGTCAGAACGTTGGCCTCGATTGGGCGCCCGAGTCCTTTCGCGAGGGCAGGCCTTGCGGCATATCCAAATAGAGGGAAAGGCGAGGCGGGTGAGATGTCCACGCTGCTGGCACATGTGCTGGTGGTCATTCTGCACTGCCTTCCTGGACATCACAGCGCACTCCGTAGCGAGTCAGCCAAGAAATGACTCGTAGGCCAGCGGCGCTGTCTGTTCCGAGCCACGCCTTCTCACTAACGACGTCGACCACCGTCGCTCCGCGACCTGACAACGTCGCTCTCTCGTGTGCGGACAGGTTGGCGCCGAAGTAGACGTCCGCTGGCACCTGCGTCAATGAGGGGCCCGTATGGCTGGTTTGAACTAGGCGTCGTGTTGCCCACGGCTGAGTCATGATGGCGGAAAGGACAAAGTCAAGACGTTTGCGCAATTCATCTTCATCTATGAACGCATTAGCCTTTTCGCGTATGACCTTGGCGGGGCTGCCGCCCGCGAGAGAGCCAGCAGGAACATCCTTGGTGATCACACTGCCCCCCGCAATTATGGCGTCGTCGCCGATCGTGACTCCAGGAAGGATGAACACCCGCCAAGGAATCCAGACACGAGCGCCGATGTTGACGGGGCCGAAGGCAACGGGAGCGCCACGGAAATAGTTTGACCAACTGCCGTGCGTGAACACGAGCCCATGGCCTCCGAGACCCGTGCGCTCACCCAGGGTGATGCCATGACCAGGGTCAAGCCAGCAAAAGGGAAATGTTTGGGCATGCGCACCGAGGACCAGTCGGTTGCTTTTTAAAGTAACGTCGCTCGAGGCGATGTTGAGCATCCCGATCCGAGCGCTGTGTCCTAAGTGAATGTGACCCGCGGACAGGGTCGTCAGAGGCTTGATAGTCGCCTTTGAGTCGAGCACGAGTCTTTCGGCGCGAACATGAACGAAGGGTCCTACCTTGGCGCCGGCGCCCAGTTCGATTTGATCGACCTGAAGAATCGAACCAAAGCCGATCTGCGCGCCGGCGCCTATCTGGTGTCCTCGAGCTCGAAGGATCGCAGAATGGAGTCGGCCCGGTAGTAGTGAAAGCAGGAACCTCAGCATAATGTCGCTCTTTCCGTTGGTGATGGGTTGCGAAACGCAGAAGAGTGCGGTGAGCCAGCATTCGCGTTGTAGAGTGAAATAGGCGACAGGAGGCGTTCGACTTCGCTGTCCCGTTTACACTGTGGCAACTGGCTGACGTAGGCTGGCGCTGTCGACAGTCCGAGCAACATCGGTGGGACTGCTAGGACTCGCGTGACCAAAGCTAACAATCTACTACTCGTTGCCCCATAAGTGCCAAGCACCATCAGGAGGGGGGCTTGGCCGCCCAGAGCGTTGACGAAGCCGGTTCGAGCCACCACCAGTGGGAACTGACGATACCGTCGAACCAGAGACTGCTTGCGTACTGGAGCACCCTCAAGTTTCTCAAACAAGTCAGCTCGGAAGCGCAGGGAGACGGCGCCGATGAGTTGGCCCACGAAGTAGCCGGCGACGAGCCTCCAAGCGCGGGAGGTGAGACTCTTTGCGATCAATTGGGCTGTTGCCGTGCTATCAGATTGAGGGACGTGACGATTCGCGATGGCGCGATAGGGAAAATGGCGGATCGCCCACGCGTTGAGAAGTTGGTAGGCCACCACTGGAGTGATTAAGAGCGTCACACCTGGATACAGACCATGAAGGTGGCATGGGCTGTGCTCATGGAGGAAAACTTGGCCCGCGAAGGCAACCACGGTGATGAGGATGAGGCAGACCATGGTCATTGCAACGCCCAGAGCCAGAAGGCCTTGGGACTCAGTCTGGGCCTTGGCGATCAGAGCGGCCGACGCGAATCGCCCCAAGGCTCCACTAGCCAGAGACAAGACGATCGCAGTGGTGACCGAGAACGCACCGAATTCGCCGCGGGTAAAGAGGCTGGTCAGTGCCGGTGTGACGGCAAAACTGATCGCACTTCCAATCATGCTGCCAGATGCGACAGTAAGTACGGCGCGCAAGAATCCTGCGCGCGGCGCGGGTGCGTGACGCTGCGGTGAGGTCGTGCTCACGGGCGGTCGGGGGTTACCTGGTGTTGTTGGAATGTTGAATCGAGCAGGAGCGTCGCCCGTCCGTTCAAAACTGCCTTGATGCCGGCGAAGTCGACCGACATCAACGCGGCGCGCGTGTTGTAGCCCTCGGCCGCACCGCGGAACGGGGCCACTTGGCCGAACTCGGACGCGGCGGGACCAGTTTCGTGAAAGGTGAGGTCAGCGTTCAGGGTTTCGGCGAGGAACGTGCCCTCCTCGCCGGGCACAAGGCTAAGGCGTTCCTTGATTGGAGAGAGCCAATTGACCAGGCGGTTGATGACAGTGCCTGGGGCCGTCTTGGCCGTGACTGAGATCAGGTTCTCATGCTCGCGGCCGCTCTTGTGCAACGTGTGCCCAGAGACGATGGTGTGCTGGACCTGCGGTACCCAGGCCGTCGGGTCGATGTTGTGCCCATTTTGCCGCCGTGACTTCATCGTGCCGGAACGCCCTTTACTGTTGCTCCTGCGGGAACATCCTTCACCACACAGGCGCCACCACCGACCAGTGCACCAGGGCCTACGGTCAACTGGTTCAACACGACCGCGGCGACGCCGATGACGGCCCCACTCTGCACGACGCAATCACCGGACACGGCCGAGGCCGGGTTCAAGCTGACATAGTCCTCAAGGACCGTATCGTGTCCCACGGTGACGTTGGGGTTTATATGCACGTGTCGACCGAGTCGGATGTTGGTGGTGAGTCTGGCCCCGGCCAACACGATAGTTCCCCCCCCGATATTGCACTGAGATCCGATGCTCGCATAGGGGTGGATAAGGGTGGCGGCCGTGAAACCGGCCTCGTCCAGTCCGACCGCAAGCATGCGCCGCACCAACGGAGAGCCAATGCCAATGGCGTAGAGCGGACGGTCGTGGCGTGCGATCAACTCTTGAGTGACACCCAGGTAGGCGATCCCTCGCGCAGCGAGCCGTTCCAAGTTTTGCTTGGAGGGAGAGTCGTCCGCCACGCCAACAAGGGTCCACCGCGGCTTCACCTCTATCCGGTTGATCGCTTCCACGGCGTCGGCCACCTCGCGGCCGAAGCCACCAGCGCCAATGATTACTAGGGGCTCAGGCACGCTGACTCCCCAGGAATTCGGGCATGGTTACGTCGCCATCAGCGGAAATGCCGTCACGCTGGAGGACTTTTCCCAGGGTGATTAACAGGATACTTAGGTCGAGGCGCAAAGAGTGTTTATCAACGTACTCAACGTCCTTTGCGAACTTGTCCTCCCAGGTCAGCGCGTTCCGGCCGCTCACCTGTGCTAAGCCAGTGACTCCCGGTCGGACCTCGTGGCGGCGGGCCTGTTCGGGCGTGTAAAGATCGAGATAGTGCATAAGTAGCGGACGGGGACCAACAAGGCTCATGTCGCCTCGAATGACGTTCAAGAAGGCAGGGAGCTCATCGATACTGGTTGCGCGGAGCAAACGCCCGAGACCTGTGAGTCGTGACGCGTCATCAACGCGCCCCGAGCGCACGTCTATCGATCGCATAGTGCGCAACTTGAGCATCGTGAAGGGAGTGCCACCGAGCCCTGGTCGTCGCTGGCGGAACAGGACAGGCGGCCCCATCGTCACTCTGATGGCGGCAGCGGCTACGAGTTGGATCGGCGCGGTCGCTAGCAGGGCGGGAATCGCGAGGGCGAGGTCAACTGCACGCTTAGCACGATAACTCATCGTCCCGCCCCTGTCAGTGACTGGCGGACATGCTTGATCACCCGGTCGATTTCTTCGTCCAGAAGCCCGGCGCCACTCGGGAGTGTCAATCCGTTGGCGAAAAGGTGCTCGGCGGTGCCCTTGATAAAGGAGCGCGCGCTTCCGAAAACTGGCTGCAGATGCATTGGCTTCCAGAGATGACGCAGCTCGATCCCGTCTTTTGCCGCGGCCCTCATAATCTGAGTCAGATTATCTTCGGCCTCCTCGACCAGCACGGTCGTCAACCAGCAGTTGTCTTGACTCTGGCCCCGAACGGATTCACCGCCGAGGAAGCGAACGGGCAGATCTGCGAGCCCGTCCACATAGCGGTTCCGGATTGCCTGCCGACGCCCGATCATCTCGTCGAGGCGTGACAGTTGGCCACGTCCCAGTGCGGCGAGGATATTGGACAGTCGGTAGTTGTAGCCGACCGTAGTGTGTTCATACCAGGGAAAGGGCTCTCTTGCCTGCGTCGAGAGTTTCCGCGCGTGTGCGATGAGTGCTTGGTCGTCGCTGAGGAGCATCCCCCCGCCCGATGTGGTCATGATTTTGTTGCCGTTGAACGACAGCGCGGCCGCTTGGCCGAAGGAACCCGCAGCGCGACCCTGGTAGGTGGCGCCGAGTGCCTCGGCGGCGTCCTCGATCAGTGGGATGCCTCGCTCGGCGAGCGCCGGCTCGATGGCGTCATAGTCGCAAGCGCGGCCGAACAGGTCGACTGTCATCACAGCGGCGACTCGCCGTCCCTCGTGTTGGAGCTGGTCGACAGCATCAATGAACAGATTGGGATCCACGTTGCCGTCGTCAGGTCGGCTGTCGACGAACACAGGTTCTGCACCCGTGTAGACCACGGCGTTGGCCGTCGCAGCGAAAGTCATTGTGGGGAGAACGACGACGGTGCCCGAGCGTGCGCCAAGGTGGATTAGGGCTAGATGGAGCGCAGCCGTGCCCGAAGATAGCGCCAACGCATGCTTGACTCCGACACGAGCGGCGATCTCTGCCTCGAAGGCATCCACGTCCGGGCCGAGGGGTGCCACCCAGCCTGACCGTAACGCTCGGAGGACATACTCTTCCTCGACCTCTGTTATGTCTGCTTTAGACAGGTGGATGCGGTCGGTCACGCTCTAGCCCCACCTAGAGCCGAGTGGTCGCGGTGCCTCCTGGGCGCAGGCACGCTTTCTCCCCGCATGGGACCCCTCCCGCCGGTTGACTGCTTGATCTCTTGATGTTGACCCAAGTATGCGCTGATCACAACTTGGATGGCCAATCGGCGAGAAATCCCCCTCGTCTCGTGTGAGTCCTGGGGTCCACGACGTCGAGAACCGCTCCGTGACGTCGTCTATGGTGGAGGGACACGACAGGGGAGCGCATGAGCGCTGAGAGTGCGGCACCGGGCCGCAGACCCTCGAACCTGATTCCGGTTAGCACCGGCGGAGGAAGTCGAAGGAGACGACATCTTGCGCACCACACATATCCTGGCCTGCACGGCCGCCCTCACGCTCGGACTCACCGGCTGCTCGCTGATGGGTGACAGCGACGACGAGCCGCCCCACGAGGCTGAAACTGACAGAAGCACGGCAACCAGCACAGCCTTGGGCGAGGTGGTGCTCGTCACGCACGACTCGTTCACACTGCCGGACGAGGTCATCGACGGCTTCACCGACGAGACCGGCTACGACCTGGTCGTCCGCGCGTCTGGTGATGCCGGGTCGCTGACCAACCAACTGGTGCTGACCAAGGGCAGCCCGATCGGGGACGCCGTCTTCGGCATCGACAACACGTTTGCCTCCCGCGCGGTCGACGAGGGGGTGCTCGCGGCATACTCCCCGGCAGACCTGCCCGCAGAGGTGAGCGCGCATGCCTTGCCCGGCGAGGGGCCCGAACACCTGACGCCCGTCGACTTCGGCGACGTCTGCGTCAACATCGACGACGCCTGGTTCGAAGCCGAGGGCATCGATCCCCCGCAGACGCTGCAGGACCTGACCGACCCGACCTACCAGGACCTGTTCGTCACCCCAGGCGCCAGCTCGTCCAGCCCCGGGCTGGGCTTCCTGCTGGCCACCATCGGTGAGTTCGGTGAGGACGGCTGGCAGGGCTACTGGGAGGACCTGATGGCCAACGGCGCGACGGTGACCTCCGGCTGGTCGGACGCCTACGGCGTCGACTTCACCTTCAGCGGCGGCGACCGGCCCATCGTGCTGTCCTATGCCTCCAGCCCCCCGTTCACCATCCCCGAGGGCGGCGACGAACCGACCACCAGTGCGCTGCTGGACACCTGCTTCCGCCAGGTGGAGTATGCCGGCGTGCTCGAGGGCGCAGAGAACCCAGCAGGCGCGCAGGCGCTGGTCGACTACCTGCTGTCCGACCAGGTGCAGGCGGCCATCCCGGACTCGATGTATGTCTATCCGGTCACAGACGTCGAGCTCCCCGAGCTGTGGGCGCAGTGGGCGCAGGTCGCGGACGACCCGATCGACGTCGACCCCGCGCTCATCGAGGAGCACCGTGAGGGCTGGGTCCGTCAGTGGGCCGACATCGCGACCGGCTGATCCCCGGGGTGGGGCTCACGCTCCTGGCCCTGATCCCGCTGGCGTTCCTGGCGGTCTTCTTCGTGCTGCCGGTCGGCGGCATGCTGGTGCGCGGGTTCGCCCCCGACGGGACCTGGGACTTCTCGGGCGTGGCCGAGGTGCTCACCCGACCCCGCACCGGACGGGTCCTGTTCTTCACGGTGAGTATGGCGGCAGCCGGCACCGTGCTGACCCTCCTGCTCGGCCTGCCGCTGGCCTTCGTCCTCTATCGGCTCAAGTTCCCCCGTCGGGGGCTGTTGCGGGCGGTGGTGGTCATGCCGTTCGTGCTGCCCACCGTCGTGGTCGGCGTGATGTTCCGGGCGCTGCTCTCGGCGGGTGGCCCGCTGGGCTTCCTGGGGTGGGACCGGTCCTGGATCCCCATCCTGGCGGCCTATGTCTTCTTCAACCTGGCCGTGGTGGTGCGCACCGTCGGCGGGATGTGGGAGGGGCTGGACCGGCGGGCCGAGGACGCGGCCGCGGCCCTGGGCGCGCGACCGGCGCAGGTCTTCCGGACCGTGACGCTGCCGGCGCTGACGCCAGCGATCATCTCGGCCGGCACCCTGGTCTTCCTGTTCTGCTCCACCGCGTTCGGGGTCGTGCTCACCTTGGGTGGGTTGCGCTACGGCACGATCGAGAGCGAGATCTATCTGCTGACCACCGAGTTCCTGGACCTGCGCGGCGCCGCGGTGCTCTCCGTCATACAGCTGCTCGCGGTCGTCGCGATGTTGGCGGTGGCGGCGCGAGGGCGGGCGCGGACCGAGCAGAGTCTGACGCGCTCACGCGGGGTGGCTCGGGCACCGCGAGGCTCGGACTGGCCGCTGCTGGCGGCGGCCGGGGGAGTCGTGGCCTTTGTGCTGCTGCCGGTGCTGACGCTGGTCTGGCGGTCGGTGCGGGACGGGGGCGGGTTCACGCTCGACCACTATCGGCTGTTGGCCGATCCCGACGCTTCCCCCGCGCTGCGGGTGAGCATCCTGGACGCGGTGTCGAACTCGCTGCGCACGGCAGTGGATGCGACGGTGCTGGCGATGGTGCTCGGGTTGTGTGTCTCGATCGTGGTGTCGCGCCGGCCGCGGGGGGTCGGGGCGCGGCGTCTGGTCTCTGCGCTGGACGGTGCGTTCATGCTGCCGCTGGGGATCTCTGCGGTGACGGTGGGGTTCGGCTTCCTGATCACGCTGGACCGGCCGCCGCTGGACCTGCGGACCCCCGCGGTGCTGGTGCCGATCGCCCAGGCTCTCGTCGCCCTGCCGTTGGTGGTGCGCACGATCACGCCCGTGCTGCGCTCGGTGGACCCACGACTGCGACAGGCTGCTGCGGCGCTGGGGGCGGGGCCGCTGCGGGCCGCGTGGACCGCCGAGGGGCCAGTGCTCGGCAAGCCGCTGCTGGCCGCCACCGGCTTTGCGTTTGCGATCTCGCTGGGGGAGTTCGGCGCGACCAGCTTCCTGGCGCGACCCGACCGGCCGACGGTGCCGGTCGTCATCTATCAGCTGATCAGTCGGCCAGGTGCTGACAATCTGGGGATGGCGCTTGCCGCCTCGGTGCTCCTCAGCCTGCTGACCGTGACCGTGATGGGCCTGGTGGAACGCCTCCGGGTCGGAAGTGTGGGGTCGTTCTAGTGCTCACTTTGCGTGATGTTGGCGTCCGGTTTGGCGCGAAGGTTGCTGTCGCGGACGTGTCCCTCGAGCTGCCCGAGGGTGAGGTGCTTGCCGTTCTCGGCCCGTCCGGTTGCGGCAAGTCGACGCTGCTGCGCGCCATCGCCGGGCTCGAGGTGCTGGACACGGGGGCGGTGAGCGTCGACGGCCGCGACCTGGTGGGCGTGCCGACCCACCGGCGCGGCTTTGCCCTCATGTTCCAGGACGGTCAGCTCTTCCGGCACCTGGACGTCGCCGGCAACCTGGGCTATCCGCTGCGTCTGCGCGGCGCGTCCCGGGACGCGATTGCTCAGCGGGTCGAGGAGTTGCTGGAGACGGTCGGGCTACCGGGCTATGGCTCGCGCTCGGTCACCACCCTTTCTGGTGGCGAGCAGCAGCGCGTCGCCCTCGCCCGCGCCCTCGCGGCGCAACCTCGCCTGCTGCTGCTCGACGAGCCGTTGTCGGCCCTGGACCGCGCCCTGCGGGAGCGGCTCGCGGGTGACCTGCGCGGCATACTCACCAGCACCGGGACCACTGCCCTGCTGGTGACGCACGACCACGACGAGGCCTTCACGCTGGCGGACCAGATGGCCGTGATGTTTGACGGGCGGATCGTGCAGCACGGCCCGACCCAGCAGGTGTGGGCGCACCCGAAGAACCGGCAGGTGGCGGAGTTCATCGGCTTCGGCACGTTCCTCGAGGGCGCCGCGGCGGACGTGCTGCGAGGTGCGGTGTCCTCTGAGGGGGCGAGCCTCGACGGGGCGACGTTGGCGCTGCGGCGCTCAGCCCTGTGGGTCTCCGGGTTTGGGCCGCTGTCGGCCACCGTGGTGTCCGCCTCCGCCATCAGCGACGCAGTGCGGGTCGATCTCGAGCTTGACGGCGTGGGACCGGTCGAGGCGCTCGCCGCGCAGAACGCCGTCTTGGCGCCTGGCGACCGCGTGCGGGTGCTGCCCTATGTGACGGGCATGGCTGCGTTCTAGAGGCCAGCGGGCGAGGTCGGCGGCACTTTCGACCTCGAGGCGCTCGCGGACGTGGACCGGGCGCGAGCTCAGGGAAAGATGTGCTGACCAGGGAGGGCAGGATCTGAGTGTCTCAAAATGGCACTTCTGTGACACGCATCGCCTGGGTGATGCCCACCGCAGCCGACCTGCCCGAGTACGCCGACGAGAACGGTCACGCCTACCTCGCCGAGGACACCCTGCACCTGTGGGTGTGGTCCGACGCGGATTGGGTGGACCTCGGCAGCGTCGAGGGCCCGGCCGGCTCCGATGCCGAAGTCACCGACGGCAACGTGGCTGACGCGATCGACCCGGCGACTGCGCTCGCCCCCGTCATCGACCGCCGCACGCCCGAAGATGGTGAGCGCCGCGTCGTTCCTCAAGGTCGTGTGGATCTACCTGCGCGACAACGCGGGGACATTGGAAAGGCCACTAGTTAGCGAAGTAGGGCCCTGGACCGCACTGACTCCAGGTAGCCTTGGCCGCATGGCCGAGACGGGGGACGCACGTGCGCGCAGCCTTCGTCAGGCGATCCTCACCGTAGGCATCGTCCTGATCCTCGCTGAGGCACTCCGGGCGGTCTACCGTCACCGCGTAGCCCCGTTCTTCGACTATCAAGGGCTCGGCTACCGCGCGCCCGAACCGCTGGAATACGGCACCGCACTGTTCGTCCTCTTGACCGTTGCCCTGCTTCTGCCCCGGCGGATCCGGGTCGTTTCCGACTTCCTCGTGTGGATGGTGTTCGCGCTGGCCGTCGCCCCCAGTGTCCTGCTCGCCCAGTACATGCCGACCTTGCAACCAACGCAGGCCACGGTCATGGGCGTCGTCATGGGCGCGTGCATGTTGCTGATCCGGTGGGGCGCGGCGCTCGACCCAGTCAAGACCCTCCCTGTGCGCCGAATCGACACCGGCATCAACTTCTGGGGGCTTCTCGCGCTCGTCTCAGCCTTGACCTACGCGGTGCTGGTTGCCACCAACGGCCTGCACGTCCGCTTCCTCAGTTTCGATGACGTCTACTCGGTGCGCGACGAGTTCAGCCTGGCCGCGTCCGGCAGTTTCGTCATGGCCTACCTGCTCCCATGGCAGTCCAACGTCATCAACCCCCTTTTCATGGCACGCGGCATCCTCGCCCGCAAGTGGGGCACCCTAACGCTCGGGGTCGGCGGCCAGCTGCTGATCTACTCCAGCGTCGGCTCCAAGGGTGACCTGTTCGTGATCCCCGTCGTCGTCGCCCTGGCGCTTCTGTTCCGCTACCGCACGGTCATCCTGGGTCGTACGATCCTGCTTGCCGTCACTGCTGCCTGCACGCTCGCGCTCGCCCTCGACCAAGTCACCGACTCCATCGTGTGGTCGTCCCTGATCGTGCGCCGCGTCATGGTGGTCCCCGGCGCTCTGACCGCCGCCTACGTCGACGTGTTCTCCCAGCTGCCGAAGGCGAACTTCGCCGAGGTCATCCCGCTCATCCCTGACCCCTATGCGAGCGAGCCGATGCACCCGGTGCACATCGTCGGGTTGCTGTTCGTAGGAAACGCTGACACCGCAGCCAACGTCAACCTGTTCGGCCACGGGTTCCTGCAGTACGGCTACCCCGGCATGGTCGTCGAGTCGCTGGTGCTCATCGTCATGCTGTGGCTGGCGAACGCCGCGACGCGTGGCCTGCCGTTGCCGGCCGCGTGCATCGTCTTCTTCTCCCAGGGCATCGCTCTTATCAGCTCCAGCGTGTTCACCACTGCCCTGTCACACGGCTTTGGCTTCGCAGTGCTGGTGTGCGCACTCGCCCCTGTTACCGGCTGGGCACGCCGCGCCCGGGCGAGCGGTCCGGACCCACGCCCTCGGCCAGCCCGTAAATCACCGGCCCGGAGAAGAACGGCACCCACACGATCCTGACCCACCACGGGTTGATGGGCGTGGGGTCCCAGATGCTGCCCTTTGCTGAGCGCCTGCCAGGTGAGCGCGACCAGGCCGAACCCCCGGATGACGAACAGCCCTTAACCCAGCCGGTCGACGATGGCGCCCTTCATGAGCGCCACTCTAGCCGCTCCCGTGCCTCAGGCGCCGAGGGTTCGACCCGTCCCAGAACGTCCGGCTCTGGGACACCCCGTGATGCCCTTATTACCCTGAACTTTGGGTCTGATGAGAGGACAGACGGGGCGGTCATACGAAGCGGCCCTGGCGCGTTTAGAAGGAGGTGCTCCGGCATTCCGCGCCTAACGCAAGTACCTGAACCAAGCTGTGGGCTGGCTCATCTCCCGCGGCGTCGACACGCCGGGCGCGACGCACGTCTCCCCCGCCGCACGACATACCCCCGATGCTTGTTCTAGAGAGTCACCGTCGGTGCGGCCTGGACCGTGGGTGAGCCCTCGATGGCCGGCGTGGCAGCGCTCGCCTGTCCCAGCTTGCGGCGACGTCGGGCCGCGCGAGGGGTCTCCACGGGGTCTACCTAGCTTTGCTCCTATCGGCATGGTGCCGGTGATCAGGGCCAGGGAGGAGCGATCAACGATCGAGATCAACCTGCTGGTCACCTCGGACTGAACCACTGTCGCGGTGCGGCCGGCACTACTACGCTCGCTCTATGGCCTCTGCGAAGGCTGACGGGACCCTCGACGTCCGACTGATCGGCAGAGTGGCCGTGCGCACCATGGCAGGGTGGCGCGACGAGTGGCCACGCCCGGCTTCCCGGCGTCTCGTGGCCCTGCTGGTCCTCTCCCCCACGCGCTCGGCGCCGCGGGAGGTGGTGGCTGACCGCCTGTTCGGCCACCTGCCTGCGGACCGGGCCCTGCGCAACGTGTCCAAGGCACTGAGCCTGGCTCGGAGTGTTGTCGGCCCGGGCATTTTCCTGGGCGACTCGGCGACCCTGTGGATCGCCGAGTCGGTGGAGGTGCGCACCGATCTGGCGCAGGACACCGAGCAGGCGCACCGCGCCCTGGTCAGCCCACCGCCACCCGAGGGTTGGGCAGACCTGCGGGCCCTTCTCGCACGTGCCGACCAGCTCCTGTCCGAGGACCTGTATGAGGACTGGGCGCAGGACGTGCGGCGCGACCACGAGGCGTTGACCAGGGAGGCAGCGCTCGCGCTGGCACACAGCAGCGGGCTCGGGACCGACTGGGGCCGGGTGCTGACTCACGACCCCTGCGACGTCGAGGCGTGGTCGGCGGTGCTGACTGCTGCTGCGGGGCGCGGCCCGGCGGAGCTGGACGCTGCCTACGCCGAGTGCCGGCTCGTCCACGCACAGGGGCTGCAGGGTCCACCGCCAGCCGCTCTGCGCCGGCTGACGGAGGGTCTGCGCCAGGTCCCGAGCAGCCCGGCCGAGTCCGACGTCACGGTTGGCCACGAGGCCGAGCTGCGATGGATCGGGAACCGGGTGGGCGTCACGGCTCGGGGCGGTGACAGCTGGGTGGTCTACGGCCCCGCCGGGATCGGCAAGACGCACCTGCTGTGCCGGGCGACCGCGAGCCTGCGCGACCAGGCGTGCCTCGTCCAGTGGGCCACGTGCGTGGCCGCCGACGCGGGAGGGCCCTTCGCCCCGCTGTCCTCGGCGCTCCGGCTCGCTCACACCGGCTCACATCCCGTGGTCGACGTCCTCGAACGTGGCGGCTCCGGCGGCTCGCAGGGCTGGTCGGCCGTCCGCCTCGCCGACGACGTGGCGGCTGTGCTCGACGCGTATGCCGAGCGGCTGGTCCTGGTCGTCGACGACGTGCACTGGGCGGACCCGGCGTTGAAGTCCCTGCTGTCACGGCTCTGTGCACTCGCGAGCGGTCGACGGTGGAGCCTGCTGATGGCCGGCCGCAGTGACGAGGCCGACCACCCGCTCCCGAGCGTCCCCTCGTCGACCGCGAGCTTGCGGGTCACCGCTCTGACGCCGCAGGAAACCGCGGTCCTGGCCCGTCGACTGCTCGGCCACGACCGCGCCACCGATCCAGTGGCCTCGGAGTCCGTCGTGCAGGCCCTCGTCACACGCAGCGGCGGCAACCCGTTCTTCCTCACCGAGCTGGCGCGAGGCGCAGGAGGCGCTCCGTTGACCGGAGGGGATCTCCCCGAACGGGTCCACGCACTCCTGCGACGGCGACTGTCCCTGATCACCACCGCCTCACATCACGCACTGGCGCTGACCGCACTCGCCGGTGAGCGTGCCACCGTCCCGCTGCTCGCGCGGGTCCTGGGGGAGCAGGAGGCGGACCGATCGGTGCGGGAGCTGCGGTCGCACTCCCTGCTGAGCACCACCTCAGCCCCGCGCCCTGTCCACCCGTTGCTGCGCGAGGTGGTGGTCGCCGACCTGACGGCGGTCCAGACCTGCGAGGTGCACGACCAGCTCGCGCGTGCTCTCACCGGGCTGGCGCAGGAGTCCGATCGGCGGGACCTGGCGGATGCTGCCGCCGGCCACGCGCTCTCGGCCTACACGGCATACCCCACCTCGGAGCGGGCGCCCGGCGCTGCTGCTGCCGGGCTGGCCAGTGGCGGGCGGATGCTGCGCTCTTTCACACCAGAGGCAGCTGCGAACATCCTCGAGGAGGCTCTTGCGGCCTTCGCCGACAGCGCTGCCGACGACAAGGCGGGCCTGGTGCCCGCTGCCGTGGGCGGCTGGCTGGACCTGGGCAGGTGCCGCCTGCTGCTCGGTGACGCAGAGGGTGCGGAGCGGGCTTTCCGTGCGGGGCTGGAGCTCGCGGAGCAGCCGCTGGACCGCGCCCGGTGCTACCGCCGGCTGGCCGCCCTGCACTACCGCACTGGACGGATGGCTGAGACGGCGGGCGTCCTCGAGGTCGCCCTCATGGACACCGCCGACGAGTTGGCCCGTGCGCTGCTCGAGACCGAGCTGGGCTGGACACTCCACCGACGCGGCCGAGCATCCGAGGCGCTGCCGATCCTGCAACGCGCCACCCAGGTGTTCGAGGACGGGGGCAGCTGGGACCTGGCGGCATGGTCGCTGGACTACCTCGCGATGACTCACGTGGCGCTCGGTGATGTTGACCACGGGTTGGCGCTCCTGGACCGGGCGCTCGCCCGGGACGGCGTGAGCGCCGACCACTACCGGCGCGGGGTCCTCCTGATCCACAGGGGTGGGGTGCTCCGCCGGCTGGGTCGGCTCGAGGAGGCGCTGGGTGCCGTCAACGAAGGCATCCGGATCGTGCGGCGCACCCGTGACAGGTATGTGCTCAGTGTCGGGTGCCGCATCGCCGCCGACATCCACGAGGCGGAGGGCGACCTGTCTGGTGCGGTGAGCGCCCGCACGGAAGAGCTCACACTCCTGCGTGGGACCCACAACCACCGGCACGTCGCCATGGCGCACGCACACCTGGCCAGCCTCTATCGCAGACAAGGCCGCACCCAGGAGTCCGACCGGGCGACGCACGCAGCCCGCGGCGCAGTGGAGCAGTCGGCCGACGCCGACGTGGCCGAGGCCGTAGCCGCCCTCCTCGACCGCGGGAACACGGCGGGAACACCTGGCTCCTAACGTCCGAGGTATCCGGCGGGTCGCCGGACAACCGAAGGAGGAGTCTGATGAGCATCCAGGAGACACAGTCCGTCGAGGAGACCAGGCAGGTGATGGAGGCCTACGCGGCGGAACACGACACGTCGCTGATCGCGCCGGACGCGATCTTTCACGACATCGCGTCCGGACAGGACTACATCGGGCGCGAGGCCATCGCGGGAATGCTGCACTACGTCTACCACGTCGCGTTCCAGGCGGGAGCCGAGGAGGTGCGGTCCACCATCGGAGACGGTGCCGCGGTCCTCGAGGCGGTCATCGTAGGCACCCACATCGGGGAGTTCGCGGGTGTCCCGGCCACGGGACGCGAGGTGCGCATCCCACTGGTCGTGAGCTACCGGATCGCCGACGGCTACGTGCAGGAAGCCTCTGTCTACCTGCTGGTCTCGACCTTCCTGCAACAGGTCGCCTAGCGCTCGCCTAGCGCGGCACGAGACAAAGGAGAAGAAATCATGATCATCCGGCTCATCTCACCCCTCGTCCTGATGGGCAGCATCAGCCTGTGGGCAGCCACCGCCGCCGTCGCGGGCGCCCCACCACCATCCTGGACTCAGGAGCGGGTCCTGGAGTGTGACGAAGGAACTGTGCACACCTACCTGACCCCGGCCGGCTTCGGCACACCGTTCCACGTCGTGGGCACGAACGACGTGATCATCCCGAAGTATGTCGAGGTCGTTCTTCCGACGGGTGAGGGCCCCTACGTGACCCTCGACGTCCCGGGGTTCAAGGCGAGCAACAAGCATGCGGTCCACTGCTGGTATGTGGATCCCATCGGCCTCGAGGTCGAGTTCTGGGGCACGCGCAGATAGCGGGCTGGTGCCTTGGTGCTCCCAGGCAAGGGAGGTATGCCGTGCTCCCAGCTCACGGCATACCCCCGATGCTTGTCCTAGAGAGTCACCATCGGCGCGGCCTGGACCGTCGGTGAGCCCTCGATGGCTGGCGCAGCGCTCGCCTGTCCCAGCTTGCGGCGGCGTCGGGCCGCGCGGCGGGTCTCCACGAACCAGAAGAAGGCGAAACAGCCGATCTCCCACCACTCGATGGCCAGCACCCAGTGGTCCGGCGTCAAGAGTCTGACGAGCACGCCGACCAGGACCACGCCGACGGTCATCGCCAGGAAGATCCACTTGTAGAGGTAGAGGAGGTCAGGATCGTGTGGTTCGGCCGTCGGGTCGCCCTTGGCGGCGCGGTCAGGATAGGCATGGCTCCAGACGGCTACGGCCAGCAGGAGGATCATCACAATCGCCGCGTAGTTGTGGAGCTTGGCCGGGCCGCCGAGACCGTCGAGCTCGACGTAGGCGGCTGACCCCGCGAAATACAGTTGCCAGACGAGCAGGGCAAGGAACACGGCGGTCAGCAGGACGGCCGCGACCATGAACCTGCGGCCCCAACCTCCCCTGGCAAACATCTCTGCGGTCCGGTGGGACCTGCGCAGTGTCAGGAAGGCCAGGACGGCACAGATGATGACCACCCAGAACACGGTGATCCGCAGTGACCACCCGTAGTCGGCGGCACTGAAGCCGCCCACCGGACGTTCGCCCAGGTCGCGGAGCTGCTTCATGACGCTTTCCAGGGTGGTGGGGATGAGGGCGACGAACACGGCGAAGAAACCGGCCATGTTGAGGCTGAACTCCTCGAGCGCGGTCGTGCCTCGGTAGGCGATGAGGCAGGCGGCAATGGCGATCATGACGCCGACGAAGACGTCACGGGAGGAGCCGCTGTAGTAGGCGCTGATCGAGCTGGGGAACGAGTCCTTCCAGGGGCCGGTGGTCAGCGCCTTCCACAGTCCGATGGTGAGGGTCACGCAGAACAGCAGGATGGGCAGACCGATCAGGGTCCACCGCAGATGGTCGTAGGTCAGGCGCAGGTTGGCGAAGTCAGCTGCAGGGAGTGCGACGAACCCGCTCGCCGGCCCTGGCGCTGATCGCGGAGTCTCTTCCATCTTTGAAGAGTCCTCCTGGTCGGGGTCTCTGTCTAGAGGCTTTTCGGTCCCGTCATCTGCTGTCTGTATGCCGCATCGCCGCTGGTCAGCGCGCTGCGGTCGCACTGTCAGACCTTTGTTCTAATGTGGTTGTAGTTGGAGAACCTGGTTCGTCTGGGAGAGGGGGCAGTGATGTCGACCGAAGTGTTGGCCGACCGGTTGGAGCGGTTGTTGAGCGCTGCTCCTGGGCTGGAGTTGGGTCGTGGCGGGCTGTGGCGTGGGTCCTGGCCGTTGTCGCCGATCGCGCCGCAGCCAGTTGATGAGCCGACCCCGGAGCCCGATGACGAGATCTCGCAGGATGAGGCTGCGGAGCAGCTGCGCGCGGTGCTGGCGCGCCTGGGCGTTGGGTCTGGTGCGGCGGAGGCGTTGACGAGCGCGTCGCTGGCGTGTGCCACCGTCGCCGGCTCCGACGCGGGGCGGAAGCACCTGGAGGCGCCGCGGTTGCTGGAGCATGGCAGTGACCTGCTGGGGGCGATCGAGTCCCTCACCGCGGCCGCGGGGCACCTGGAGTCGGTCGTCCTGTCCGCGGCAAGGGAGTTGACGTGGGTGCACGGCAAACTGCTGCTGGGCGAGAAGGGCGCGGCCAGCCCGGACGAGCTCTCGGCCTCTCAGAAAGAGAAGTGGCGTGCGCGGGCGAAGTCCAAGACCTGCGCAGAGATCGAGGCAGGGACCGGGTGGGGTGAGGGCGAGGTCCGCGACCTGGTCGCTGTCGCGAACGCCGCACCCGAGGTCGCCGGCCCGGTCCACCACTCCCTGAGGTGTGGTGAGTCGTCCTGGCGGTTGGTGCGCCGTTACTACCGGGCCTGCACCGGCATGGCTCACGAGGACGGTGCCGCGATCGCTAACGGCTTCTTCGGCACCGACCCGGGCGCTGCGGTCACCGAACGGGTCGACTCCAGCGGGGCGTTCCTGGGTGGCCCGTGGCGGCACAAGGAGTTCCACCGGGCCCTGAAACGCGAGATCGCCCGGGTCAACGCCCAAGACCCCGAGAAGCAGAAAGAGGCTGACGCTGCCGCGAAAGCCAACGCCGACACCCACCTGATGCTCGATGAGAACGGCACCGGCACCTTCATGATCGGGACCACCGCCCTGGAAGGGACCGCGATCAACGAACGGATCGACGCCGCCGCCCGCCGGGCCCGCGCCCTGGGCGACCCACGCAGCCAGCGTCAGCTGCGGTGCGCGATCGCGACCGCGCTCCTGCTCAAAGGGACCGTCGACCTCTCAGCCATCCCCGACGACCCCGACCAGGTCACCATCGAACAGTCCGAACAGCTAGCCCGGGTCCTGTCCGGGCTACCGGCCGCCACCCTGGACGTCATCGTCCCCCTCACCACCCTCCTCGGCACTGATCCTGAAGGGACCCCGATCCCGGCAGCGTTCGCCGACCGACCCGGTGGGCCGGGTTGCACCTGCACCTGCACCTGCGGCGCCAGCACGACATCGGGTGCCGCCGCGACAGGCTCCGGCAACCCACCAGGTCCCGGCCTGAGGGGACAACCCTGCCCCGACCCCGCCGCTCACCACCACCGTGACCGTCCGGGCCCCAGCGCTGACGGGGCTCCACCCGACCAGCACACCCCGAACCACCCTGACGACCCTCACGACGCTGACGCCGACCCTGATGCTGATGCTGATCAGGATCCTCACGGCCTGGTCGATGAGCAGATCCGCCTCCCTGATGTCGGTGTCGGTGAGATCGTCGGTCGCGACTCACTCTTCCTGTCCCCGACCCAGGTGCGTGACCTGGCCCTGGTCCCCGGCTCGACCCTGTACCGCCTGCTGACCGACCCGGCCACCGGCCGGTGCGTGGAGCGCTCGATCACCGCCTACCGCTTCGATGCCGCGATGCGCGCCCAGATCATCGCCGCCGACCGGTTCTGCCGCGCCCCCGGCTGCGTCAAGCCCGCCAAGACCTCCCAGCTAGATCACGTCCAGGAGTACGGCACCACCGGCGGCCACACCTGTGAGGCCAATGCCATGGCCCTGAGCACCACCCACCACGACAAGAAGACCAAGAAGGACGTCGACGCGATCATCAACACCAACCGTGACGTCACCTGGACCACCCTGCTCGGGCGGATCTACACCACCAAGGCTCACGACTACAACCAGTACACCAAGCTGCTGACCGCGGCGAAGACCCAGATCGACCAGGAGATCGCCGCCGGGGCGACGAAGGGCGACGCGATTGACGCCGCGATCTACCAAGCCTTGTCCTACCGGCCCCCCGGCTCACCCTTCGAAGCCCGCGAAGACAACCCCGGGTTCGAGGACGACTTCACCGGCTGGGACCAGATCACCCTGACCCACACCGGCCCCGACGGCCAACGGGCCTACCGCCCCGCCCCCGACGCCACCCGAGCCGAACACGACCGCCACAGAGCCACCCGCACCGACCACGACAACGCGAGCGATGGTGATCAGCCGAACAGTGACGAGCACCAGGCCGATGACCAGCAGGCCGGTCAGCAACACGACCGCGGGAAGGACACCGGCGGCACCGGACACGGACCCTGGTCCAAGCCCCACGACGACCCGCCGCCGTTCTGATCCGATCCACGGCTAGCGACGATCGGCGTCCATGCTTTCACTCGGGATTTCCCGCAGTGCCTCAGACAGGCCCGCACGCCCGAGGCTGAGCGTCACATGGTCGCGTCGAGCGGCGGCAGGCTCGGGTTGGCGCAGTAGTTGAACGTGCCGTCCCGGCCGGCGTGATAGCTGAACAGCTCGCCGTCGACCTCGAGCACGAGGAGGTGGCCGGGGACCAGGGCCTGGGTATACATCATTCCCGGCTTCGGGCAGCCGATGCTGCCGTCGCGCCAGGTCACGGCGGAGTAGCCAGCGGCCGCCACCGCATCCTCGCCGACACCCTCGCGCTCGGCGAGATCAGTGACGGCGGCCTTGACGTTGTCCTGGGCGAGCACGTTGGTGGGCACGGGGCCGGTCGGCAGGGCAGCGCCCTCGGTCGGGTTCACAGGGGGCATCTCGGTGGCTTCCTCGTCGTCGGTCGTCGGGGCAACATCGTCAGCGGGCTCAGTCGTCGGCGCCGTGTCGCTGCTCGTGGGTTCGGTTGTGCCCCCTGGTGTGTCCTCGGTCGTCCCGCAGGCCCCCAGCCCCAAGACGAGCATCACGGCGAGCGCGGGTGCGCCAGCGCGAATCGGTCGGGAGATCTTCATCTGTCCTCACCTCTCGTCGGTTTCCGAGTGTATGACGGTCAGACCGATCGCTCCGTTCCGTCCCGTGGCAGACGGGACGCGGTGCGGCAGGCGAGAGGCGGTGAGGAAGTCGGGAAGCGGTGAGCAGACCGGAGGCTGTGAGCAAAGGAAAAGGCGCCGACCCCTGCGCCGACGCCCTTCCCTGTCGCGGTGCACTCCGAAGAGTCCCGCTCATGTGTCGGGTCTTGCCCCGGACCCACACACTTCAAGAGACGTCGCGAGAGGGGGCTGAGTTGCGCTATCTCGCAGACTGTGACGAGGGTCACATAGTCTGCGACGTCCCGCCCTCACTGAGCGCGGACCGTCAGGACCTGGAGCGCGTGGCCGACGGGTCCGTGCTCGTCGTGCAGCACGGTTGAGGTGACCCCGAGGCCGGTGCCACCCCAGGAGACCGTCGTGTCCAGACCGACCCAGCGCCCGGTGGGCGGGCGGTGGAAGTGGATGGTCAGATCCGTGTTGGGGAAGAGCCACTCACGCGGCGACTGCCGCACGGCGATGCCGTTGGCCGTGTCGACCAGACCGACGAACCGGGCCAGCGGGGTGGACGGCACGCCCTCCACCAGGTCGTGCTCGGTGTGCAGCCAGACCCGCGCGCGCCCCGGCACCGGGGGCTCGACCGCGCGGAACTCCACGGAGCTGATGTAGCCGCCACCCCACACCTGCATGCCCTGCCACGGCTCCAGCCGTTCCGGACCAGGCAAAGGCTCGACCGCGGTCCCGGCCACGGCCGAGGTGTCCTGGGTGGACAGCCGCCACCCACTGGCCCGGATCACGTCGCGCCCGCCCGAGCTCATCGTCGCCTCGACCAGCTCGATGGTCCGCCCGGGCCGCACGGTGCGGGTGCGGATCGTGGAGTCCTCGAGGTGGATCATGCCGAGGATGTCAAAGGAGATGCGCGCCAGCTGCAGGTCCTCGCGCGGCTCGTGGAGCTCTAGCGCGTGGGCGAGCAGGCCCGAGGCTGGCCCCATGTGCTGCTCGGTCTCCTGCCAGGCGCCCTGCGTGTGGATCGTCGGCCGATAAACCCCGTCACCGAGGGGCTGGTAGTAGGTCACGCAACCATCGTAGGGAGCAAGATGGCCCCATGAACCAGCGCCTCCTGCGGATCGCCACCGAGGTCCTCCAGCGGCCCTACCCCTACTCCTCCGGGCACGTGGCCACCGGACCGCACGACACCGACATCACCCCGCAGCGGCTGCACCCCGCCTTCCACGGCGCGCTGGACTGGCACTCGTCGGTGCACATGCAGTGGTCCCTGGTCCAACTGCTGGGAGAGGACGCCGGGGCCACCCGAGATCCGGACAGCGATGCGTATGCCGTGGGAGCAGGTCTGCCGGTGCCCGACCAGTGGGTGGAGGCACAGGTCGCGCGACAGCTGCTGGACGAGCGGCTCACCCCGGCCAACCTCGCCGTCGAGGCGGCCTATCTGCGGGAGCGGCCCGGCTTTGAGCGGCCCTATGGCTGGGCCTGGGCGGCGCTGCTGGGGGCTGCCGTGCGCGAGCACCCGCAGTGGTCGCGCGCGATGGCGCCGCTGCTCGAGGTGATCGCCGACCACGTCCTGGCCTGGCTGCCGCGGCAGGCCTATCCGATCCGGCACGGCAAGCACCAGAACGACGCCTTCGGGCTGCTGCTCCTGCACCGCGCGTTCGGTGAGCTCGGTCGGGTCGATGTCACGCAGGCCGTCGCGGCCCGGGCCGTCGACTGGTTCGGTGACGACGGACCTGCGGCCACGGCGGACGAGCCGTCCGGCAGCGACTTCCTCTCGCCCGCGCTGACCGAGGCCGTGCTGATGCAGGCCGTCCTCGGCCTCGACTTCGCCGCGTGGCTCGAGCACTTCCTGCCGGGTCTGGGCGAGGGTGCTCACGCGCACCTGCTGGAGCCGCCCACCGTGCTCGACCCGACCGACGGTCAGGGAGCCCACCTGCTGGGCCTGGCCCTCTCCCGCGCCTGGCAGCTGCGCGCCCTGGCGAGGTCGCTGCCGGGGGTGCGCGCCGGCATACTCCTGCAGTCGGCGGACCGTCAGGTCGATGCCGTGCTGCCGCACGTGACCGAGGGCGACTTCATGGCGACCCACTGGCTGGTCAGCTTCCTGCTGCTCGCCGAGCGCTGGCAGGTCTGACCCGACGCCTCGGGAGCGCCGCCACCAGGCCACTCCCGCGGCATGAGGGACAGGACAGCGAGACGGGCCCACCCCCGCAAGGGGATGGGCCCGTCCTGGTGCTTAGCTCACGGCCGGGTCACCGGCCGCGGCCTCACTGCCAGCTGGGGAGCAGAGCGTTGAGCTCGTCCTCCACTGCGTGGCTGACCGAGGCGGGACCACCAAAGATGGTCGCGTCAGCCGGCGAGAGCCGGTTGAGCTCGGTCTTGATCACGCCCGGGAGCGCGTCCGGGTGGGTCAGCAGCATGGGCGCACCCTCGGAGCCGGCCAGAGCCGCACCCGTCAGCGCGTCCGGCCACGTCAGACCCGACGCGACGTAGGCCCGGGGGGCATCCGCAGCGTAGGACGCGGTGATCGCCACGTTGGTCTCCCAACGGTCGTCACCGGCCAGACGCGAGTCCGCACCCAGGGTGGCGTAGACGCCGTTGGAGACCGAGCTCGGTCCACCGACGACGACGACGCTGTCCGGGTTGAGACCCGTGATGGCCGCATTAACCGTGGCAGGCACCGAGTTCGTCTTGGTCAGCAGCACCGGCACACCCTCATGACCCGCCAGCGCCGAAGCGGCCAGCGCGTCAGGGAAGGCAGCGTCATAGCCGCTGGCCACATAGACCTTGGACAGACCGGCCGGGAACTCCGCCGCTAGCAGGGCAGACGTCTCATAACGGTCTGCACCACCGATGCGGTTCACGGGGGCCCACGCGGTCAGCTCGGTCTCGATGTCGTTGGACACAGAGGCCGGGCCACCCAGCACGACGATGTTGCTCGGAGCCAGGGCGTCCAGAGCGTCCGACGTCACCGTCGGGATGCTCTTGCCGACCAGCAGCACCGGAGCGGCGTCGCCCTCAGGTGTCGTCATGGTCGACATGCCGGCGCCGGCTGCTGCCGACCCGGTGAGCGCGTCCGCAAACGCCTCGCCATAGGCGACGTAGACCGTGTCAGCACCCTCGGGGTAGAGCTCCGAGATCGCTGCCGCCGTGGCGTAGCGGTCATCGCCCGCCACGCGCTCGACACCGTCGGTGACGACCGAGACGATCGTCTTGCCGATGGTCTCGCCACCGTTGAGGTAGTTGACGTTGCCCAGGTAGCGAGCACCGCCCGCGAGACCGTCCCAGGCGACCGTGAGGTCGATCGGCACGCCGATGGCCGCCGGGGCGGTCTCCGGGGAGACGGTCATGTTGCCCTCGTCGGCGTCGGTGACGGCCCACACGTGGGTCGGCACGTTGGCAACGGCACCCGCGGCACCATCCCAGTAGTCCAGCGCCAGGTAGTAGGTGCCGGCTGCCGGGTTGTCGAGGGTGATGGACTCATCCGAGCCACCAGCCGCGCTCTGTGCGACAACTGCGGTGTAGGCCGGGTTGATGAGGAACAGGTCCATGTCAACGCCAGCCGGGGTGATCTCCGACTGGAAGGTCGAGATCCGCAGCGTCTTGGTGCCCGCCGGGACCACGATCGGCTCGACGTGGTCCTGGAAGCCAGCACCACCCGCCGGACCGTCCGAGGTGACCGCCAGCGGCCGCTCGTCGGAGGGGATCAGACCGTCGATGTCCGTGGACAGCGTCCCGGTGAAGCCCGGGGTGACCTGGTAGCTGCTGCTGCCCGAGAAGCCTTCGCCGTTCAGCTCCGCGGGAGCGGAGATCTCGAGGGGACGAACCGCGATCGGGCTCTCGACGGTGATCTCACCGCTGACCAGCCGCAGCTGACCGAAGGTCCAGGCCTCCGGCTCAGCGGTGGTGGCCGTGATGGTCACCTCGTAGCTGGCCGTGCCGTCGGCGGGCACGGTCAGGACCGTGGGAACGACCGTCACCGTGGTGCCCTCCGGGGCGTCGATGTCGAAGGTGTAGGTGCCACCCACGCCGGTCACGTCGGTCACCGTGCGGGTCACCGTCTGCTGACCCGGCAGCGAACCCACCGAGATGCTCGGGTAGTTCAGGTCGCTCGCAGCCGGCTCCTCGCCGGTGCAACCGCTGAGCTGGCCGATGGCGCAGGCGTAGTCAAGCCATTCGTTCACGCCGGCGTCGTAGACCAGACCCGGGTTGTAGGACGGAGCAGGCTGGACCTCACCGGCACCATAGTTCAACGGGGTGGCGACGGTGCCGAGGCGCTCGATCGGGTCACCCGCGTCATCGACGTCACGTGCGGTGGTCATCATGGCCGACTTGATGGCGGCCGGGCTCCACTCCGGGAACTCCTGCTTCATCAGCGCTGCCAGGCCCGCGATGTGCGGGGCCGACATCGAGGTGCCCGAGATCTGGGAGAAGGTCGGGGTGCCGGGGTCGGAGTGGTCCACGTGGTAGGCAGCGGCGATGTCGACGCCCGGAGCCGTGATGTCCGGCTTGAGCAGGTCCCCGCCACCGGCCAGCGCCGGACCGTATGACGAGAAGCTCGCCATCTCCGGGGCGTTCACGATGGTGTTGGTGGTGGCGCTGATCGTGGCAGTGGGAGCCGCAGCGGTCTGCGCGTAGTCCTTGACCAGCTGGCCCTCAGCGGCCGCGAGGTGCGTGGCCGGCACCTCATAGATGATCGCGTTCTGACCGGCCGCACCGGCCGGGTCGTTGATCATGACCATGCCGACGCCGCCGCTGTTGGCGACCTCACTGCCCTTGTCGACCAGTGCGTAGGCGCCGCGCATGCAGACCACGATGTTGCCGTCTGCAGCAGCATCGTCGACCGCGCCGGTGGCGCACAGCTCGGCCTCGCTCGCGGCGACCCCCGTGGCGGGGATGTCGCCGGCATAGACCAGCGGTGCCTCGACCGGGCCGCCGTAGCCGACACCGTCATAGGTGGCGTCGTTGCCCAGCGTGACGCTGTTCTCCGCGCCGCGGTTGTGCGTGCTGGCAGCGACGGTCATCGTCCAGGGTGCGTTGTGCGCGACCGAGGAGACGCCGACCGTGTCGCCGGAGTTGCCGGCCGACGTGGAGACGAAGATGCCCGTGTTAGCGGCGAACAGGAAGGCCACCTCGTCCGGGCCCATGATGTTGGTGCTCGAGCCGGAGATCGAGTAGTTGATGACGTCGACGCCGTCCAGGACGGCGTCGTCGATCGCGGCCACGAGGCCGGCAGTGGTGCCGGAGCCGTTGCCGTCAGCGGTCATCCACAGAGCCTTGTAGGCCGCGATGTGCGCTGCGGGGGCCATGCCCGAGGCCAGCCCGAGCTCGGCGCCCTGGATGCTCAGCGGCACGTCGTGGTTGCCGGCGGAGGTGCCGGCCGTGTGCGAACCGTGACCGTTGTAGTCACGTGCGGAGGTGAACTCCTCCGGGATGACGGTGTTGCCGAAAGCCTCGCCATACCAGCGCGCACCGATGACCTTGTTGTTGCACTCGAACGCGGCGTAGCGGTCGACTCCGGCCTCGTTACAGTCGCCGGCCCAGTCGGCGGGAGGAGCGGAGATGCCCTCGCCCGCGAAGCTCGGGTTGTTGGGGTCGATGCCGGTGTCGATGACTCCGACGACGATGCCCTCGCCGGCGTTGTCGACGCCACCGAACTCGGTCGCCCAGACGCCGTTGTCACCAGAAAGACCCAGGTAGTCAGGGGTCTGCACCGTGTCTGCGTGGCGGATCTCGTCCTCCCACACCTGGAGGACGCCCGGAGCCTTGCGCATGTGGATCGCCTCGGCGGCAGTCATCTCCACGGCGAAGCCGTTCAGCGCGGCCTCGTAGGTCGTCACGACGTCGGAGGAGCTCAGGCCGAGGGTCTGCAGGACGTCGGCGCGCTGTGCACCCAGGTAGTCCGTGTAGGCCTGCGCGGCAGCGCTGTCGGCGTCGACCTTCTCGCCTGCCTTGGGAGCCGTCGCGGTCAGACCGTGGCCGCCGTCGAAGGCGACCAGGGGGTCGTCGGCCAGTTGGACGATATAAGTCTTGGTCTCACCTAGCTGGAGGTTGGCTACCTCGTCGGCCTGAGCCGACATGGTGCCTACCGCCAGTGGCGAGACCACGACCGCGGACGCAGCGAGAGCGGCGATCCGCGCTCGCGTTCCGGGATGGGGCTTTCGCACTGTTGGAATCCTTACTCGGAGTGGAATCTGCCGCACGCTTTCGCCCACGCCAAAGTGGCGGATGGTCTCAAGGGTGCTCAGGCAGTCTGCGTTGGACACCCCCAAATGTCCATAGTCAAGACCCAGAGATGACCGAATCGTTACCTTAGGCACATGACTCCCGTCGTCCCTGCCGCGTCCGGGCGGTCGGTGACCCGTCGGCAACGGCTGGTCACCGAGACCGTCCTCGTCCTCGGCGTCAGCCTCGGCGCCTCCGCGGTGTGGGCGCTGCTGTCGCTGATCCGCAAGCTCACCGCGCCCACCCCGCTGGCCCAGCAGACCACCGCGATGAACACCTCAAGGGTCCCCGACCGGCCCTGGCTGGACCTGGCCTACCAGCTTGCCGACATACTCCTGCCGTTGGTGCCGGTGCTGCTGGCACTGTTCCTGCTGAGCCAGGACCTGCCCCGTCCCCACCGGGCCATCGGTCTGGACCTGGCCCGCCCCGGGCGCGACACGGTGGCCGGGCTCGGGCTCGCCGCCCTGATCGGGCTGCCGGGGCTGGCGCTCTATCTGGGCGCGCGGGAGCTGGGGGTCAACACGACGATCAGTGCTGCCGGCCTGCCCGCGATCTGGTGGGGCATCCCGGTGCTGGTGCTGGCCGCCGTCGGCAACGCGCTGCTGGAGGAGGTGGTGATGGTTGGCTACCTGTTCACCCGGTGGGCCCAGGCGGGGTGGTCGACCGTGACGATCGTGGTGACGAGTGCGCTGGTGCGCGGCAGCTATCACCTCTATCAGGGGTTCGGCGGGTTCGTCGGCAACGTCGCGATGGGGCTGATCCTGGGGCTCGTCTATGTCCGGACCAAGCGCGTGATGCCGCTCGTGATCGCGCACACGGTGCTCGACGTGGTGGCGTTCGTGGGCTATGCGCTGGTCGCGCCGCACGTGTCGTGGCTGTGATCGTGGCTGTGAGGGGCGGTCGTGTTGGGAACCGTCGGTGCCCTCAGTTAGTTTGACTGTCGTCCGACGCGGTCGGGGGAGGAGGTGGCGTCGTGGTTGACATGATCAACGAGTTCGTCCGCGCGCAAGCTGGCTCGGTGTGGGTGCTGCCTCTGGTGTTTGCGCTGTGCACGATCGACGGCTTCTTCCCGCCACTGCCCAGCGAGTCGATCATCGTCGCGCTTGCCGCAGTGTCCGCCTCGGTCGGGGAGCCGAACATGTGGTGGGTCTTTGTGGTCGCGGCCACGGGGGCGATGCTCGGGGACAACATTGCGTATGCGATCGGTCGCCACGGGGGGCTGACCCGGCTCAACCACAGCAAGAGCCACCGCGTGCGCGATGCGATGGGCTGGGCCCACCGCGAGCTGGATCAGCGGGGCGCCATGATCATCATCGCCGCGCGCTACATCCCGGTGGGCCGGGTCGTCGTCAACATCACCGCGGGGGCGACGAAGTTCCGCTGGCGCAAGTTCTTCGCACTGGACTTCGTCGCCGCCCTGAGCTGGGCGGCATACTCCATCGCGATCGGGACACTCGCCGGTCGCTGGCTGCATGACAACCCGTTGCTGGCGACCGCGGTCGCGGTGGCGGGTGGGGTGCTGCTCGGTCTGCTGATCGACCGGCTGCTGCACAAGTTCATGGGGGTTGCGCCGGAGGGGGCGCAGCACCGCAAGGGCCGTCGGGTGGCGGGCGAGTCGCGAGAGGGTGCTCTGGAGGACTCGCGAGAGGAGTCGCCGTGAGGGCTCTGCCGACCTGGCAGTCGCTCGGCGGCAACCACCGGGCGATGCGCCACTTCCTCAACGTGTGGCCGCCCTTCCTGGCCAGCGGCATCCGCGTGGAGGAGATCTCGGCCGACTTCCGCTATGCCCGTGTCGCGCTGCACAAGCGGCCGTTGACCCGCAACTATGTCGGCACGCTGTTCGGTGGCTCGCTGTTTGCGATGACCGACCCGTTCTGGATGGTGCTGGTGCTGCGCAACCTCGGGCCGGAGTTTGTCGTGTGGGACAAGGCTGGCGAGATCGAGTTCGTCGCGCCTGGGACCTCGTCGGTGCGGGCCGAGTTCCAGGTGACCGACGAGCACCTGGACGAGCTGCGCGCCGCGGCGGCGGACGGCAGCAAGGTGCTGCGCTGGTTCGAGACCGACGTGGTCGCGCAGGACGGCACCGTCGTCGCCCGCGTGCGCAAGCAGTTGTATGTCCGGCGCAAGCGGGAGACGCCGGTCGGCTGACGGGCAGCTCGGCAGGTGACTAGGCCGATGTTTGCAGGGTGTCTAGGCCGATGTTTGCAGGATTCCTAGCCGGGTGCTTGCAACCCGTGAGCGAGTGTGCTGCAAGAACTGGTCAGCGCAGGGGCACGAACTGGTAGTGGCCCGGCGCGGTCTCGTGGCCGTCGCGGGTGACGCGGACGAGCCGACCGGCCAGGGGCAGCACCAGAGCGCCATCCGGGGTCAGCTGGTCGACCAGCTCCTGCGGCACCTGGTTGGTCCCGGCCGAGACCAGGATCCGGTCGAACGGGCCGTCCTCGGGCGAGCCCAGGGAGCCGGGTGCGGCGACGCGGACCTGGGCGGTCGGCATACCCTCCAGGGCCTTGCCGCTTCGCTCGACCAGCTCCTGCTCCAGCTCGACCCCGAGCACCCACCCTTCTGGGCCGACCAGCCGGGCGAGGATCGCGGTGCTCCACCCGGACCCGCTGCCCACGTCGAGCACTCGATGGCCCGGGCGGACGTCTAGGAGACGCAGCATCGCCAGGAGCGTGCTCGGCTGGGAGCAGGTCGAGCCGTGGCCGATCTGCAGCGCGCGGTCCTGCCCGGCGGAGCGGCGCACCGACCGCGGCAGGAAGTCGGCGCGGGGCGTGCCGGCCATCGCTTCGTCCACAGATTCCCGGCCGCGCTCGCTGTCACCAGCCATGACACCTAGTGTGGCGCAGGTGAGCGAAGCGATCGAGTTGATCCCGGAGGCCTCCCGCGTTGTCACCGAGCTGCCACTCGAGGGGCAGTGGGATCGGCCGACCCCGTGCCGTGAGTGGAGCGTGCGTGACCTGCTCAACCACCTCACCGTCGAGCACCTCTGGGCGCCGCACCTGCTGCGGGGGGAGTCGTTGGAGCAGGTGGGCAGCCGCTATGACGGTGACGTCCTGGGCGATGACCCGATGGGGGCCTGGCGGCGCGCGATCACCGCGTCCGTGCTGGCGTGGGGGCAGGCGCCGGAGCGGGAGATCCAGATGTCGTTCGGCACCTCCAGCACGACGGAGTATGCCCAGCAAATGCTGGTCGACCTCACGGTCCACGCCTGGGACCTCGCCCGGGCGATCGGGGTGCGCCCGCACCTCGTGCCCGATGCGGTGGAGGCCGCGCTGGCCTATGAGAAGCCGCGGGTGGGCGCCGGCGAGGTGCCCGGCATCTTCGCTGCGCCGGTGACGACCGAGTCCGAGAGCCGCGTCGACCAGCTGGTGGCGCTGCTCGGCCGCGACCCTGAGTGGACGCCACCTGCCTGACGCGTAGGTGCTTGGTGTTCCTGCGCTGAGTCCAGGGAGCGCGGCGGTTATGCCTTTACTACGCGCGGGTTCGCATGCGTGATACCACGGCATCGCCTCTCACGCGATGAATGAAGGTCTAGTGTAGGTATAGATCAGGCAAATCTATGATCTGCAGCAATGGCCGAACGTAAAGTCTTGTCCAAGTCTCTTGTGGCGCTGGTGGCGTGTGGCTACGGTCACTCTGGACGACGAAGACACTTTGGACGACGAAAATCACCACAGGTTGGGGAATTGTTATGTACAAGGTTGGTGGCGGCGGAACCGTCGTTGCGGGGGGAAGTTTGGCGTATACCGGCGCACCGCTCTTCGCCTACGCATTGGTGGGCTTGGCGCTGATGGTTGTCGGGCTGCTGGCCTATAGATTCTCCGCAGCTCGCACAGGCCAGAGCTAACTTTTGGGCAGGTACCGGGGTAGGCACCGAAAGGTCGCCTTCTCGCCGATGGCATCGAGCGATGGCCAGGTGCAGCGGCGCCCCTCCCTGATTATCGCGGTCTTCCTGCTGGTCGCGGCCCTGGCACTGCTCCTGCTGGGACAAAGTGTGCGCTCCGTCGAAGCGCTGGCCCAAGCCACCCTTCTCAACCTTGGCGGCCTCGGAGCGGACGCCATGGGACAGGCTGTCATCTTCCCCCTTGATGGTCGCTGGGTGGGCGTGGGCTTCAGTGTGGGTTGCAGCGTGGCTCCTTTGACCGCGCTCTTCCTCGGTGGGTCTGCGGCAGCTGCGTGGATGCGGCCGCTGCGCCTACGGTCAGTCGCACTGGGTGTTGGTGCGTTGGTGCTCGTCTTCATGATCGCCAACCAGCTCCGGATTGCCACCATTGTCGCGATGATGAAGACGATGGGATTTGAGCGTGGCTATGAGTTCAGCCACGTCTTTCTCGGGTCAGCGATCAGCACCATCGGTTTCGTTGCTGCTGTGCTCCTCTTTGTCCGCCTCATCCTGCGCGATCCGGCCCGTATGTCGGCGGTGGGAGCATGAGCCCGCTAGGACTAGGGCCCTGGGTTGACCTCATGGCCCTCGCTCTGTGCATCACTTTCCTCGGCTACGTCATGGCTATCCTGCTCCCGTTCCTCCGGCACCAGAAGACCGCTGCAGGCGATCCCCAGTCATTTGAGTGGCACGTGCTGATCCCCTGCCTCGACGAGGAGAGGGTGGTGCACCGGACGGTCACGCGCATGCGGGAGATGCACCCTTCAGCGCACGTCTGGGCCATCGACGACGACTCCTCGGACGGCACTCTCACCATTCTTGAGGATCTCGCACGGACCGACCTTCGCGTCCACGTCGTCCGCCGGACGCCGCCGCAGGCCAGACAGGGCAAGGGTGCCGCCCTGAACGCCGGATGGCGTGCGATCCGCCGCCACCTCGAGATGGTGCACGGCGAGGACTACGAGAAGGCGGCCGAACGCGTCGTCGTCGGCGTCATTGACGCGGATGGTGTTCTCGACCCTGATGCGCTCGCAACACTGAGCGGGCCGACCATTTTTGGTGACACTCAGGTGGGCGCGGCCCAGCTCCAGGTCCGCATGGTCAACCGCGGAGAGTCTGGCCGCATCGACGCCGGCGATCCTGAGCCCGTGACCAGGTTCGGTCGCCTTCTGGTGACATTGCAGGACCTGGAGTTCCGCTCAGTCATCGCCGCCATGCAGCATCTGCGCCGCAGCCTGGGTTCGGTTGGCATGGGCGGCAACGGCCAGTTCAGCCGCTTGTCAGTCCTTGACCTCATCGCTGAGCAGCACGGCACGCCCTGGCACGGTTCCCTGCTTGAAGACTTCGAGCTCGGGCTGCATGTCCTGCTGGTGGGTCGACGCAACGAATACTGCAATGACGTCTGGGTGGCCCAGGAGGGCCTGCCCTCAGCGCGAGCGCTGGTGCGGCAACGGACCAGATGGGCGCAGGGTGGCATGGAGTGCCTGCGCTACCTGGGCGCGGTGCTGCGCTCGCGCAACCTGAGCACGCCAGCAGCACTTGAGATCTGCTACTTCCTGCTCATTCCGTGGACTCAGCTCGTGGGCTCCGTGGTCTACGTCGCCGCGTGGGGATTCGTCATCAGGTATGCCGTGATGACGCCGGCCGGTGTGACGGGCTGGTTCGCCGGCGGGGCGTGGGGCCTGATCCCGTTGATCATCGTCTTCGGGATCGGTCCGCTGGCGGTGTGGGGTCTCGTCTATCGGATCAAGGCCGAACCGGGGACGGGTCGTGGTCGTGCGCTACTCCTCGGCCTCGCGTACTGGATCTACAGCTATTTGATGATCGTCTCCGTGTGGCGGGC